>NZ_JAMQTI010000011.1:0-221277 GCF_032883055.1 Mycobacterium sp. 29Ha
GGGCATAGCTTCCAATCCTCCTATGAAGATCGGAACAAAACCTGGGGTAGTTCAGGTCGCTTGGGGGTCGGGGCCGGAACGGAAGGTATGTGTCGTCGCCAGCGCTTCCGGGGTCTTGGCCCGTGTCCTGATTGCGCATCCGTTCGAGGGCTCCGGCGTGGATGAGGGCCTGGTTGGATCGGCGTTCGTCGGTGATGGCTTGGGTGCGGTTCTGGGGGCGGGTCTGGGTGCGCCGCGGCATGGCCAGCCCACGGGCGGCCGGGTCGGTGGTGGCGGTCGAGGGCGTGACGGTGACCGGTGCGGTGGGTCGGCACAGGGTGGGGAACAGGATTCGACTACCGGGATAGGTGGTGTAGGTCTGGCCCTGCGGTGAGGTCCACTGCACGGTGCCGTCGGGGAACTGCTGGTCCTGCCAGTCCCAGAATGTTTTGAGCAGGTGGTGTTTTCGGCATAGGCATTTGAGGTTGGACGCCTGGGTCGGGCCGACCGGGTAGGCGATGGTGTGGTCGATGTCGCAGCCATAGGCGGGGTGATCACAGCCCGGGAAGCGGCACGTCATATCCCGACACCGCACAAAGGTGGCCAGCACCGCCGACGGGAGGTAGCGCGGCTCGGGGGGTTTGTTGCCGGGATGCACGATTGGGACGATCTTCGCCGAACCGGCGATCTTGGCCGCCAACACGGGGGCGGGCAGCATCCCGCGACCCATGATGGCGGCCGGTGGGGTATGGGCGATGACCTTGGGTTCGGGTGGGCGGGGGGCCAGCAGTTCTCGCCAGGTCATCTCCTGCCATGGCTTGCGATCGGGATCAACGGGTTCGTCGCCGTCCAACTGCACCGGGGTGTCATCAGTGAGTGAGTCTTCGTGGGCGATGACGTGCACGACGACCGCACTCGGTGTGGCGTTTCTGGCGTCGCAGTCGGGGTTGTCGCATCCACACACCAGCCGGTCAGCTTTGTGCCCCAACGCGCCCAGGGCCGCGGCGCGGCGTTGGTCCAGGGTGCGCGGATCGTTCTCGCACACGGTGCGCGCGATCGCGTCTAACCGTTGGTCGAGCGCTTCGGCGTCGGTGACGATGAGCCGGCCCTCGATGAACGCCACACCTGACCCGTCGTCGGGGTCGTGGATATCGACACCGCAGCCGCGCGCGGAGTATTCGGTGCGCCGCACCGCGGCGGGGTCATACCGGTCGACCCAGTAGTCGATCTGAGTGTCGGTCTTGTGCGCCGAGAGCGATCCCCAGTCTTGGACCTGGGCGGCGATCTCGGTGTCGACTTTGGCCATCGCATCCGGATCACAGATCAGGCGGGTGCGGGCCACGATCGCTGACACCAGCCGGTAGGTGATCGCCCCGGCGGCGAACACCTCACCCACCCGCGGAAGGCGCTGGCGCAGCGCGTCGGCGATCAGCAGTTGATGCGAGGCCACCCCCAGCGACACGTTCTGCGCGGCGGCGATCGACGCCGCGACCGCGCCCCAGTTGTCCAGACACCACTGCTCGCGATGGTCGGACCCGTCGGCGGCCAGCATCCGTTCGAGTTCATCAGCGCAGGCGAACAATCGGCGCGCGCAGGCGGCGTTCTCGACCCGGGCCCACGCCCCGACCGCCGCGACACCCCGGCTGCGGGTGGCTGCCTCGACGAGTTGATCGAACATGCATTCGACACTAACCGCGCCCACGCCCCCGAACCACCAGCACAACCCAACCTGGGGACAAAACCGCCATTGGGGATAACCCCGTCGGGCAGGTAGGGGACAACGTCAGGGCTCAGACCTCGATTCGGGAGCCGACGATGACCGTCCGACTCAGCGGCAGCCCGAAGTGCGCGGCCGCATCGGCGGTGATGTGCGACGTGGCGATGAACAGTCGCTTGCGCCACGCCGGCATCGTCGGCGCATCGCCCATGCACAGGTCGAGCTTCGACAGGAAGTACGAGGCGTTCTCCAGATCGAAGGGACCCTCGGTGTCGTCGGAACTCAGCAGCGCGAGCGCGCGCGGGACGATCGGCCGCTCCATGTATCCGAAACGCGCTGCCACGTGGACGATCCCGTCACTGGCATAGCCGAGGTCGTCGTGAGTCATCCGCTCGGAGTCGGGCAGTCGCGGCACATTCTCGGTCACGACCGACAGAACGATGACGTGCTCGGCCAGCACATGGTTGTGCTCGACAATGGCGCGCATCGCCAACGGCGCGGTCTCGCGGCCCCGATCGAGGAAGATCGCCGTGCCGGGAATGCGAACCAGCGGCGGATCCCGATGCACCAGGTCGTCGACGAACTCCCGTAACGACCCCTCGGCCTTTTCCCTTGCGCGCGTGACGATTCGGCGACCCGTCTGCCATGTCGTCATCACGGTGAACGCCACAACGGCGATGGTCAGCGGAAGCCATGCGCCGTGCACCAGCTTGGTGAGGTTGGCCGCGAAGAACATCAGATCGACCACGAGCAACAGGCCGCCGCCGACCAGTACGCTCCACAGCGGCCATCCCCAGCGGGTCCGCGCGTAGTAGAAGAACAGCGTGGTGGTGATCGTGATCGTTCCGGTCACCGCCATGCCGAACGCGTACGCCAACGCCGCCGAACTGCGGAACGCGAACACGAGGATCAACACCGCGACCATCAGTACGGCGTTGATCCACGGCACATAGATCTGGCCGATGGTCGACGCGGACGTGTGCTCGATACGCAGCCTTGGCAGGTAACCCAGCCGCGCGGCCTGCGACGCCACCGAGAACGCGCCGGTGATCACCGCCTGCGACGCGATCACCGTCGCCGCTGTTGCCAAGAGCACCATGGGAATTCGCGCCCACTCCGGCGTCAGCAGAAAGAACGGCGCGGCCACTGTGGACTCGTCGCCCAACACCAGCGCGCCCTGACCGAAGTAGTTCAGTGTGCATGCGGGCAGCACCAGACCCAGCCAGCCGTAGGTGATCGCGCGTCGGCCGAAATGACCCATGTCGGCGTACAACGCCTCGGCGCCGGTGACCGAGAGCACGATCGCGGCGAGTGCGAAGAACGCGATGTGGAAGTGGCCGGCCATGAACTCCAGCGCGTACGTCGGCGACAACGCCTTGAGAATCTCGGGATTGTCGACGATCCCGTGCACCCCGCAGGCGCCGATCGCCGTGAACCACAGGATCATCACCGGGCCGAAGAAGCGGCCGACCGTCGCGGTGCCCCGGCTCTGCACCGCGAACAGTCCCACGATGATCACGGCGGTGATCGGCACGACGAAGTCTCTGAATTCGGGATCGATCACCGCGATGCCCTCGACGGCCGACAGCACCGAGATCGCAGGCGTGATCATGCTGTCGCCGAAGAACAGCGCGGCGCCGAACAGCCCCGCCGCGGCAAGTACCGCCGAGGTGCGTCGGCTCCGGCTACCGGTCCAGCGCCGCAGCAGCGTGATCAGCGCCATGATGCCGCCCTCGCCGTTGTTGTCGGCGCGCATCACCAACGTGACGTAGGTGAGGGTGACGATGATCATCACCGACCAGAAGATGAGCGACACCACGCCGTAGACGTGGCTGTCGGCGACCGGAACGGGATGCGGGTCGTTCGGGTTGAACACCGTCTGGAGCGTGTAGATCGGGCTGGTGCCGATGTCGCCGAAGACCACACCCAGCGCGGCGATGATCACGCCCAGCCGCAGCGCCTGGGTGCCGGCTGGTCGGTCCACACCTGGGAGAATACGGTGGTGGGCGATATGGCCGACGGTGATCTCGCAGACCTGGACGCGCTGTATGCCGCGAAACTCCAGGACTTCACCGCGCTGCGCGCCAAGCTCGCCGCCGACGCGAAGAAGCGTGGCGACGCCGAAGCCGCCAAGCAGATCGCGGCGGCGCGCAAGCCCACCACCGCAGCTCACGTCGTCAACGTGCTCGTGCTCAACGATCCCGCGGTGAGGGGTCGGCTCACCGGCCTGGGGGAGAGACTGCGTGCCGCCCACGCCGGCATGGACGGCACTGTCATCCGGGAGCTGACCGCCGAGCAGCGTCGCCTCATCGACGAATTGGCGCGCGCCGCATTCGAGACATCCGAGCTCAACGCGACGGCCGCGCTGCGCGACGACGTCACCGCCACCCTGCAGGCATCGATCGCCGATCCCGAGGTCGCCGCGCGCCTCGGCCGCCTGACCAAAGCCGAGCAATGGTCGGGTTTCGGTGAGTTCGGCGACACCGCAATGGTTTTCAAGCCGACCCGCAAGAAAGAGTCCAAAGCCGAGCCGGCTCCACCTGCCGCTAAGAAGGGCGACGACAAGGGCGCCGAAGAACGCCGCAGGCGACAGCAGGCACGCGCCGAACTGGCCGCCGCCGAACGGGCCAAGGCCGAGGCCGACGACGCACTGAACGAACTGCAATCCGACCTGGCGACCGCCCGGCTACGCCGCGATGACGCACGCCGACGGCTGCAGGACGCCGAAAGTGCGCTCACCGCAGCCGAAGACGCCTACCAACAGGCGAAGCAGGCCAGCCGAGACGCCGCAAACGTCGTCAAAGAAGCGAAGAAAGCTACGCGCGGCAGCTGATCTCCATGCTGTCGGCGTCTCGCGCGGGAAAGGTCACGCTGACGTAGCCGTTCGCCGGCTCGCGCACGTACTCGAGATACGGTGCCAGCTCGGCCATCGAGGTGTTGTCCGCAACCACGAGCGTGCCCGGCGACAGTCGCGGTTCAAGAAGTTCGAGCACCGGCACGTAGAGCTCTTTCCAGCCATCGAGCAGTACGAAATCCACTGTCCCGTCCAGCTTCTCGAGCGTGGACAGCGCGTCGCCCTCCAACACCTCGATGAGGTCGTCGAGACCGACCTCGGCGAACGTCTTCTTCGCCACCGCCACCTTCGCGGCGCTGAGCTCGGTGGTGACGACGCGGCCGCTGCCGTTGTCGCGAACCGCAGACGCGAGGTGGATCGCCGAGATTCCGAGCGACATGCCGAACTCGACGACGGTCGTCGGCCGGGCCGCGCGCACCAGCGAATACAGCAGCCGGCCCGCATCCTGGGTGACCGGCAGGTAGTAGTCGCTGAACGCGTCCGCCCGCTCCTGGGGCGTGGCCGACGCCAGCCTCGAGAAGTCGGTGCTGCCGTCGCGCATCGCGGCGAACTGCGCGGCCGACTCGGCGAACATGCGATCGAGGGCGGCGGCGACTTTCGGGTTTGCAAGTGTGGTTGTCACACCCACGAACGTATCCATCCGATCTGAGCGGTTCCTGAGCGGCCGCGTGCCAGGATGAGAACGAGGGCCATGACCGGTATCGACAGGTCGACACAGCGCGTGATCGCGGTGATCGCGCTCATGATCGTTGCCGCCGTGGCGCTGCGCGGCTACATCCCCGGCGGCGGAGAACCGATCTCCGAGCGCGAACGGCCGCCGAGCAATCCGGCGGCGCTGATCGTGGTCATCGTGATGGTGTGTGCCGCGGTGGCGATCATCGGGTTCGCGATCATCGCCCGGCTGCGCGATCGCACGCCGCGGCCCGCGGCGCGGGGAGATCTGCCCCAGGCATCGCGTACCAGGGGGCTGCCCAGCCTGCGGTTCACCCTGATCGTGACGGGCCTGGTCCTCGGCTGGCTGCTGCTGGTGCTGTTGTTGACTCGGCTCGGCGGGCCTCCCGAACCCGCATCTGACGCGCCGACGGCCCAGGAGACCAGTACGCAGGCGCCGGACACCACCGCCAGACCGGCCCCCGCCGACGACGCAGCTGAACCGGACACCAACGTGATCGGGTACCTGATCCCGCCGATGCTGATCCTGATGGTGCTGGTGGTCGTCGGGACGGCGGTCGTGTCGAAGCGGCAACGAAGCAGCGCAGTGCAGTACCTGGGCGACGACGACATCCCCGCCGCCGCCGAGGCTCCGGCGGCGGGTGCTTCCCTCGTCCGCGCGGCGGAAGTCGGGCTTGCCGAGATCGGCGACCGCACCAGAGAACCGCGTGAGGCGATCATTGCCTGCTATGCCGCGATGGAACGCGAGCTGACCCGCGTACCGGGTGCGGTCCCACAGGACTGCGACACCCCCTCCGAGGTGCTGGCCCGTGCCGTGCATAACCGTGCCCTACGGGCCGACAGCGCGACCGAACTCGTCGAGTTGTTCGAGGAGGCGAGGTTCTCCCCGCATGTGATGACCGAAGAGCATCGTGACGCGGCCGTGAGCGTACTGGAGCGTGTGCTCGCCGAACTCCCGGATGGCGCCGCGAGGAGCAGCGCATGAAAAGGATTGTCGCAGCTGGAGTCCTGCTGGTGGCAGGCGCCGAGCTGCTGGCGCTCGCCGGACCCGATCGGGGGTTGATCCTCATCATGTCTGGCATCGCCGTCGCCTGCGCGCTGCTCGGCCTGCGCTGGTATCTGGTACGCGAAACCGCTCTCCATGGCGAGGAGCAGTACATCGATGATGCTGCAGAGTCGTTGCGCCGCTGGCTGTCTCGCACCGAGACGCTGATCGGTCAGTCGGACGCCACCAGAAGGGACTGGGACCGTCACCTGCGGCCGACGTTGGCCCGGCAATTCGAGATGGCCACCGGTCAGAAGCGGTCCAAGAACCGCGCCGCCTACAACGCCACCGGACTGATGTTGTTCGGCGCCGACCTCTGGGTGTGGGTCGATCCGGAGAACGTGGCACGAAGTGGCCTCGACGAACCAGGGCCCGGGCGAACGGCATTGGACGAAATACTGCAACGGCTGGAGCGGGTGTGACCGAACATGCTGGCAGGACCACCACGGCGAACTGCGAGTCGGTTCTCGACGAAATCGGCCGGGTGGTGGTCGGAAAGCGCGGTGCGCTCACCCTGATTCTCACCACCGTGCTGGCAGGCGGTCACGTGCTGATCGAGGATCTGCCCGGGCTCGGCAAGACGTTGATCGCACGGTCGTTCGCCGCCGCCCTGGGCCTGGATTTCAAACGGGTGCAGTTCACCCCGGACCTGTTGCCCGCCGACCTGCTGGGGTCGACGGTGTACGACATGCAGTCGGGCCGTTTCGAGTTCCGGTCCGGACCCATATTCACGAACCTGCTTCTCGCAGACGAAATCAACCGCACCCCGCCCAAAACCCAGGCGGCGCTGCTCGAGGCAATGGCCGAGGGGCAGGTCAGCATCGACGGCGTCACCCATCAGCTGCCCGCCCCGTTCATCGTGCTGGCCACGGACAACCCGATCGAGTACGAAGGCACCTATCCCTTGCCGGAGGCGCAGCTGGACCGGTTCACGATCCGGCTCGAACTGCGCTACCTCTCCGAGCAGGAGGAGGCCTCGATGCTGCGCAGGCGCATCGACCGGGGCGCTGCCGAACCCACCGTGCACCAGATCGTCGATGCCCACGAACTGCTCGCGATGCGGGAGTCGGTGGAAGAGGTCACCGTCCACGACGATGTACTCCGCTACGTGGTGTCCCTGGCCGCCGCGACGCGTCAGCATCCGCAGGTCGCGGTCGGCGCGAGCCCCCGGGCGGAACTGGACCTCGTCCAGCTCGCTCGTGCACGGGCATTGCTGCTCGGCCGCGACTACGTGATCCCCGAGGACGTCAAATCCCTCGCGGTACCGTCGATCGCGCACCGTATCAGCCTGCGTCCGGAGATGTGGGTGCGCCGGGTGCACGGCAGCGACGTGGTGGAGGAGCTGCTGCGGCGGCTTCCGGTGCCACGGACCAACGGATGATCGGCTGTGATCGAGACCCGTTCTACTGAGGCTCAATTACGTTGGCGCCCATCGTCACTCACACTCGCGATCCTCACCTGCGTCGCAGTGCTGCTGGCAGTGGCGGTGATCGCCTCGCTCTGGCAGCTCGTGGCGTTCGCTGCACCGCTGTTGGGGGTGGTGTGCTCGGTCGGCTGGCAGCGCCCTGTTCCCAGGGTCGTGGTGCATGCCGATCCGGGTGTGCACCGCTGCTTCGAATCAGAGACCGCACAGGTGCGGGTCTGGGCGACCGCCGATCCTGAGACCGATTACGACGCGCTTGCCCTCGCGGTCGAGGTCGTACCCGGGATGCGAATTGACGAGGCGGAAAACGGCTCTCGCGAATGCCACACCGTCTCCGCCGCGAGATGGGGCCGGTACCCGATCCTGGGTAGCGTGACGGTGCGTGCGAGAGGCGGGCTGCTGCGGGGCTCAGCCGTCGTGGATGCCGCCGACATCTACGTGTTCCCGATGGCGCCGCCGCAGCCGACATCGATTCCGCGCACCGACCTGCTCGACCG
Organism: Mycobacterium sp. 29Ha; assembly: GCF_032883055.1. NCBI lineage: Bacteria > Bacillati > Actinomycetota > Actinomycetes > Mycobacteriales > Mycobacteriaceae > Mycobacterium > Mycobacterium sp. 29Ha. The sequence goes on from NZ_JAMQTI010000011.1 coordinate 8,188, forward strand.
ACTGGGTACCCACCTCACCCGGCACATCGGGCCCGGCGTGGAGTACGCGGACGTCCGCCGGTACGTGCCCGGTGATCACCTGCGGACGGTCAACTGGCAGGTGAGCGCACGCCGCGGCAGCCTGCACGTCACGCAGCGACTGACCGACCGCGCCGCCGACGTCGTGGTGCTGGTGGACAACTATCCGCAGCCCGCCGGGCCGGCCACCGAAGCCACCGACCGCACCGTGCGGGGTGCCGTTCAGGTCGTGCAGAGCGCGCTGCGCAGCGGTGACCGAGCCGGGGTCGTCGCGCTCGGGGACCGTCGGCCGCGCTGGCTCGGCGCCGACATCGGTCGGCGGCAGTTCTACCGGGTGCTCGACGCGGTGCTCGCCGTTGACGGTGGTTACGACACGACACCCGGCACGCTGGCGCCGCGCGCGGCGGTTCCGCCGGGGGCGATCGTCGTCGCGTTCTCGACGTTGCTCGACACCGAGTTCGCGTTGGCGCTGATCGACCTTCGCAGGCGCGGCCACACCGTGGTCGCCGTCGACGTCCTCGAAGGTGCACCGTTCGAGAAGGAATGCGACAGCGTCGTCGCCAGGATGTGGTCGCTGCAGCGGTCATTCATGTATCGCGACATGGGCACAGTCGGGGTCGACATCGTCACCTGGCGCGCCGTCGACACGCTCGACACGGTCATGCAGTTGGTACCCGATCACCGGCGTTCGGTGCGGGGACGGCGATGAACCGCGCGTTGTCGACGGCCTTCGGCTTGGTGATGGTCGCCGCAGCCGCGGTGCAAGCCGATGACGCGGCCTTGATTGCGGCGGCATTGTCCACGCTTGGGATATTGGTGGGCAACGTCTTTCGTCCGGCCGCCACCCTGGCGGTACTGCTGGCCGCCACCGCTCTGGTGCTCAACGAATCGCCGGCCATGCTTGCCTCGCTTTCGGGCCTCTGCGCGGCCTGCTACCTGGTGCTCCGGCACACCGCGGCCATCACCGCGCCGACCGTCATTGGTGCCGTGGGGTTTACGGCGGTGGGCCTGGCGGCGGTGACACTGCCGCTGGAGCTTGCGTGGGCTCCGCTGCTGGCGCCTCTGGTGATGGTCGCACTGGTGGCCCTGGTGACGCGACCGTTCTGGGCGCAGCGGCAGTCCTGATCGCGTTATCTTTGTCTGGCACAACCCCTGTGGGTTGGTAAGCGAAATGCTCAGCGGGACGCTTAAATTCGGGAGAAGTCACCATGCCGTCAGATGTCCGCAAGGCCGTCACCGGTGCATCGATCGGTAACGCCGTCGAATGGTTCGACTTCGCGATCTACGGATTTCTGGCGACCTTCATCGCGGCGAACTTCTTCCCGGCCGGCGACGAGACGGCGGCGCTGCTGAAAACGTTTGCGATCTTCGCGGCTGCCTTCTTCATGCGTCCGCTGGGCGGCTTCGTGTTCGGCCCCCTCGGCGATCGGATCGGGCGGCAGCGTGTGCTCGCCGTGGTCATCCTGCTGATGTCGGGCGCGACCGTGGCCATCGGCCTGCTTCCGACGTACGCCTCGATCGGTGTCGCGGCCCCGCTGCTGCTGTTCTTCCTGCGCTGTCTGCAAGGGTTCTCGGCCGGCGGCGAATACGGTGGCGGCGCTGTCTACCTGGCCGAGTTCGCGTCGGAGAAACGCCGGGGCGTGACGATCACGTTCATGGCGTGGTCGGGGGTCCTCGGGTTTCTCCTCGGATCCGTGACCGTGACGCTGCTGCAGGCACTGCTGCCCGCCGACGCGATGAACAGCTACGGCTGGCGGATTCCGTTCCTCATCGCGGGGCCGCTCGGCCTCATCGGCCTGTATATCCGGCTGCGCCTCGACGACACCCCACAGTTCGCTGAACTCAGCAAGACCAACCAGGTCGCCACGTCGCCGCTGCGTGAAGCGGTGACGACGTCGTGGCGGTCCATCCTGCAGGTGATCGGCCTGTTCATCGTGTTCAACGTCGGGTACTACGTGGTGTTCACATTCCTGCAGACCTACCTGATCGTGACGCTGAAGTTCTCCAAGACCGAGGCGTTCACGTCGATGACCCTGGCGACGTTCGTCGCGCTGGTGCTCATCCTTCCGCTCGCGGCGTTGTCCGACCGTATCGGTCGCAAGCCGCTCCTGATCGCCGGGTCGGTGGCCTTTGTGCTCCTGTCCTACCCGTTGTTCCTGCTGCTGAATTCCGGGTCGCTGGCCGCCGCGATCGCCGCCCATTGCCTGCTGGCGGCCATCGAGTCGATCTACGTGTCGACCGCGGTGTCCGCCGGTGTCGAGCTGTTCGCCACGAGCGTGCGCTACAGCGGGTTCTCGATCGGCTACAACATCTGCGTCGCAGGATTCGGCGGCACGACGCCGTATGTCGTCACCTGGCTCACGGTGCAAACCGGTGACAACACGGCACCGCCGATCTACCTGATCGCCGCGGCGGTCATCTCACTCGCAGCGGTTCTGACACTGCGAGAGACGGCCGCGCGGCCGCTTCCGCAGACCAGCGACCGCAGCCTCGCGACAGCGTTAGAGTGAGTATGTGCCGCAACAATCCGATCCTCCATCGCGGCCTCGACTGACTTCTCGAGGTGCCGCGACACGGAGCCGGATCGTCCTTGCGGCCGCCGAACTGATGCACGTTCAGGGCGTCGCGGCGACGACGATAGACGATGTCCTCGCGGCGAGCTCGACAAGCAAATCCCAGTTCTACCAACACTTTGAGGACAAGGGCGAGCTGGTCTACGAGGTCATCACGCAGCGGGCCGACGAAGTGTTGTCGTGGCAGCGGCTGCGTCTGGAGAAGGTGGACTCGTTCCGCGGGCTGTATCAGTGGCGCGACGCCATGGTGCAGCGGTGCGCCTTGCGCAGCGGCTTCTGGGGATGCGAACTCGGTTCTCTGGCTGCGGAATTAGCCGATTCCGACGATAAGGCCAGGGCCTCACTTTCCGAGCACTTCACGGAATGGCAGACGCTACTCAGAGAGGCTCTGGAGCGTATGCGTGACAGCGGCGTCTTGCGTGCGGAGGCGGAGACCGGTTCTCTTGCAACAGGTTTGCTCGCCGCCGTCGAAGGCGGCTACCTACTGTCGCAGACCGGCCGCGACCCGCGACTGATGCAGGCGGCGCTGGACATGGCGATAGGCCATGTGGCGTCGTTCGCGGCCGCCGCCGAAACAGTGCGCTGACGGCGACCGCGAACGTCGAAGGTGAAACCGCGGCTAGCGGTGCCGACCAGGGGTTGCCTCTGGCGCGGGAGGTGCGATCACCGACGGGGAGAAGGGGTTGGGGCCGCCGGGTTCCAGGCGCGGCGCCTTCTCCGTTGGTGAGGCCGGTGCCGTGGTGCTAGTGGTGGTTGTCGTCGTGGTGGTCTCGGGCGCCTGCTCTTCTTCTTGGGCGCACGATGCGGTGAGCACGACCATCGCGGTGACTGCGGCGCCACCGGCGACCGCCGCGATACGCCGGCCGAGAACTGACTTCATGGCTGATGTCCTATCTGTGAGGTAACTGAACTATATCGTCCAAAAAGCGCGCGGGCCTGACGGATGTCAGCTGCCCGTGCGGGGGTGCGTCGCTGTGGGCGCGGGCGGAGCGATCACCGTCGGGGAGAAGGGGTTGGGGCCGCCGGGTTCCAGGCGCGGCGCCTTCTCCGTTGGTGAGGCCGGTGCCGTGGTGCTAGTGGTGGTTGTCGTCGTGGTGGTCTCGGGCGCCTGCTCTTCTTCTTGGGCGCACGATGCGGTGAGCACGACCATCGCGGTGACCGCGGCGCCACCGGCGACCGCCGTCAAGCGCCGACCGAGAACTGACTGCATGGTTAAGTCCTATCTGTATGGTAACTGAACTATATCGTCCAAAAAAACGTGAAGTCAACGTCTCAAGCCTGGTCAGCAGGCATGAGCAGGTCATCCGGTAGACGACAAGGTCCAGTTAGTCCAAAATGTCGCTGGCTGCCTGTCAAGCGACGTCCCCGTTACTGTGGGGACATGAAGCTTCGGGTGTTGCCCTACGTCACGGTCGAGGTTGACGATCGGCTGCGGCGTCGGCTGAGGGCCAAGGGTGAGCGGGTGCGCCTCAACGTGCGCGCTTACCTGCTCAGTGCGGCCGATGACGTCGACGCGGCCAGCGACAAAGTCCGCGGATTGTGCGACCGGGCCGTGGACCGGGTCGATGCCGCGGTCGCAGGGGTCAACGACAGGATTGCGCCGTCAGCGGCACCGCACGATGGGCGGCCCGCTGCCGGACGCCCGCACCTGGTCGCCGTGCGCGAAGCCGGTTAGACGGTGCGGGTACTGCCCGCGCGCCCACCGACGAAGAAGCCTCCGGCGATCACCACCAGGCCGACGATCGCGACCGGAATGGCCCAGGTGCGCCGTTGCGACACCGCCGACGAGCACAGTGCCGCGTAATCCGTGTGCGGAATGACCTCGTTGAGGATCGGCAGATTCACCGGGTTGTTGTTGTCCGCCTCACGGGCGGCCGAGTCGTCGGCGGCGATGGCGTTGCCGCAGCCGATGCTCTGGCCCTCGGGTCCGGCCACCGAGACGGGCATGAGCAGACCGATGACACCGACGAGCAGCACGACCGCCCCTGCCAGCAAAACCAACCGTCGCAGATTCATGCTCGGTTTAATGCCCACTCGACCGGAGGCCAAACCTCGATGAAGTACAGGGCGGCGCGGTCGGCAAATGGGTACAACGCCCCATATGTTGTCCTTGTCGGATGTGCCGGCAGTGGTCCGTAACGTTTTAGAGGAGCTGATCCCCTTTGGTAGGCCATGGGCTGGCGGTGCTGTTCGCCTTCCTCGCAGCGCTGTTCCTCGCCGTCGGCATCGTGGTCCGGCAGCGAGCCACAATGGATGTCCCAGAGGACAAGGGCGTCAGCCCCACCATGGTCCTGACGCTGATCCGCCGTCCGCTGTGGTGGGCCGGGACCGCCGCGGCGGTCGCCGGCTTCGCGTTCCAGGCTGTCGCGCTGGCCTTCGGGTCACTTCTGCTGGTCCAGCCGATCCTCGTCTCGGCGCTGTTGTTCGCGCTCCCGCTGAGCGCGCGGCTGGCCAATCGCCGGGTCACGCGCGGTGAGTGGCTGTGGGCGCTGCTGCTCACCGCCTCCCTGGCAGTGTTCGTGTTGTTGGCCAAGACCAGTGCCGGTGACTACGAGGCCTCGGTACCGCTCACGTTGATCGTCGCCGTGGTGTGCGTCGTGGCGGTGTCGCTTTGTGTGTTCGTCGCGATCCGCAATCCCGGGTGGCGACGGGCGGTCCTGCTCGCGGTGGCGGTGGGTGTGCTCTTCGGCGTCGTCGCGATGCTCACCAAGCTCGTGATGTACATGCTGACCGAGGACGGGGCGCGGACCGTCTTCACCTCGCCGGGGGTCTATCTGCTCGTGGTGGTCGGCGTCATCGCGGTGTTGTTGCAGCAGTCGGCATTTCACGCGGGTTCTTTGCAGATGTCGGTGCCGACGATGCTGGTGCTCGAACCGCTCGTCGCCGTGGTGCTGGGCGCCGTGGTGCTCGGCGAGCACATGGACGTCAACGGCGTCAAAGCCGTCGCGATCACCGTCGCGCTACTCGCGATGCTGGCCGCGACCGTGGCACTCGGACGCGAAGAGGGTGCGCTGGAAGAAGAACTCGAGGCCGCTATCGCGAAGCGGGAGCACTGAGCATCCCCTCGGTTGTAGGCAGCCGGAACGACATCTGCACCGACGTCCCGTCGTCCGTTCCGACGACATCGACGTGATCGCTGACGGAGCTGATGAGCAGTAAGCCCCTGCCGCGGGTCCCGGGGTCGTCGGGCGGCGTCTTCCACGAACCCGAATCGACGACGCTGACGCGGACCTGGCCGTCGCGCACCTCGGCCTCCACGCGCATGCGCCCCGGATCCTGTCCCCGATACGCATGCTCGACGCAGTTGGTGCAGGCTTCGTTGACCACCAGGATGATGTCGTCCGCGAGCGGTGACTCGACATGGTTGGTGCGCAACCATTCCGCCAACCGGTGCCGGACGTCGCTCAACTGCCTCGGCGCCGCGTCGTCGTCGATCAGTAAGGCCGACGGCGGGCATCGGTACACGACGATCGCGACGTCGTCGTCGTAGCCCCGTTCCGGAGCGAGCCGGCGCAGTATCTCGTCGGCCACCGCTTCGACCGGCAGGTCAGCGGTCTCGGACACCACCTCGGCGGCGCGGTCGATCTGGTCGTCGATCGCTTCGTCACGCCGCTCGACAAGGCCGTCGGTGTACAGCAGCAGGGTCGAACCGGCCGCCAACGAGCGCGAGGCCTGCGGGCGGGACTCGTCCCGATGCACCGCGAGCGGCACCGAGTGACCATCGGTGAGCAGTTCCGGGCGCTCCGCACCGCTGTCGAACACCGGCGGTACGTGGCCGGCACTGCTATAGCGCAACGTATGGGAGTCCAGGTCGGCGACAGCGACGAACACCGTGGCGCAGAACGCATCTGGGATCAACTCGGCCACCGAGTCGAGCTGTTCGAGCACCCTGGCGGGTTCAGCGCCGGTGAGCAGCAGGGCGCGCGTCGACGCGCGCAACTGGCCCATGACCGCCGCGGCGGCCAGACCGCGGCCCACACAGTCGCCGACGATGATGCCGATACGGTTTTCGCCGACCGGAAGCACGTCGTAGAAGTCGCCGCCGATCTCCAACGGAGGAACCGCGGGCTCGTACCGCACGGCGCAGCCGACGGGCAGCGTGGTTGCGGGCAGCAGCGAACGCTGGAGGGTCAGCGAGGTTTCACGCGCGATCTCGAACTGTCGCACATGCTGCATGGCCAGACTGATGTGGCCGAACAACGCCATGACGAGCTGACGGTCCTCATCGCTGACCCGGCGCGGAACGCGGTGCTCGAGGCATACGACGACGTCGCGCGCGCCCGAGGTCACCGCCACGAACCCGCGCGTCGTCCCCGCGCTGGGCGCGGCTCCGACCGGCGTGACCGTCAAAGGCAACCAGTCGCGGGCATCGTCGAGGGTGCGCCGCCAATCCTCGTCGAGATCACGCCAATTCGAAACAGCGGGCTCGCCTGCGGTGTGGACGACCGGATCGCCGTCGCCCTGTGGCCACACGACGGCGATCAGGCGTTGCGTGTCGAGCCGAGAGCGGGACTGGGTCAGCGCGGCCGACAACACCTCGTCCACGTCTCGGGCCACGCTGACCGCGGTGGCCAACCGTGCCACCGCTCGTTCTTGCTCCGCCACGGCGCGGGTCGCGGTGATGTCACGGATGGTGCCGACGTAGGCGTGATGATCGTGGCGTTGCTCCCTGACCGCGTTGATGCTGATCGCCACCCATCGAACGGTTCCGTCGCGATGACGGATCGCGGTATCGGTGGCGAAGGAACCTTGTTCTCTGAGTAAGGACAGCCGCTGATTCGTCGCGGTCTCGTCGGTCACCCACGGGTAGGGGTGGTGGTACGGCAGGTCGTCCTGACCGTAACCGGTGATGCCGACGAACGCATCGTTGATCTCGACGATGGCCCCGGTGTGATCGGCGACGAAGAAACCTTCCTGCAGCGAATTCACCACTGCATCGCGGAACTCGTCGCGGTCGGCCAGATCCTCCGCCCGGGCACGCTGCTGTTCGTAACGCCTTGTGCCGTCCAGGAATCCACGGGTAGCCACATCATGTGCCGCCAGTGCCTGCAACAGGAACTGCAGCGGGGCGTCGGGATCGATCGACATGTCCTGCTTGATCTCCACGACGAATCGAGCGTGGTTCTCGATGATTTCGAGCATGCTCATCCGGTCGCTCAACGCGCGCCTACCGAGTTCGTGTCCAACCGCCAGACTGGCCTCGGACCCCGACCGGACGTACTCGGTCAGCGCCGCGGCGTACTGCGCATAGAAGTCCTCGGCAGCCGGATCGTCGCTCATGAGGTACCTCGATGACGGGCCGCCAGCACCAGCGCGTCGTCGGTCTCCCTACCGTAGCGGCCCACGAGTTGTTCGGCGATTGTCGTTGCGTGGGCGGCGAAGTCGATGTCGTCGAGGTGTTGTTCGGCGATGCCGTCGCTCGACATGACCAGCAGGTCGCCGGGGGAGATCGGCACCTGAGCGGTGGTGAGGGTCTGCGGTATCCGGTATCCGACGATGCCCCCCATCAGTAGCGCAGAGGAACGAACCGCGATTCCGCTCGGGTGCTTGGCAACGAGATCGGCCGCGACGTTACCGATACCGATCCAACTCAGCTCGTTGGCATCGAAGTCGATGCTGGCCAATGTCATTGCTACACCGCGGGTGTCGATCAGAGCGAGATGGCAGCGCTGCATCAACACATCCAGCGGGTCGGCGCGGCCCTGGTCCACGACCTCGGCGGCCAACTGCGCGGCCGCAGCCGCCGCCTCGCCGTGGCCCAGACCGTCGATCACCCCGAACAGTGCGGCACCGTCGCCGATGTCGAATGCCACCGGATGATCGCCGCACACCACCTCCCCGGGTCGGGGGCGGCGAACCGCGGCCCATTCGATGGGCCCGAACTTGCCATGCCTAAACATTGTCGGGTATCCACTTCCACATCTCGATGACGGTGCCGCGGCCCAACTCCGACTCGATCTGCAGTCGATCCATCAGCCTGCGCGCACCGGGCAGTCCGAGCCCGAGTCCGCGTCCGGTGGAGTATCCGTCGTCAAGTGCGCGTTCGACGTCGGCTATGCCGGGACCGTCGTCCTCGGCTCTCACCACCAACGCCTGCCTGCCGTCGCGGAGCTGAACTCCGACGCGGACCTCGCCTCGACCGGCGTAACTCGTTATGTTGCGCGCAATTTCGGAGATCGCCGTCGCAATCATCGTGACGTCGGTCAGCGAGAATCCGAGCTGCCTCGCGAGTTCGTGCCCCGCTTGCCGCGCGGTGACGATGTCGTCGGAGTCGTTGATGTCGACCACGAAGTCAGTCGGCATGGACATTTCCGGGGTCGCGTCCGATCGCCGGTTTCCGATCCTCGAGCTTCCGATTCGGCAGATTCCGATTGAGGAGAGCAAGGCCCTCTTCCAGATCCAGCGCGGTGTGCATGTCGTCGAACGTGAGTCCCAACTGGACCATGGCGAACGCCACCTCGGGCTGCAGGCCCACGATCACCGTGTCCGCACCGCGCAGCCGGGTCATATGCGCGATCGTTCGAAGTGACCGGGCTGCAAACGAATCCATGACATCGATCGCGGTCACGTCGACGATGATGCCGTGCGCACGGTATCGGCTGACCCGCTCCATCAGGTCATGGCGAAGCTGTTCGGTGTCGGAGTCCGAGAGCGCGGCCTGCACCGAGGCGATCAGGATCGTGCCCTGCTTGAGGATGGGGACTGCCATGAAGAACCTGCGCCGTGCCTCGCGTTACCCGGGTTGCTCGCCGGTGCGGGTCACCTCGTAGCCGAGCAGCCGTTCGGCCTCCTCGATACCACCCTGCAGGTCGCCGACGGCGTTCATCTTCGACAGGTCGAGACCGATCGTCACGAGGGTCAGCGCGATCTCCGACGACAGACCGGTGATGATCACGCTGGCGCCCATCAGGCCCGACGCGTCGACGGTCTGCACGAGGTGGTTGGCCACCGTGGAGTCGATGGTGGGCACGCCGGTGATGTCGATGACAACGACCTTGGCGCGGTTGGCGCGGATCGCCCGCAGCAGCTGTTCGGTCACCTGGCGGGCGCGCTGGCTGTCGAGCACACCGATGATCGGCAGAATCAGCAGCTGCTCGCGCACCTGCAGCACCGGTGTCGACAGCTCGCGGATCGCTTCCTGCTGCTGGCGAATGATGCGCTCGCGTTCCTGCACGAATCCGACGGCCACGGTGTTGGCGATGCGGTTCGCGGCGGGCTCGTACGCGTCGAGCACGCGGTTGAGCAGTTCGAAGTCGGTTTGGTACTTCTCGAACAGCGAGCGGGCCAGCACGTCGCGCAGCAGCAGCACGATGCCGACGACCTCGTTGGTCTCCACACCGCGCGGGATGATGCGCTCGGACAGATCGCGTGCGTAGTCCTGCAGCGCTTCCACACTGCCCGTCTCGAGCACTTCGACGTAGCTGTCGTACACCGTGGTCGCCTCCGAGAAGATCTCCTCGGGCGACATCGCGGTCAGCAGCTCCGCTTCGGTGATCCTGCGTGCCCACTCCTCGCGCAGCGCGGTGCGGTTCTGTCTGAGGTGCTCCACCAGTTGCGGTAACAGGCCTTCGGTCGAGACGCTCGCGGTGGCCACATCTGTCGGATCGGACATCGAAGAAACCTCCCGGCTTTCCGCTGCTGTTTCGACCCTAGCTTGCGGGTCTGGGGCTGCGGTGTGGAAGCAACGATCTATCGTTCGGCGACAAGAGGTTAAGCTCGGCCCACTGCCGTGACCAGTTGCGGCGCTGACTAAAGGAAAGCTGTGCCCGCCAAGGATCTGATCACCACCTCGGTCAGCTACGACGACGACGTCGCTGTGCTTGCGGTCAGCGGCGAAATAGATCTGGCCACCATCCCGGCGTTCGAGGCGGCCATCGCGGACGCGCTCGCTCAGCGGCCCAAGGCGTTAATCGTCGACCTCTCTGCGGTGGACTTCCTCGCGTCGGCGGGGCTGCAGGCGTTGGTGGCCACTCACGAGAAGATCGGAGGGTCGGCAGGATTCGCGGTTGTCGCCGATGGGCCCGCCACGAGTCGGCCCATCCAGCTAACCGGTTTGGACCAGGTTCTGTCGCTCTCATCGTCGGTCGCCGAAGCGAAGGCTTCGGTTGCTGGCTAATCGCGATCGCCAACGGAGAATTCGTCGGGCGGCCTGCTCGGCGTTCGGCTAAAGTTCCGAATGCCGGTTTGATCTTGGTAGCAGCTGGCATTGGTCGGGACAGTAAGGACTGTGACATGAGGTCAGTTTTGGGTCGCCGCGTGGCGGCCATCGCCGGCGGCGCTGCAGTCACCGCGATGGTTGTGCTCACCGCATCGTGCTCCAGCGAAGAAGAGGCACCGAGCGAGACCACCGAGACCACCACCTCGGAGACGACCACGACGACCACGACGTCGGCCGCGCCGGTCGAGCCGACGGAGAAGGCGCCGCGCCTGGAGCCCGGTGGCCCCAACCCGTTCTCCCCGTCGGTGATCGCACCGCCGGCCCCGTCGGCAACCCACCCCCGAACCGGCTAGCACCGGCTGGGCGGACTTCTCGTAAGTACGCTGGTTGGAGTGAAGGCGCGGCATATCGGCGTGCTGGCGTTGGTTGCCGCCAGCGTGATGGTGCTCGTTTCCGATCTGCGACTGACGTCGTCGCGCCCCGGCACAGAGGGCGGCGATGCCATCGCAGGGCCGTACTCGTACCTGCTGGCCAGCTCCACCGATCTGGGGCCGTCGCACAACGACAACGCCCAGTTGACGCTCGCGCTGCATGATCCGACGCGCCCCGACGGCGTTTTCGATTGGGCGCACAGCCAGGGCCTGGACGTCAGGTGGAAGCCGGGCCAGGCCTGGGCGGTGCTCGAAGGGGCGGCGGAGAAGGTGGCCGACGCGTTCGACGTCGAGGTCCACGACTACCGCGGTAAGCGCGGTCAGGTGTTCTACGCATCGCCGCAACAGCCCGCGATTCCCGATGCGCTGACCTCCGAGGTCGCCGAGCTGGGACGGATCCTGGGCTACCTGCCGCACCACACGTCGCAGACGCGGATGTTTCCGCTCGACGTGCCGGACAAGGGACTGAAGCCCAGCGCACTGTTGAACACCTACAACGCGTCGCGGCTGGCCGCCGACGGCTATACGGGCAAGGGTGCCACGATCGTGTTCTTCGCCTTCGACGGTTTCGACCAGTCCGATCTGGACGCGTTCGCCACCACGTACGGGCTGCCCCAGTTCACCCCGGAAGTCGTCGGTGGCGAACTCGACGACCCGCGCGGCGAGACGACGATGGATCTCGAAGTGGCCCACGCGGTCGCGCCGGATGCGCGCAAGGTCGTGTTCAGCGCCCAGTCGACGATCTCCGGCGACGGCACGTTCGAGAAGATCGGCGAGTTGTTCGCCGAAGCCGATCGCCGGTATCCCGGTGCGATCTGGAGCTTTTCGATCGGATGGGGTTGCGACAAACTCATCACTGCCGCCGATCTCGCACCGGCGCGGGAAGCGCTCGCGGCGGCACAGGCGAACGGCACGACGGCGTTCAACGCGAGCGGCGATCTCGCCGGGCTGGAGTGCAAGGGCGGCGACGACTGGTCGTCTCCGCCCGGCGAGGCTGATATCGGGCTGGACTCACTGGCGTCACTGCCGGAGATGACCGATGTCGGCGGCACGACGCTGTCCACCGACGCCGACGGCAGGTGGCTCGCCGAGCAGGCCTGGTACGACGTCCCGCTATCGGTCGGCAGCGGAGGCGGGGTGTCCAACCTGTTCGAGCGCCCGGAATGGCAACGGGCCGTGATGCCCGACCGCGATCCCGACCGCAGGCTGACGCCCGACGTCGCGGCCGTCGCCGACCCCTTCACCGGCGTGCGCATCATCTTCAAGGGAACCGAACTGGTGGGTGGCGGGACATCGCAGTCCGCGCCGATCTGGGCGGGGCTTGCCGCGGTGATGAACCAGTACCTGCTCGCCAACGGCGGGCAGCTGATCGGTGCGTTCAATCCGCTGCTCTACCGGATCGCCGAGGGTGCACCGCTGCCCGCGTTCCGTGACGTGACACTCGGCGCCAACGCCGTCGCCGAGGCCGGACCGGGTTACGACCTCATCACCGGGCTCGGTACCCCCGATGTCGACAACCTCGTACGCAATCTGCTGATCCTCCAAGAGGCGGCCGAATGACGACTCCCGACGATTCCGTCCCGACTACGGAATGCCGCATCTGCAAGACCGACGTACCGGAGGGCGAGTACTGCGGACTATGCGGATGCCACCTGGAACCGCGGCCCGGCGAGGGCCCGGACTGGTTGCGCGTCAAGAACTTCGGGGCGGCGCCGAACGAGCACCTGCTGCAGCTGTCGTTGGCCAGTTCACTGTTCCCCCAGGTGGCGCAGCGGTCCCGAACGGCGTTCCGGCTGGGTCTGGTCGTGCTGCTGGTGTGCCTTGTCGCATTCACGCTGCTGCGTCTGCCCGCCGCGCTGATCACCGTCGGCACGCTGGGCCTGCCCGTGCTGTACCTCATCTATCTCCGCGAGTCGGATGCCTTCCGCGACTTCCCGGTCAGCACTCTGGTGCTCACCGCGGTGCTCGGCGTGGGATTCGGGGTGGGATGGGTCCTGCTGACGGGCGCGATGGTCGCCCGCTCGTACGAGGTCGGTCTGGGCTCCGCCATCACGGGCATGCCAATGCTCCGCGTAGGTATCGGCATCCCGCTGGGCGGGGTGATCCTGATGCTGTTGCCTGCCGTCATCGTGAGGGTGTTCCGACCGTCCTCACGAGAAGCGTTGGACGGCTTCAGGATCGGAATGCTGGGCGCTTTCGCCTTCATGGCCGCGGCGGCGATGACGCGGTCGGCTCCGCTGTTCGGGACAGGGGCCATCAGCAAGCGCCCGCTGGAGAGCCTGCTCGTCGAGGCGGGCATCAGGGGCATCTCGATACCGTTGATCACCGCGGCCGCTGGTGGATTGATCGGTGCGGCACTGTGGTTCACCCGCCCGGCAAGTAAGAAGGATCAGCACCCCGGCATGGTGCGGCTGGTTCTCGTCGGCCTCGCGGCGGCGATCCTCGCCGTCTATCTCGGGCTGGGCCTGATCGACGTCGCCCGCGTCCCGCAGTTGTTGATGCTGGTGCTCTATCTGGCACTGGCGCTGGTCGCCATGCTGGTGTTGCGTATCGGTTTGCATCTGGCGCTGCTGCACGAGGTGCACGACGAGATCCAGTCCGATGAGCCGCTGCTGTGTACGCACTGCGGACATGTGGTGCCGGACATGGCTTTCTGCCCCGCGTGCGGGGTGGCGACGCGGGCATCGTCACGGGCGTCACGCGAAGACCGGCGCGACGCCCGTCCGGTGCGTGAAGGTCCCGACACACCGTGACCACGGCGACGAATTTCTTTCCCGGATATGCGGTTCCGGCCGGCACCTACGAGGCACCCCAGCCGCATCGCACGTCGCGCACACGCTTGGTGCTCATATGGTTCGCCACCATCGCCGTCGTGGCGGGGGCGCTGGTCGGGCTGTCGGCGATGATCAGCAAGCCCCCCGTGCGCTACATGTGCCCGCCGGAGTGCGGCAGGCCGCCGACGGGTACGCCGGTCACGATCAACCCTCGTTTCACTGCCGCCGACGGCACGTTCTCGGTGTCGCATCCCGCGCCCAGTTCGGCTTACCGCATCACCACCGAGCCGAACAAGGTTATCGCCGAGTTCCTCGGCGGTGATGGCGGCAGCATGCAGTTCTTCAGTGTGCCCGTCGCCGGCCGGTCAGCTGAACAGATCGCCAAAGAACTGGTGGGCAAGAGGTTTCCCGACACCCGGACCGCGTATGAGATTCCCAACGCGATGGTCGGCTACCAGCGCGGGTTCGGCGAGATCGTCGACTGGTGGCCGCAGGGCGCCAATAGCAATTACCAGCGGATGCGGGTGCTGATCATGGTCGCCATCAAGAACGACCTCGCTCTCGTGGCCTCGGCGGTGGGGCCCTACCACGAATTCGGACCCGACTTCGGGTTCGGCAAGCCCTCCGGCGCCAACACCCAAATTGCCTTGGATATGGGCAAATACGTCAACAGCTTCAGCTGGCAGGGCGACCCGCCGCGCTAGTGGGTGGACGCCGTCGTCCGATGGGACGCCACTGTCCCGTGGTGCGGTGTGGCGCCGGAGAACATGAACTGCCACGCCGCCAGCAGTGCGACCGTTGCGAGGACCAGCGTGGTGGCCAGGTGCGCGAACAGCTGCCCGGCGGTCGTGGCGTTCACGACCGAACGCGGGTGCACGGAGCGTCCGGCGAGCGGGCGGTCGAAACGTGTTGCGCTCATTAGTCACCTCCTTTCAAGCGGTCGACCCGTCAATCCTCTGGCAGCACTACGCCGCCTGGTCCAGGCTGTAGCCCCTGGCCTCGGCGACGTCGGACAGCAGGCCGCGCAGCCGATGCCGCGCACGGTGCACCCGTGTCATCACGGTCCCGGCCGGTGCGTCGGTGATCTCGGCGATCTCGTTGATGCGCAGACCGACGACGTCGGCGTAGTACAGCGCGGTGCGCAGCTTCTCGGGCAGCTGACGCATCGCGGTCTGGATGTCGTCGTCGCCGATGAGGTCGAGCACCTCGTCCTCGGCGGACTTCAGGCCGCCCGAGGAGTGGCGGGCCTGGGCCACCAGCTGTCCGTCGGTGAACTCGTCGGTCAGCCACTGGGCTGGGCGTCGCTGTTGCTTCCGGTACGAACTGATATGGCTATTGACCAAGATCCGGTACAGCCAGCCGCCGAGATTCGTGCCGTCGCGGAAGCCGTGGAACCCGGCGAACGCTTTGGCAGCCGTCTCCTGGAGCAGGTCCTCCGCATCGGCGGGATCGCGCGTCAACTTCAGCGCGTGGCGGTAGAAATCGTGAATCAGTGGCAGTGCGTCCCGCTCGAAGCGGGCGGTCAGCAGCGCATCGTTTTCAGGCACGTAGGGGACTTTTCCGTGTCAACGACGCAGTGTCTGCACGGCTGGCACCCATCAGAGGTGGGAAAAACCGACTGCCTGACTACCGGTTAGCCCCCATAGGATCACCAAAGTGACGGGCAGCCATGGCACGCGGTTCTC
The DNA here is from genome assembly GCF_032883055.1 of Mycobacterium sp. 29Ha. Taxonomy (NCBI): domain Bacteria; kingdom Bacillati; phylum Actinomycetota; class Actinomycetes; order Mycobacteriales; family Mycobacteriaceae; genus Mycobacterium; species Mycobacterium sp. 29Ha. Next base: position 23,827 of record NZ_JAMQTI010000011.1, read on the forward strand.
CCGCGGCGCCGGACGGACCGTCGCGATTGTCGTGGCGCTGGCTCTGGCGGGTGCCATCAGCCTTGCGGCCGACATCGTCGCGTTCGGCGGGCGCTCCGACACATCGCAGGCCGATGCGGCAATCGTCCTCGGTGCGGCGGTCGACGACGATGCACCGTCGCCGGTGTTTTCCGAACGTCTGCGGCACGCGGCCGAGCTCTTCGAATCAGGACAGGTCAAGTGGATCGTCGTGACGGGTGGTGTCGGGCGGGGCGACACGCTCGCCGAATCCGAGGCCGGCCGCGAATGGCTGATCGGGGCCGGGATTCCGGCCGATCGCATCCTCATCGAGACACAGTCCCGAACCACCAAGCAGAATCTGGTCTTCGCCCGGCCGCTGCTCACCGAACATGACATCAATCGCGTGCTGATCGTCAGCGATCCGTTGCATATGCGCCGCGCGATGCGGATGGCCGACGACCTGCGACTTGATGCGCACCCGTCGCCCACGCCAACCAGTCGCTTCCAAACCCTCGGCACGCAGCTGCCGATGCTGTTGCGCGAGATGTACTTCAGCGTGCATTACTACGCGACGCGCCAGTGAGCTATACCGACGCCCGCACCTTGGCCGCCGCCTGCTCCGGCATGGGCTCATAGCGAGCGAAGGATCGCGTGAAGGATCCGGCGCCGTGCGCGAGCGATCGGAGGTCGATCGCGTATCGGGTCAACTCGACCTCGGGTATCTCGGCCTTCACGACGGTGCGGTCCTCGCCGACTTTGTCCGTGCCGACCACGCGCCCGCGCCGGCCCGCCAGGTCGCTCATCACGGCGCCGACGAAATCGTCGGGCACCACGACCGAGACCTCGTCGACCGGCTCGAGCAGGTTAACTTTGGTCGCCGAGGCCGCCTCACGCAGCGCCAGCCCACCTGCCATCTGGAACGCGAAATCGGAGGAGTCGACGCTGTGCGCCTTGCCGTCGAACAGCGTCACCCTGATGTCGACGACCGGATAGCCCGAGCCCGCCCCGTTGAGAAGTCCCTTCTCCATCTGAGCGCGCACACCCTTTTCCACGCTCGGAATGAACTGGCGTGGAACGGAACCGCCGACGACCTTGTCGACGAACTCGAAACCAGACCCTTCCGGCAGCGGCTCGACCTCGATGTCGCATACCGCGAACTGGCCATGGCCGCCGGACTGCTTGACGTGCCGTCCATGTCCTTTGGCCTTGCCGCCCAGCGTTTCTCGAAGCGGCACCCGTAACTCGACGGTGTCGACGGCGACACCGTAGCGGCGTGCCAGCGCGTCGAGCACCACGCCGGAATGCGCCTCGCCCATGGTCCACAGCACGATCTGATGTGTCTCGGGGTTCTGTTCGATGCGCAGGGTCGGATCCTCGGCCGCAAGGCGCTGCAACCCGACCGCAAGCTTGTCCTCGTCGGTCTTGGCGTGTGGTTGAATGGCCATGGGCAACAACGGTTCCGGCATGGTCCATGGTTTGAGCACCATCGGTTCCGCCTTCGCGGACAGCGTGTCGCCCGTCTCGGCGCGCGACAGCCGTCCGATGGCGCAGATGTCACCGGCTACCACCTGCGGTGCGGGCCGCTGTTGCTTGCCGAGTGGGAATGACAGCGTGCCGATGCGTTCGTCCTCGTCATGATCGGCGTGGCCGGCCGTCCAGCGCTGGTCGGCTTGGGTGGGGGAGGAGCCGTTGCCGCCGTAGAACGACGAGAAGTGGCCGGACACATGCACGGTCGCGTCGGGCGAGATGGTCCCGGAGAACACCCGCACCAGGCTGACGCGGCCCAGATACGGATCCGACGTGGTCTTGACGACCTCGGCGAGCAGGGGGCCGGCCGGATCACACGGCAAGCTGTTGCGGGACTTGCCCTGCGGGGTGAACACCTCGGGGAGCTGGTGTTCGGGCGGGGACGGGAACCCGCTGGTGATGACCTCCAGCAGTTCGAGGGTGCCCACGCCGGTGGTGCTGCACACGGGGACGACCGGAAAGAACGACCCGCGCGCGACAGCCTTCTCGAGGTCTTCGATCAGCACCGACTGGTCGATCTCCTCGCCGCCGAGGTAGCGCTCCATCAGGGTCTCGTCTTCGGACTCCTCGATGATTCCCTCGATCAGGTTGCCGCGCATCTCCTCGATCGCGTCGCCGTAGGAGGCGTCGGGTTCATGGGACGTGGTGCGCTTGCCGTCGGCGTATTCGAAGTGGGTCTGGGAGAGCAACCCGATGAGGCCGGTGCAGGGCCCGCCGGCGGTGCCGGCAATTGAACCGGAATCGGCGGGCAGGTACAGCGGCAACACCTTGTCGCCGAAGGCCTGCTGCGCCGCCGTCAGCGTGTTCTCGTAGTTGGCCCGGGCGTGGTCGAGTTTCGTGATGAGAACGGCCCGCGGCATCCCGACCTGGCTGCACTCCAGCCACAGCGACTTGGTCGGCTCGTCGATCTCCTCGTTGGACGCGATGACGAACAGCGCGCAGTCCGCGGCTCGCAGCCCGGCGCGCAGTTCGCCGACGAAGTCGGCGTAGCCGGGTGTGTCGATCAGGTTGACCTTGACGCCGTCGTGCTCCAGTGACGCCAGGGCGAGACCGACCGAGCGCTGCTGCGAGATCTCGGCCTCGTCGCAATCGCAGACGGTGGTCCCGTCGACGACCGATCCCGGTCTGTTGAGCACTCCGGCGGCGACCAGTAACGCCTCGACGAGTGTTGTCTTGCCGCCACCCGATGGGCCCACCAGCACCACGTTGCGGATGGCGGCCGGACTGTCCGCGGTGGGAGCAGCTCCGGCTTGGGAAGTTGTCGTCTTGTCGGCCATGACGTTCCCTCCAGGTTCGTTAAACCAGAATTCTCCGAACCGTCACCGAGCACAAGGGAATGACACAACTCGTGGGGTGTGCAGCGACTTGGTGACGAGGCCGTAGCCGTGTTCACCGTTGCGCAGCGGCATTCACGCCTGCCACGCTGACCACCGCGCGACGGCGATCGTGACGACGGGACCGTCGAGCGCAAGCCTTTGGTACTGAACGTATTTGCGCCGCAGCAGCGCATAGCCGCTGGCCATCTCGTCACCGCTGTGGTGGACCTCGGCGACGCCGTCGGCCCGCACCCACCACAGCTGGGTCCAGTCTTCGTCGTAGTTGTCGACGAGCACGCTCACCCGGGGGTTGGCCTCGATGTTGGTCAGCCGCTGCAACCGTTTGGTGGACTTACGTTTGGCGTCGACAGCGGTGTAGATGACTGGTTGTTCGCGCTCGGTGTTGACCGCGAACACCACGGGCACAACGTGTGGCGCGCCGTCCGGCCCGACGGTGGCGAGCATCGCGACGGGCGATTGCGCGAACAGGGCCGCAGCGTCGATTTCGGCCATGGGATTCAGACTATTCCGAACCCTCGATGCACGCCTGCGTGGTCGGAAGGACCTCGGCGCAGCTGCTCGCGGTCGCCCGTGCGAGGAGCGCATACAGATCGTGCTGCTCCGAATCGCTCAGCGGGGCGAGCACACGTTGTTCGACGACCCAGAGCACCTTCTCGATCTCGGTGAGCGTGCGTGTGCCCGCCGCGGTCAGCATCACGGTGTGCCGCCGGCGGTCTTCGGCCGAGCGCCTGCGCTCGATGAGGCCGTCGGACTCGAGTTCGTTCAGCAGGCCCACCACGTTCGTCGCGTCGATTCCGAGCATGGCGGTCAGGTCGGACTGATTCTGTTCGCCGAGGTCGCGCAGCAGGGTCAGGGCGACGACGTGCCGCGCGCGGAGACCGAAGGCGATCAACTCCACTTCGGCCTCGGTCTGCATCCGCCGCGCCAGGTGCACCAGCAGCGGCGCGGACAGTTCTGGCACGTCATCAGCCTACGGGAATACGCCGATGATCTATTTGGTATAGATAGCTTGTAGTACACTAACTATCAATGAGGAAGGAACTGATGAACCAGTTGCTACACATCGACTCCTCGGTCCAGGGCGACCAGTCCGTCAGCCGTCGTCTCACCGCCCGTGCCGTCCAGCGGTGGCGCGACACCCACCCGGAGGGCTCTGTCGTGTATCGCGATCTGGCGAGTAATCCGATTCCGCACCTCGGGGACGTGACGTCACCGGCGCTGACCGCCGAACTGATCGGCGAGATCAAGCGTGCCGACACGGTTGTGCTCGGACTCCCGCTGTACAACTTCGGCCCGCCGAGCACGGTCAAGGCGTGGGTGGATCACATCGTCGCGCCCGGGCTGTCGATAGACGCCGAAACGGGGGCGGGTCTGCTCGGCGATACCGAGTTCGTCGTGCTCGAAAGTCGGGGCGGCGGCTACGGTCCGGGCACACCTCGAGAGGGTTGGGATCACGCTGAATCTTGGTTGCCCCATGCGGTGTCGATGACGGGCCTGTCGCCTCGCCTCATCGTCGCCGAACTCACGATGGCGGATGTCAATCCAGCGATGGCTGAGCTCAAACCGCTTGCGGCCGCGAGCCTGAACCAGGCGTTCGAGGCGATCGACGCACTGTGGGAAGTCGGTGAGAACGCCGCCTGAGGCCCAGCTGGTGGTCGATAGTTATGGGCGTGAGTTCCGGCACCGCAGAGGACGCCGCGCCGCGCAGCCCAGGCCGCCCGCGCAGCGAGCAGTCGCGGGTCGCGGTGCTGCGGGCCACCTCGGAGTTGCTGCAAGAAGTCGGACTTCGGGCGATGACCACCGAGGAGATCTCCAACCGTAGCGGGGTCAGCAAGGCGACCATCTACAAGTGGTGGTCCAACAAGCACGCGGTGGCCGTCGAGGCGTTCCTGACGGAGATGATGGCCGAGGCGCCCGATCCGGACACGGGGTCCGCCCGCGAGGATTTCCGACGCGTGGTCCGCGGGCTGGGCCACTTCTACGGCGGCGGTAGCGGGAGAGTATTCGCGCAGCTGATCGGCGAGGCGCAGTTCGACCCGCTGGTGAACGCGGAACTACACACCCACCTGGTCGCGCCGCGGCGGGCGCTGATGAGAACGATCTGGGCGCGCGGAGTGGCGCGCGGCGAACTGCGGCCGGACATGGACCCGGACGCGGCGATCGACCAGCTGATCGGGCCCATGCTCTACCGCCTGCTGCTCGCGCACACACCGCTGGACGACGCATCCGCCGACGCCATGGTCGAAGGGGCGATGTGCGGATTCGCCGTCTGACGGCTGTGACGTAGAGCACGACTGATTCCCGGACTGATCCGAGCGAACGAACACCGGCGGTGCGACGGTCGTTGAAACGCCGGGAAACGCGCAAGTGACCGCGGAGCCAGGCACCGCCGCGGTACAGGCCGGCCAGCTCCAATACCCGTTCTTCGGGTATGGAGTTCCGGGCATCGTGTTCCACCACCGCGGGCATCAGCGCTGACAGGTTGCGGTGTCAGCGTGGTCCGCGCGGCTGGGGCGCGACGCTGATGGGTGACCGCGTCACCGGTGTGCGCGTCACCCCGATCTCGGGCGGCCGGGTGCTGCGCGGCCGCGGGTTCTGTGGCCGCACCGTCTGCGCCGGGCGGGGGTCGATGGGCCCGGCCGACGTCTCAGGCGCTGGCGGCGGCGGCACCACGCTACTGGTCGTACGTTCGGTCGACACCGCCGTCGTGGTCGACGGCGCCTCGGTCGGCGTCGTGGTGTCCACCTCCGGGCCGGGACTCCGAACGATCAACAGAACTGCCGAGACCACGAGCGCCGCCGCGGCAGCTCCGACGGCGATCCACACGGCCAATGTCTGCCTGCGGCGGTACCAGGGCTCCGGCGCGGGTTCGAAGTACCAGGTGTCCGCGTCGAAGGCGTCGAACGTCCCCGGGGCACGGTCGTGCAGCGCCGGCTCGTAGTCGTCGGCCGGAGCCGACTCCAGCAGCGTCTCGTCGCCGTCCGAGATCTCGACATCCGAGGGCGCTTCGGGCAGGTCGCCGATCAGGTAATCGAAATCCCCCGAGGCTTCGCGTTCAGCCACACACTGATGCTATCGCTGTTACCTGCGCATATGCGCGGCAACCGAAGTCGTGTGAACACGCACACGGTCTGGCGTGATCACGGTAGGGTCGAGCGCCGCATATGCAATCGTTTCACGCCGCGTCGCACAGCCGTCATGTCCGCGCCACTGCGCCGCTTCCCGGCCATCGGAGGGTTCGGCAATGAAATTCTCACGCCTCACGGCGGCCGCGGCCGCATCGGTCCTGCTGCTCACCGGTCTGATCGGCTGCGCACCTCCGGAGAAGAACAACGCGGAAGAGCAGACAGAATCCGGGGTCAATGCGCGGGAGGCCACGTCGGCCGAGGATTTCGGCGGCATGGACGGTCTGGTCGAGGCTGCCCAGAAGGAGGGTGAGCTGAATGTGATTGCGCTGCCGCCGACTTGGGCCAACTACGCTGCCATCATCAAGGCATTCGAGGACAAGTACGGGATCAAGGTGAACTCCTTACAGCCCGACGCGTCGAGCCAGGAGGAGATCAACGCCGCGAACCAGCAGCGGGGCCGCAGCACCGCGCCCGACGTGTTCGACCTCGGCCAGTCGGTGGCGCTGGCCAATACCGCGATGTTCGCGCCCTACAAGGTGGCGGTATGGGACGACATCCCGATGGCCTATAAGGAGCGCGACGGGGCCTGGGTCAACGACTACGGCGGCTACATGTCGATCGGTTTCGACTCTGCCACAGTGCCGCCGGTCACCTCGGTCAACGATCTGCTCAAGCCCGAATACAACGGCAAGGTCGCACTCAACGGCGATCCGACGCAGGCCGGTGCCGCGTTCTCCGGTGTGCTGATGGTCGCGCTGTCGCAGGGCGGTTCGGCCGACGACATCGCACCGGGTGTGGAGTTCTTCCGCAAGCTCAACGAGGCGGGCAACTTCCTGCCGGTCGACCCGACCCCGGCGACCATCGAGTCCGGCCAGACCCCGGTGGTCATCGACTGGAACTATCTCAACTCCGTCGAGACGAAGAAGCTCCCGTCGTGGCAGGTGCTGGTTCCGCCGGACCACGCGGTCGCGGGCTACTACTACCAGGCGATCAACAAGGACGCCCCGCATCCCGCGGCTGCGCGGCTGTGGCAGGAGTTCCTGTTCAGCGACGAAGGCCAGAACCTTTACGCGGCAGGTGGTGTGCGTCCGGTGCGTGCGGACAACATGATGGCGGACGGCTCCCTGGATCAGGCGGTCGCAGCTTCCATCCCGGTGATCGACGGCCCGGTCACCGTGCCGAGCCCCGAGCAGACCGACAAGGCCACTGCGTATCTCGCCGATAACTGGGCTGAAGCGATCGGCTGACGTGCCGGGCGGAACTCAACTGCGCAACCGACTCACAGAGGCCCTGCCGCTGCTGCCGTTCTTCGCGGTCGTCATGGTGTTCCTGGTGATCCCGACGGTGACGGTGATCGTCAACGCGTTCGTCGTGGACGGCGCGTTCTCCCTCAGCCGCATCGGCGCGCTCTTCTCGTCGACAGCGCTCGGGGCGCTGTGGGCGAGCGTGCTGTTGTCGGCCAGCACGGCGATCATCGGCGCGGTGCTCGGAGCGGTGCTGGCGTGGCTGATCGTGAGCAGCCCGCCCACGTCGATGGTGCGCAGGGCGGTGATCTCGCTGTGCAGCGTGTTGGCTCAGTTCGGTGGTGTGGCACTGGCTTTCGCGTTCCTGGCGACGATCGGCATCAACGGAGTGCTGACCGTGTGGGTGCAGGAGGTCTTCGGCTGGAACCTGTCCGGCTCGGGATGGCTCTACGGCCTGGCGGGACTGACACTCGTGTACACGTACTTCCAGATCCCCCTGATGATGATCGTCTTCCTGCCCGCGCTCGAAGGCCTGCGCGAGCAATGGCGCGAAGCCGCCGTCAGTCTCGGCGCGTCGAAGTGGCAGTACTTCCGTGAGGTGGCCGTACCCCTGTTGACGCCGGCCTTCCTCGGATCGGCATTGTTGTTGTTCGCCAACGCCTTTGCCGCCTACGCGACCGCCGCCGCGTTGGTGAGCCAGGGCAGCCCGATCGTGCCCCTGCTGATTCGGTCCGCCTTGACCAGTGAGGTGGTGCTCGGTCAGTCTGGGTTCGCCTACGCGCTCGCGCTCGAGATGATCGTCGTCGTCGCGGTGGTGATGACGGCCTACAACGTCCTGGTGCGGCGTACGGCGCGGTGGCTGCGATGAAACGTCCAGCCCGCGCCGCGCTCTGGGTGTCGTTCGGCCTGTTCTTCCTGTTCCCCCTCTACGCCATGGCGGATTTCTCCACCCGCCGACTCGTCGACGACGGGCGCACATGGCAGGCATGGACGAACCTCGTCACCGACGACGCGCTGTATCGGGCGATCGTGGTCTCACTGCTGCTTGCCGTGTTCACAGTCATTGCGACGCTGGTGATCCTGGTCCCGACGATGATCTGGGTGCGACTGCGCTCGCCGTGGGCCAAGGGCGTTGTGGAGTTCTTGTGCCTGCTGCCGCTGACGATCCCGGCGTTGGTGATCGTGGTCGGGCTACGCAATGTGTACCTGTGGGTGGCGTACTTCTTGGGTGAATCCCCACTGACGCTGACGTTCGTCTACGTGGTGCTGGTGCTGCCCTTCGCCTACCGCGCGCTCGACGCGGCGCTGTCGTCGATCGACCTGCAGACGCTCACCGAAGCGGCGCGGTCGCTGGGCGCGGGATGGGGGACGACGATCCTGCGAATCGTGGTGCCCAACATCTGGTCCGGGGTCCTTTCCGCCGCCTTCATCTCGATCGCGGTGGTGCTCGGCGAATACACGATCGCGTCGCTGTCCGGATTCGAGACGCTGCAGGTGCAGATCGTCGCGATCGGTAAGACCGACGGTCCGACGTCGGTGGCCGCCTCGCTGGCGGTGTTGTTGTTCGGCTTCGTGCTGCTCCTTGTCCTGTCGCTGGTGACACGCGGGCGCAGACGAGTCCAAGGAGTGACCGCATGAATGCGAAAACGCAAGGTACGGCCGTCGATCTGACCGGCCTGACACGCGTGTACGGCGACGTGAAGGCCCTCGACGGGCTGAGCCTGCACATCGAACCGTCCGAACTCGTTGCGCTGCTTGGTCCGTCGGGCTGCGGTAAGACCACCGCGCTGCGGATCCTCGCGGGCCTCGACGACGCCACGTCGGGCACGGTGTCCGTCGGCGGTCGCGATGTCAGCCGCGTCCCTGCCAACAAGCGCGACATGGGCATGGTGTTCCAGGCGTACAGCCTCTTCCCGCATCTGACCGTGCTCGACAACGTCGCATTCGGGTTGAAGATGCGCGGTAAAGACAAGCGCGAGAGGATATCTCGGGCCGCCGATATGCTCGACCTGGTCGGCTTGGGTGCGCACAAGGCAAAGTACGCGCACGAGTTGTCGGGCGGCCAGCAGCAACGGGTCGCGTTGGCGCGCGCGCTGGCGATCCAGCCGCGGGTGCTGCTGCTCGACGAGCCGCTCTCGGCGCTGGACGCCAAGGTGCGCGCGCAGTTGCGCGACGAGATACGGCGGGTGCAACTCGAGGTCGGCATCACGACGCTGTTCGTCACCCACGATCAGGAGGAGGCGCTCGCCGTCGCCGACCGCGTGGGTGTCATGAATCAGGGCAGGCTCGAACAGCTGGCCGCGCCCGCCGACCTGTACGCCACCCCGGCGACACCGTTCGTCGCGGAGTTCGTGGGGTTGAACAACAAAGTGCCTGTGCAGGTTTCGGGTGGCCGCGCACAGCTGCTCGGCACCGCGGTGCCGACGCTGCCCGGTTCGATCACGTCGGGCCCCGGACTGGCGATGGTGCGCCCGGAGGCCGTCACCGTCACCGCCGGGCCGGCCAGTGGCGCTGCAACGCCCAAGGTCAGCTCGATCGCGTTCCTGGGGCCGATCTCGCGCGTCTACGTCGCGATGCCGGACGGTTCGGTGATCAACGCCCAGATATCGGGCGCGGCGGCCAGGGCGCTGACCCCTGGCGATTCGGTCACGGTCGGGGTCGAGCCGGGCGGTGTGCTGGTGGTCGCCGCGTGAGGGTCAGACGTCCTTGACGGGTTCGATTCCGAGGTCGCGGTAGGTGACCAGCGCGGCGAACGGTACGTCGCGTTTCGCGAAGCGCTTGGCCGCGACGTCGCCGCGATCCACCATCGGGATCACGCCGGCGACGACGGCGCCGACGGCGACGACGCGCTCGAGTGCGATCTCGGTGGAACCGCCGGTGCTGATCACGTCGTCCACGAGCAGCACCCGGGTTCCGGGCTGAAGCCTGGTCCCCTCGATCCACTGCTCGCGACCGCGCGACTTCTGTTCCTTGCGTACGGAGAACCAGGCCTTACCGGTGACCATCGCGACACCGATGGCGATCGAGTCGGCGCCCATGGTGAGCCCGCCGACCGCGTCGAACTCGATCCCGTTCAGCGCGGCCAGGTCGGCGATGGCGCGGCTGACGATCGTCAGGCGTTCCCCGTTGTCGATGGCGTACTTGCCGTCGATGTAGTCATGGCTGAGCTGGCCGCTGGCCAGCTTGAAGGGTTCCTCGCGGTGCTCGTAACCGCGGGTTCGGATCAGCTCGAACGCTGCTGGCCAGGTCTCGGGGCGTGCGCTCGCATCTGCCATACGGCGATCGTATTTCAGTGCCCCCGGGCGCGATGTGTCAGCTCGACGGTCGCCGAACGCAATTGATCGTGCGAGTCGATCGGCTTGGCATAGCCGATCCGCGTGTAGGCGATGCCGCGTTCGGTCGTCAGCCGCAGATCGAGGCCGTAGCGGTCGGCACCGGTGCAGGTCGCCGCGATGGTGTCCGGATATCCGCCGAGCGCCTTGGCCATCGCGGCCAGCGAGTCGGCGTGATCGGCGTTCAGATGAGCGATCGCCCCCGCCGCGTGCGGCTGCACCGGATCCGGCGAGGCCGCGGAGTAGTCCTCGCCGGTGGTCGACTCCATTCGCCCGTAGCCGCCGACCCAGCGCACCCGCTGCACGCGCAGCACCCAGAGCGTGAAGTCGCTGTAGTCGATGTAGTACTTGGCGGCCGCGACCGCAGCCAGATGTGCGTCGCGGGCCCCGGCCAACTCGTCGTCCGTCGGGGCTTCGACCACGCCGGCCAGGGTCACGCGGCCGCTGGCCAGTGGATCGGACTCCGAGCTCGGCGCGACGATCGCGATGCTGGCCCTCGGGTCGCCCGCGAGATTGCGACCGTGCTCGGCAAGGTTCGAAACGCACAAGACCGGTGCGCCGCCGAGCAATCCGTACGTCACGAACGACGCCCACGGATCGCCGGCGGCGGTCAGCGTGGCAAGCGTGCCCGTATTGGTCGACGCCGCGATCGTGCGGGCTTCCTCGGCCGCGGACGGGCGGGTGGAATTCGCCACTTCGGTGAGCGGGGGAGGGACCGAGGGGGCATCGCCCGGGTCGCCGTGATCGCGGTTCGCCACGAACGAACGATACTAGGGCTCAGTCCTTCTGCAGACCCGCGGTGATATCGGCGACGACGGCGTCGATACGGTCCCTGTCCAGCTCGATCGACCTGGACGCGGCGTCGGTGGCCTTTCCAAGAGCCTCGTTGAGCCGCTGCTCGACTGTCGGTGCACCCAACCGCAGCAGACCGTCCGCGATGAAGGTCCCGGTGAGGTGGTGGTGGCCGTTGAGCGTCACCTCGACGGTTTCGGCGTCGTCGGTGGCGGTGAACGTCTCGTTCTTCATCTTGTGCAGCTGCTCGTCCATCAGCGACTGCAGCCGTTGCGCCTGCTGCAGCACAACGGCCACGTCGGGGTGCATGTCGTCGGTCACTCGTCGTCGTCCTGCTCGTCGTCGTGTTCGCGCGGCCTGCCGTCCTGCACTTCGCGGCGGCGGCGGTTACCGACGACACCTTCGGTCCACGGGCGGTCCTCAACGTACAGATCCTCGTCGGGTGCCGTGCGCGGATCGCGACGCTTCTCCTTGCCCTGCTGTGCGCCATGCCCGTGCATGGGTGCCATGCCGCCCATGCCGCCGGCCATGCCACCGCCGGCGGCCGCGGCTGCCGCCGGCGCCGTCGCGACCGGCATGGGTGGGGCGGGTGCGACGGTCTCGGCCGAGACGGCGGGTGAGAGTGGTGCCGATCCGCCGCCGCCGGCTCCACCACCTGAGCCGCCGCCCGATCCACCACCTGCCGCAGGGCGCAGGCTCGGGTCGGTGGGTGCCCTCGGCGTGCCCGTCTGGAGTCCTGAGCCTTCCGATCCGCTTGGGCTGCTTCCGGAAGGGGCTCCGTCCGAGGGTGATTCACCGCCGGATGGCGATCCTCCTCCGGAGCCGCCACCCTGCCTCGCACCTGCTTGCTGCGGTGACGTGCCCATCGACTCGCCCATCTTCTGGGCCATTGCCGCGGGATCGCCGGCGGGCTGATCGCCGCCACCACCAGCACCGTCGCCGCCACCGCCGCCCGCGGGGGCGAGGCGGTCGGCCGGTTTGAACGGCGGGTCCGCCGGCCGCACCGGTGTGAACGTCGCCTCGCTGGCGTACTGCTGGCGTACCTCGTCGGACTGCGCCTGCAGCTCTTCCAACCGCCGGCGGGCCAGATCGATCTGTCTTTGAATGCCGGCGTGCGGCCCGGGCGCGCCTGCGAGCTCTTTTATGCGCGCTTCCAGCGCGACGTATTCGTCGTAAATGGGAACGTGCGCGGTCTTCGCCTTGTCATGTGCGTTGAAGATTTTCGATGCGGCCTCGGCCAGGTCCTGCCACGCCTCCGACAGTTGCGTCAGCCAGTTACCGAACGCAATCATTCGCGCGTAGGCCGCGTCGGCGGCGTCGCCCTCCCAGTCGCCGGGCGGGGGTTTCGGCTTGTTGCCTTTGACCCGGTTGGACGCCGCCGACCAGTACAGCATCGCGCTCTTCAGCGAAGCGCCGGTGTCCGGTGCGCTCAGTTCGATTTGCGTCTGTATGACGTTGCGGTATCCACTGGCGTCGAGGAGCCTCGGAGTACCTGCGGGAGCGGGAATTTCGGGCGCTGGTGTCGGCGGAGAAGGAATGGTGATGGCGCTGATGGCCGCGGCCCGTTCGGGATCGTCGAGCGCGATGCCGTACTCGTCGTCGACCTTCTGGTAGGCCTGCGCGGCGATCTCGAGCATCTCGGCGATCCGTTGATTCTCGACCTTCGCCCACTCCTCGAACTCCTTGAGCGACTGCGCGTTCTGGTTGAGGTTGGCGATCGCGTCGGCCGTGGAGGGCACCGCGTCCGGCGGCGCTACGGGATCCTCGGCGGGGTTGTGCCAGTTCTGGCCCTTCATCTCCGCGGCCTGGCTGGTGAGCGAACCGGGGTTGACCCGCTGGACCGACATTTCTCAGCTCTCCAGCACCATCTGGTAGCGGCTCTCTTCACGCGGGTTGATCAGCCGGATTGGCAGCTGACGATGGCGTGGTGTCTGGATGAAATTGTCGCGCAACACAACTCGTCCGATACCGGGGTGTGGGCCAAGATATGTGGTCGCGTTCGGCCACGCGACCTTGGCCTCCTGTCCGATGTGGCCGTTGACGGACGCCGCGAACTCCGCGAACTGCGGGAGCAGGGTGATGACCGCTCCTGCGGCAGCCGATCGCACGACGAACTGCGTGAACAATCGAGCGTCGCCCACGTTGATGCTCACGTCGATGTCGTCGAACGGCATGTATACCGGATAGCGGTCGGCGGTCTCGCCGACGAGCACCCCGGCAGAACCGACGGGCAGTTCGTAGTGGCGGTCGCTGACGGGGCTGATGCCGAGCAACGCGGCCCGCTGTCCGCCGAACAGGCACGAAAACCCGCGCGGGGTAGTCGGATTCGCCAGCGTCGTCAACAACACGGTGGCGGTGGGAGCCGCCCCCGGCCGAATGCGGACCCGCGTGATCGTGTGGTCGGCGCGCGCCGACCACCAGACGTCGGGACCGCCGGGTGCGGTGTACGCGGCGGTGAAGGTGCTGCGTCCCTTGATCGCCGACCAGGTCTCGCGCTCGAAGCTGATCTCGGTCGCGCGGTCGAAGGCGTCGAAGCTGCGGCTGGGCTGGGCATCGATACCGTTGCTGGCCAACTGATCTGCAATCCGCGTGGTCGACGCCACCAGATACCGCGCCAGCCCCGAGACGCCGGAGTCGCGCCGCTGTGCGGATTTTCGGGTGTGCTCAGGATCGGCCCTCAGCACGATCCAGGTGCGTCGATTGGCCGGGGCCGGGTAGGGTCCGACGACCTGCTCGTACAGCGCCACCAGGCTCGACGGCGCGGTCTTTCCCACTCGATAGCCCGCCGACACCACGTCGGCTTCGAGATCGGGACAGTGCGCCGCGAGCAGCCGCTCGACAAGCCGGGTGTCGACGACATCGTCGGTGAAGGCCTCGCCGTTGACGATCACCGTCGGAGTGAACGGCCGCGGGACGAGTTCCATTGCCGCGATCAGGTAGCCGTCCTGCCAGCGGACCGCGACATGATCTCCGGGCATGACGGTCGCCCCGACGGCCGGTTCGGACGGCCTCTCGGGAACTCTGCGGTGGCGCCGCCGCCACGCGAACACCGCCGCGATCCAGCCGGTGAGCCGTCGGCCACGAATGGTCAAAACCGCTGCGAGAGCGATGATCACCGCCAGGGTGATCCCGACCCAGAGCAGGTCGAGCTGGATGAACAAGAGGATGACGGCCGGTATCAGCACCGCCGCCCAGATGGCGTGGCCGGTTGTCAGGCGCAGCCCGAACAAGGACCTGAAGCCGCTCATCGGCGCCTCAGCGCGCGCCGGGCAAGGGCGCCGAGTCCGAGCGCCAGGGCCAGACCGAAGCCGATGACGACGACTGCGGTGATCGGTCCCCGGTCCGGCGGCGGAATGTTCACCGGTGGCGGGACTTCCTTGACCTGATAGGGCACCTGCTGCGGTCCTGCGGGCACGTCCCACGTCAACGCGGCGACCGGATCGATGACGCCGGCACCGACGTAGTTGTCGACGCCTCCGCCCGGATGTCGTGCGGTTGCGGTGATCCGGTTCATGATCTGAGCGGGCGTCAGAACGGGGAAGCGTTGTTTGAGCAGCGCGGCCAGCCCGGACACGTAGGCGGCGGCGAACGAGGTGCCGCTGATCGGAATCGGACCGTCTTGACCAGTCAGCGCGTTGACCGGCCGTCCGTCGTAGCCGAGCGCGACGAGATTCTCCGCGGGGGCCGCGGCACCCACCCACGGTCCGGACATCGAAAAGGTGCTCGGTTGACCGTTGGGGGCGACGCCGCCGACGGTCAGCACCAGCGGCGAGTACCACGCTGGGCTGACGATCGTCTGCACCTGCTTCCAGCCGCGCGGGTCCGCGGGTATCGACGGATCGGGTGGTGGGTTCTGGCTGCAGTCCTGGCCGGTGTTGCCCGCCGCGACGATGATGACCGCGCCCTTGACGTTGACCGCGTAGTTGATCGCGGCGCCCAGCCCCGCCTCGTCGATCAGCCTCGTCACCTTGTAGCAGGCGGCCTCGCTGATGTTGATGACCTGTGCGCCGAGGTTGGCCGCGTGCACGACCGCACGGGCCAGGCTGCGCAGCGAACCGGCCGTCTGCGTCGAGTTCGGGTCATTGGGGTCGGTACGCGCGCCAACGGTTTGGAAGGCTTCCGAGGTCTGCCGCAGCGACAGGATGCGGGCGTCGGGCGCGACCCCGATGAAGCCGTCCGTCGGCGCCGGCCTGCCTGCGATGATCGATGCCGTCAGCGTGCCGTGGGAATCGCAGTCCGACATCCCGTCACCGGCCTGGTCGACGAAGTCGCCGCCGGGTTCTGCGGGGACGCGCGGTGAGCCGTTGACCCCGGTGTCGATGACCGCGACGGTGATGCCCGCACCCGTGGCGAACTTCTGTGCCTCAGCTAGGCGCAGGTAATCGTTCGCCCACGGCTTGTCGGCGAAATTCGCGTTGGGAAACGCCGTCGGGGCGGAGCAGACGCGGCGTTGTTCCATGGGCTGGTCGGGCCCCGTCGCGTCGGGTGGCATCGCCGCCGGATCGATCTTGGGGGGCTCGATAGCCGCTGCCGGAGGAGCGCTGATCAGTGCCAGCAACAGCACCGTCAGCAGCACACCAATACGGTGCACTCGTTACGCACCTCCCCCGATTCTCGACCAGGTGGCATTATGCCGGTGCACCCACAGCAAACCCTCTACGGGCCCCAGGGCAGCACAAACCATCTCGCCGAGCGAACTGCCTGATTGCACGCAGCCAATCTTAAAGGGCGGCGAAGGGGGTCAGGTCCGCAATCTTGGCTCAGCGCACGTGAGGGGCCTCACCTCAGATCAGGCGTCCTAGGCGTCTAAGTCCTGCTGCACCAATCCCGCGACGGTGGCGAGCACGTCCGCGTCGTCACAGTCGACGGTCACCTCAGCGCCGTTGCCTGCGCCCAACGTCATGATCATCAGCGCAGATCCTGCGTCGACGGGCTCGCCGCCGTCCATCGAGAGCGTGACGGGCACTCCGGCCTTGACCACTTCCTCGGCGATGATCGCTGCGGGGCGGGCGTGTAGACCGATGGCCGATCCGACGATGACGGTCTTGCTGGGCATGGTTCTCCTTCAATGGTGGGTGGAATCAGACGGCCGCGAGCGCGGGCGCCTCTTCGGTTTGCGTGTTGGGCTTGATGAACTGCTTGGCGGCGACGACGGCGAGTGCGCCCGCCACGGTGCCCGCGGCGAGGGCGACGAGGAACCAGAGCAGGTTCCCGATCGCGAAGAAGACGAAGATTCCGCCGTGCGGAGCCTTCAGTGTGACGTCGAACGCCATGATCAACGCACCGGTGATGGCGCCGCCGAACATCATCGACGGGATCACCCTCAGTGGATCGGCCGCGGCGAACGGGATCGCGCCTTCAGAGATGAAGGAGGCGCCGAGAAGCCAAGCGGCCCGACCGTTTTCCCGCTCCGGTTCGGTGAAAAGCGTGGGCCGGACCGCCGAGGCCAGCGCCATCGCGAGCGGAGGAACCATACCCGCGGCCATCACCGCGGCCATGATGCGCAACGAGGCGGGGTCGGCGACGTTGAGCCCCGCGGTGGCGAACGCGTAGGCCGCCTTGTTGACCGGGCCGCCGAGGTCGAAGCACATCATCAGGCCGAGGATGACGCCGAGGATGATGACGGAGCTTCCGGTCATGCCGCCGAGCCAGTTGGTCAGGCCCGACGTGATGGCGGCCAACGGGCGGCCGAGCAGCAGGAACATCAGCAGGCCGACGACCAGTGAGGCGAACAGCGGGATGATCACGACCGGCATCAGACCCCGCAGCCATCGCGGTGCGGCGATCCGGCTGATCCACAGTGCGGTGAAGCCGGCGATGAGGCCGCCGACGATACCGCCGATGAAGCCGCCGCCGACGAACACGGCGACCGCGCCCGCGGTGAAGCCGGGGGCGATGCCCGGCCGGTCGGCGATCGCGAACGAGATGTAGCCGGCCAGCGCGGGCACCAGGAACATGAAGGCCAGCCCGCCGAGGGTGAACAGCACCGCGCCGAGGTATTGGAGCAGGCCACCGGAGGGCAGGTTGGTCAAGGTGTTCTCGGTGGCGATATGGCTGCCCAGCGAGTTCATGCCGAACGACAGTGGTTCGGCCCCGTCCGGTGTGTTCGCGATGTCGTATCCGGCGAGCAGGAATCCGAGTGCGATCAGCAGGCCGCCCGCGGCGACGAACGGGATCATGTAGCTCACGCCGGTGAGCAGGATCTGCCGCGTGCGGGTGCCCCAGCCGACGTTGCCGGCCCGGGCTGCGCCGCTCGGCGCCGACGGGCCGGCGCCTCCCTCGACGCGGGCGGCGTTCGGATCGTCGGCGGCGGCAAGGGCTTCGGCGACCATCTTGTCTGGTTCGTTGATCGCCCGCTTCACCCCGGAGGCGACGACGGGCTTACCGGCGAAGCGCTGCTTGTCCTTGACGCCGACATCGGTGGCGAAGATGACGGCGTCGGCCGCCGCGATCGTCTCCGCGTCCAGCGGGGTGCTGCCGGAGGAGCCCTGCGTCTCGACGTGCAGCGTGGCGCCGGCCTTCTTGGCCGCCGCGACCAGCGAGTCGGCGGCCATGTAGGTATGCGCGATACCGGTGGGGCAGGCGGTCACCGCGAGCAGCGTCCTGGCTTGCGTGGGAGCGGATTCTTTTGCAGGAGATGGCTTTTCGGGGTTCAGCACACCGTCGACGAGCGTGACCACCTCGTCGGGGGTGGATGCTTGCCGCAACGACTCCACGAAGTCCTTGCGCACCAGTGCGCGGGCGAGGCTGGACAGCAGCTTCATGTGCTCGGCACCGCCGGACTCCGGGGCGGCGATCAGGAACGCCAGGTCGGCGGGTCCGTCCGGCGCGCCGAAATCGACGGGCGGGTTCAGCCGCGCGAAACCGATCGAAGCGGTGTCGACGTGCGGTGAGCGGCAGTGCGGGATCGCGATACCACCGGGCAGGCCGGTGGCCGACTGCTCCTCACGCGCCATCGCCGCGGCGAAGAGGCCGTCGGCGTCCGTGGAGCGCCCGGAATCGGCGAGGCGCTGGACGAGCCTGCGTATCACCGACTGCTTGTCTTCTCCTGCGTCGGCATCGAGCAGGACCAGGTCGGTGTTGATGATCGAGACGTCGGTCATGGCATTACCTTCGGTTCGTTGGCGGGGGCTACTGGTGTCACGTGGACGGCATCGAGGTCGAGATCGGCGGGCCGTGGCTGAGCCGAGCCGGGTAGAGCGGCCGCGGCGCTGCCGTAGGCGACGGCCATCCGCAGGCGCTCCGGCGGTGTCGCGCCACCGACTTCGGCGCGGACGTATCCGGCGAGGGCGGCATCACCGGCGCCGACGGTGCTGCGCGGGGTGATCGGCGGCGGGGTGGCGAACCAGCCGCCGTTGTCGTCGACGAGGACGGCGCCCGCGGCGCCGAGGGTGGCGAGCACCGCGCCGACGCCCCGATCGATCAACCGTCGGGCTGCGGATATCACCGGTTCCGGATCGCACTGGGCGACAGCGGCTTCCAGTGCCATAGGCGAGAGGCCCAGCACACTGGCGAGTTCCTCGGCGTTGGGTTTGATGAGGTTGGGAGCGGCCACGTCGAACGACTGGACGAGGGCCGTCAGCGGAGCCTCGGA
This sequence comes from Mycobacterium sp. 29Ha, assembly GCF_032883055.1. Classification (NCBI taxonomy): domain Bacteria; kingdom Bacillati; phylum Actinomycetota; class Actinomycetes; order Mycobacteriales; family Mycobacteriaceae; genus Mycobacterium; species Mycobacterium sp. 29Ha. Next base: position 42,781 of record NZ_JAMQTI010000011.1, read on the forward strand.
GGTGTCGACGGCGACCCGGCAGCCGAAGGTGGCGAGGCGCGCCACGACGTCGGCATACCAATCGTCGGGGACACCGGGCGGCAGTGAACCCGACAACACCACCCACGATGCGGATTCCGCCGCGGCGACCACAGACTGGGTGAGGATGCCGACGGTGGCCGCGTCCAGCGCAGCACCCGGTTCGTTGAGTTTGGTTGTCGTTCCGTCGAGTTCGGTGATCGTGAGGTTGGTCCGCACCGGCATCTCCGTCGGTACACAACGAAACGGCACCGCGGCGTTGTGCAGAGCGGTGATCAACGGATCCGCCGCGGGCGCGGGAAGAAGCGCGACCGCCTCGACACTGGCCGCCGTCAACGCACGCGCGACGTTGACGCCCTTGCCGCCCGCTTCGGTGGTGACCGAGGTGACCCGGTGCACACTGCCGCGCGTCAGCGGTGTGGTGAGGGTGACGGTGCGGTCGATGCTCGGGTTGGGCGTGACGGTGACGATCATGCGACCACCACCTCGACGCCGTGGTCGGTGAGCTGTGCGCGATCAGCGCCGGTGATCTCAGCGTCGGTGATCAGGGTGTCGACACTGGACAGCGGCGCGAAACTGACGAAGTCTTCGCGGCCGATCTTGGAGGAGTCCGCCACCGCCACTACATAATTCGCTGCGGTCACCATCGCGCGCTTCACCGCGGCCTCGTCGCTGTCCGGCGTGGACAGACCGTGCCGGACGCTGATGCCGTTGGTCCCGATGAACGCCATGTCCACGCGGAGCGTGTCCAGTACTCGCAGCGTCTGTTCGCCGACCGCGGCCTGCGTGACACCGCGCACCCTGCCGCCGAGCAGTTGCAGCGAGACCGAGGGCATGGCGGCCAGGCGCGCGGCGACGGGTATCGAGTTGGTCACCACGACCAGTTCGCGATCGGTGGGCAGGTGGGCGGCGATGCGCGCAGTGGTGGTGCCCGCGTCCAGCAGGACGGTGGAGCCGTCTTGGGGGAGGAGTTCGGCGGCGGCGGCCGCGATGGCGTCCTTGTGTTCGGCTCGGGTGGCCTCTCGTTCGCCCACGCCGGCCTCGACGAGATGCAGAGCGCGCACCGGAACCGCGCCGCCGTGCACGCGCCGCAGGACCCCGGCCCTCTCGAGTGCGGCGAGGTCACGCCGCACCGTCTCGGTGGTGACGTCGTGGGCCTGCGCCAGTTCGGCGACCGAGGCGCGGCCGTTGGCAATCACCAGCGAGGCGATCGCTTGCTGACGCTCTTCGGCGTACATGGCGCTCCGTATGTGTGGGTATCCGTGCTTCTGAATGTTGATTTAATTGGTTTTACTACTGTTTGTGTTGACTTGTCAACCATTTCTTGTAATCTGGTTCACATGACCGCTTCATCCACGAACACGTCACTGTTGCCCGGCACGGCCCTTCGTGGCGTCCCGGTGGTGCCCGGCGTGGCCTACGCACCGGTGATCCGGCCGGGTCGGCTGCCCACGTCCATCGACGACGCGGGCGATGTGGCCGAACCGGACCGTCCCGCGGAGGCCGCCCGTTTCGCCGCCGCCGCATCGGCGGTCGCGACCCGGCTGCGTGACCGCGCGGCCCATGCGACCGGCGCCGCCTCGGAGGTGCTGGCCGCCACCGCGACCCTGGCGCAGGACCGAGCATGGCTGGCCGCCGCCGAGAAGCGCATCGCCACCGGCGCGCCCGCGGTACGCGCGGTGATCGGCGCGGTGGACCAGTTCGCCGAGATGTTCACCAAACTCGGCGGGCTCATGGCCGAACGGGTGACAGACCTGCGCGACATCCGCGACCGCGTGATCGCAGAACTGAACGGATTGCCCGAACCGGGCGTGCCGATGCCCGCGGCGCCGTCGATCCTCTGCGCCGACGACCTCGCCCCGGCCGACACCGCAGGTCTGGACCCGACGCTCGTCGTCGCGCTGGCCACGACCCTGGGTGGGCCCACCAGCCACACGGCGATCATCGCGCGCCAGCTCGGTATCCCGTGCGTCGTCGCCGTCGAGGGCCTGGACGCCGTCGAGGCCGGAACGATGGTGCTCGTCGACGGCACCGCGGGGACCGTCATCGTCACGCCGGACTCAGCGTCCGCGGACCAGGCGGTCGAGGCGGCGCGGCAAGACGCCGAACGCGCCGCGGGCTGGTCCGGACCCGGTGCCACCTCCGACGGTCACGCGGTCGCGGTCCTTGCCAACGTGCAGGACGGCGCCGCCGCGCGGGCCGCCAGGGACACCGCGGCGGAGGGCATCGGGTTGTTCCGCACCGAACTGTGCTTCCTCAATCGGGAAACCGAGCCGACCGTCGATGAGCAGACCGACATCTACGCCGAGGTGCTCGACGCATTCGCCGGGCACAAGGTGGTGGTCAGGACACTGGACGCGGGTTCGGACAAGCCGCTGAAGTTCGCCGAACATCCCAACGAGGCCAACCCCGCGCTCGGTGTGCGCGGCATCCGCGTCGCGGGCATCAACCCGGCGCTGCTGGACCGTCAACTCGAGGCCATTGCCGCCGCTGCCAAGCGCACCGGCAACCCGCCGTGGGTGATGGCACCGATGATCGCGACGGCACAGGAGGCCGAACACTTTGCCGCGCAGGTCCGTTCGCACGGGTTGACACCGGGCGTGATGATCGAGGTGCCGGCTGCCGCACTGCTGGCCGACCGCATTCTCGAACACGTGGACTTCCTGTCGATCGGCACCAACGATCTGGCGCAGTACACGATGGCCGCCGACCGTATGTCGGCCGAACTCGCTGCGCTCACCGACCCGTGGCAGCCCGCGGTGCTGACCCTGGTGGCCATGGCGGCGAGGGCGGGCGCCTCGGTGGGCAAGCCTGTCGGTGTGTGCGGGGAAGCCGCCGCGGATCCCCTGCTCGCCTGCGTGCTCGCGGGCTTGGGTGTGACGTCGTTGTCGGCCGCCGCCGCGGCCGTACAGGGTGTGGGCGCCAAACTCGCTCAGGTGTCACTGCAGCAGTGCCGCGACGCGGCCGACGCCGTGCTCGCGGCGAGCACCGCGGCGCAAGCGCGGGCAGCGGCGCTGAGCGCTCTGGAATAACACGGAATAATCCGGACTACGGTCCGGTTAGTCGTGGCATGCCTGCTATCACCGCTGACACCCTGACACTGCCGCGGATCGCCGCGGCCGAACCGTCCGACACCGAACGTCCCGTCCGGTCGGTCACCACCGGTCCACGCGGCTACGAAGGTGAGGGTTTCCCTGTCGTGCGGGCGTTCGCCGGCGTCAACAGCGCCGACCTCGATCCATTCGTCCACATGGACCAGATGGGCGAGGTGGAGTACGAGCCGGGCGAGCCCAGAGGCACCGATTGGCATCCGCACCGCGGGTTCGAGACCGTCACCTACATGCTGGACGGTCGCTTCGCCCACCAGGATTCGCATGGCGGCGGCGGATTGATCACCGACGGTGCCACGCAGTGGATGACCGCGGGGTCGGGAATCCTGCACATCGAGACGCCGCCGGCCGAACTGGTCGAGAGCGGCGGCCTGTTCCACGGCATCCAGCTATGGGTGAATCTGCCGCGCGAGGACAAGTTCGCCACGCCCAGGTATCAGGCCATCGAGGGGACCCAGGCCAAACTGCTGTCCTCCGATGACGGTGGGGCCCTGGTCCGCCTCATCGCGGGCGATATCGCTGAACATCAGGGCCCCGGCGCCACGCACACTCCGATCACCATGGCGCACAGCACGATCCAGCCGGGAGCCAGGTTGAACCTCCCGTGGAACCGCGACTTCAACGCGCTCGTCTATGTGCTCTCGGGACGCGGCGCGGTCGGACCGGTCGGTCATCCCATTCACCAGGGCCAGTTGGCCGTGCTCGGGCCGGGCGACCGGATCACCGTTAGCGCCGACGCGGGCCAAGATGCGCACCGCCCCGCACTCGAGGTTCTGCTGCTCGGCGGCAAGCCGATCCGGGAGCCGGTGTTCCAGTACGGACCGTTCGTGATGAACACCAAGACGGAACTCATCGAGGCGCTCGAGGATTACAACAACGGCAAGTTCGGCGCCATCCCGCCGGACGCACTCATGCCGCACCGGGTTTGACGCCGAGATCGTCGTGGTCGCTGGAATCGCTTCTCGGATAGAGGAGCTCCAGCTCCCCGATGTGCGCGGCGGCGGTCACCAACGGCAGCGCCGCCGCAACCGCCAATTCGTCGTCGGAGGCGTCGGCGCGCAGCGCGATCACCAAGTCGTCGCTGATCGGGTCCAGCGCCGTCCCGGCTGAACCGCCGGTGACGTGACGGCACACCGCTTTGGTGTGACTCTCGAGCACTGCGCGGGTACGCGGGTACACACCGTGCGGTGGTGGGACGACGTCGGCGATCAATTCGGCGGCAGCGCGCAACCGGACCGCGCGGTTGGCCCGCCGTACGATCGGAGCCCGGACGTCGGCGGCCCCGCCGCTCTCCGAAAGATACTGTCGCACAGCGTCGTCCACGGTGCGTGAAGCCTCGAGGGCGTCGTGACTGAGCGCGATCACCTTGTCGGTGGCCTCCTCGGACGCACCGCGGGTGACCCGCAGTACCGCCGCCGTGAGAAACGACGCGCCGACGGCGAAGGACGCGTCGATGACCTTCGACACCCGGGTGCGCACGCCGCGCGGCCACAGCAGGACCGAAACGACGATGCCCACTCCGGCGCCGATGATGACGTCCTGGATGCGGATCAGCCCGACGCTCCACCCCGTCGGCCTGATCAGGTTGAAGATGATCAGCACCATCATGGTGAACGCCGCCTGACCGGCGATGAACGACGCGACCTCGGGCACGAAAGCCGAACCGAACGCCACCACCGGCAGCAGGACCCACATGACGATCGGGTCGACCCCGACCAGTTCGATGACGACCACACCCAGGAGGAAGCCGAGCGTGGTCCCCGCGACCGCACGCACGACGCGCGTGCCGGTCGACAGCGCACTGCTGCGCAGCACCGACATGGCGCCCAACACGACCCAGAAGCCGTTCTGCAGTGGGAACACCTGGGTGACGGCGACAGCAAGGGCCAGGCCGAGACCGGTACGCAGACTGCTGCGCAGCACCACCGCCCTGGTGGCGACCAGTCCCTTGGTGATCGCCGCCACCGCCGCCGTCTCCGGCATCACCCAGTCGGCGGTTCCCGTCGGCGGCAGGCGTCGGCCGAGGACCCGCGCCCAGACCGGACGCGCGTCGGCCTCGGCGGCGTTGCGGATGATTCGGCCGGTCACACCGACGGTGGCCGAGAAGGTGCGTCGCCCCAACAGCTTTCGCCCGACATCCACGGCGGCCGCGTCGTCGGGCACTCCGAGTATCTCGAGGATGTCCTCGCGATAGCGGCCCTGCGCGATCGATCGCAGTTCGGCCAGTGCGGAGTTGAGATCCGTGCCTCGGGCCGCGCGAGCCGAGGGTTCGGGAACACTGAGTACGGCAGCGCAATCCCGCAGCACGCGGACCAACGGTGGCTTGAGGTCACCGAGTTGGCGGCCGGTGTCGTCGGTGATGCGGTCCGCCAGGAAGCCGAGGTCGTCGACGACCCGCACCAGCGCCCGGCTGCCCGCGGTGAGCCCGACCGGCCGGAAGTCGGCGCCCAGGAAGCTCTCCCACAGCGAATTCATCGCTCGGGTCGCGTCTTTGGCGCTTCCGCTGCCCTCCAAGGTGTCGGCCAGCCGGGTGCACACCAGTGCCGAATGACGGCGCAACTCGTCGTGATGGCGCGGCGGGAGGAGGAACAGGGCGGCGGGCACGCACACCGCCAGCGCGACGACCCAACCGAGCAGACGATCGCCGATCGGGCCGACCGGTGTGCAGGCGGGCAGTACGAACGTCAGAAGGGTGGCCCGCTGGCCGGCGGCGACGATCTCGCTGAGCACACCGGAAAACGTCACCACCACACCGAGGACGAACATCACTGCGACACTGATCCACGGATGGTCGGCCACCAGCGTCCCGAGGGTGATCAGGACGAAGCCGTTGAGGCCGAGCCCGAAGTAGGCGAGTGCCCGGGCCGGACGGTTTCCGGGGAAGTCCACCATGATGAGCAGTGCCACCGAGCCGAAGATGCTGAACAGCGCTGTCTGCGAATCGCCGACCGCGAACCCGACCGCCGCCGCAACCGGCAACACGAGCGCCGCGCGCACGGCACGCCGCAGCGCGTCGAACTCGGGATCGCGCTGCCGAAGCCGGTCGACCGCGCGACGCCACAGGTTCGTCATGTCAGTGGGCAAGCGTCTTGATGCCGACGACGAGCAGCCCGAGGCCGACGAGACCGGCGACCGATATCGCCTGCTGCCACCCCGGCAACCGGGTGCGTCGCATCGCGAGAAACGCGATGACACCCAGCTCGCCCACCAGCGTCCACATTCCGATCCACATCGCGGTGTCGGTGTCGAGGATGTCGAACACCGCGAGCAGCAAGACGATCACCGGGGGAACGGCGGCCCAAAGAATCTGACCTGACGCCTGAAGTAGCTGGATCCAGTGCCGCCCGCGAGGTGCCTTACCGAACACCGCCATCTGCGCCACGAAGTGCGACAGCAGGCTGGCGGCCCACAGACCGCCGGTGGCCACCGCGACGTCGAGAATCCTTGCCAAGGCGCTGGTTTCCTCGTCGCTGTACCGCGCCAGAATCGCCAGCGTCGCCAGGCACGACATCGCCCCGTACAGACGCTCCCGCAGCATCGCTAGGACATGCTGGACGTGCTCGACCTCGACCGGCTCGGTGGCGGGTGCTGCGTCAGTCACTATCGGGCACCGATGCGAACCCGTCGTTGTCGAGCTTGCCGCGAATCTGTCCGGCGATCCACGCCAATGCATCCGGGTCGGGGGGCAGGGCGGACTGTTCGTAACCGACGAGCACATACACCGACCATGCGGCGAAGACCTCCGCTTGCCGTTTGATCTGCAGGATCTCTAACGCCGAGGAGTACATGATCTCGAATCGCTGCCGGTCGACCATGGCCTGCACCTCGCGCACGTGCGGATCCAGGGAACTCCACACCCGAATCGCCGCCTCCGCGCCGTGGGGCAGGCCCAGTGCGACCTCGATCAGGGTGTCGATGCGACGGCGCGGGTCCGTCTCGCCGCGCACCGCCTGAATGACCAGCACGGTCCGCTCCTGCACCCAGTGCGCGACCAGTTCCTTGGTGTAGGTCGGCCAATTGGTGAAGTAGTGGTAGAAGGAACCGGTCGTGACACCGAGACGGTGACAGACCTCTGCAAGCTTGAGCCCCCCATAGCCGAGATCGGACAGCACATCGAGACCGGTCTCGAAGTAGGCCTTCCGAGAAACGACGCTGGCCATGGGACGGCACCCTAGTGCTCGGACAATCGAATCTCTACGTCGACCTTCGGTGTTGCGACTCCCATTTCTTTGCTGAAATGACGATCTTGGGAGCCCCGCAGGTAATACCGCGCAGTCCCACCAGTGGGCTGTGGCACAATTTGACTGTGCCGCAACACACCGCGAGTAGGGGTCCGGGTCGCCCGCCTGCAGCGAAGGCCGCCGAAACGCGGGAGCGCATCATAGGAGCCGCGCGCGAGGTCTTCAGCGAACTTGGGTACGACGCCGCCACGTTTCAGGCGATCGCCATCCGCGCGGGTTTGACCCGTCCGGCGATCAACCACTACTTCGCGAGTAAGCGGGTGCTGTGGGCCCAGGTTGTCGAGCAAACAGATGCGCTCGTAGTTAGCGCGGGCCAGGCGCGCGCGAAGTCCGAAACGAACCTGCTGAATCGGTTGTCCGCGTTCTTCACCGCGGCGATCCAGGCCGATTCCGAAGACCGTTCGGCGGCAGCCTTTCTCGTGACCTCGGTGCTGGAGTCGCAGCGGCATCCGGAACTGAGCGGCGACGAGCACGATTCGTTGCGCAATTCACGCGAGTTCATCGCGTGGGCGGTCGACGACGCAATCAAGACAGGTGAGCTCACTACCGACACGGACGTCAGCGACCTCGTCGAGATGCTGGTCGCGATGATGTGGGGTATCGGGTTCTACGCGGGTTTTGTCGGCGGTCACGACGAGCTCTCCGGGGTCGTGAAGAAGTTCGAGCTGCTGCTCGCCAACAAGCTCTGGCAACTGAGCGACTGAGTGTTGCATCTCCCACAGTTCGTATAGCTCGGCTAACTGTTTGTCTGTATCTGGCTAGCATGGCGCCATGGGCTCATTGCGCACGCACGACGACACCTGGGATATCGCGACCAGCGTCGGGTCGACGGCAGTCATGGTGGCGGCGGCCCGAGCCGGTGAGACCGCCAAGGCCGATCCTCTGATCCGCGATCCCTATGCCGAGATGCTGGTCGCCGGCGTCGGCCCGGGCGTATGGGACATCGTGCGCAGCGAGGAGTTCGCCGCAAAGGTCGCCGAGGCCGATGCCGAGGTCGGCGCGATCTTCGAGCACATGGGCAACTACCAGGCCGTGCGCACCCACTTCTTCGATGCGTTCTTCGCTTCCGCCACCGGAGGTGGCGATTCCACAGACGCCGCGACCGCAGGCATCCGCCAGGTCGTGATCCTGGCGTCGGGCCTGGACTCGCGGGCCTACCGGCTGGACTGGCCGGCCGACACCGTCGTCTACGAGATCGACCAGCCCAAGGTCCTCGAGTACAAGGCCGCGAGAATGGCTGAGCACGGCGTGCTGCCGTCGGCCAAGCGCAATGCGGTGGCCATCGACCTTCGGCTGGATTGGCCGAATGCCTTGCGCGAAGCCGGGTTCGATGCCGATGCTCCGACCGCATGGCTGGCCGAGGGCCTGTTGATGTACCTGCCTGCGCAAGCCCAGGACCGGTTGTTCGAGCAGATCACCGCGCTCAGTGCCCCTGACAGCCGCGTGGCCGCAGAGACCGTCGGCCACCGATCCGACGACCGGCGGGCCGAGTTCCGGGAGAAGTTCGATCGCATCGCCGCGCAGTTCGGGATGCAGGACGCGCCCGACGTCGCCGAGCTGATGTACAACGACCCCGACCGCGCTGACGTGGCCGAGTGGCTCAGCGCGCATGGATGGCAGGCGTCTTCTGTGACCTCTGCCGACGAGATGCGCCGGCTCGACCGGTGGGTGTTGCCGCCCGAGCAATCCGATGAAGACGCCTTCTCGTCGTTCGTCACCGGCGAGAAGTCGGGCTGACGGCCCGAACGGAGGACGGGAGGGGCAGAAAGTTGCCCCTTCAGCGCTGCCCAACCGGTTGGTTAGTATCGGGTGTTCCCAGGGTCAGGAAGGACACCCACCATGACCACCGAATTCGCCGCCGCTGAGGCCAAGGCCACCCCAGACATCCCCGGCACCGTCCGCAAGCTGCGGGAGACGTTCGCGTCCGGCCGGACCCGCAGCGTCGAGTGGCGCAAGCAGCAGCTGCTGGCGCTGGAGAAAATGATGAACGACAACGAGGGCGCCATCATGGAGGCCCTCGACAAAGACCTGGGCCGAGGCCCGTTCGAAGCCTGGCTGGCCGATATCGCCAGCACGGCGGGCGAGGCCAAGGATGCGGCGAAGAACGTCAAGAAGTGGATGCGCCGCAAGTACCGGCTGCTGGAGATGTCGCAGCTGCCCGGCCGCGGCTGGGTTGAATACGAGCCGTACGGCACCGTCCTGGTCATCGGCGCGTGGAACTTCCCGTTCGTCCTGACGCTCGGCCCCGCCGTCGGCGCCATCGCAGCGGGCAATACCGTGCTCATGAAACCGTCCGAGGTGTGCCCGGCGTCGTCGGCCCTGATGGCCGAGCTGGTGCCGCGGTATCTCGACAATGACGCGATCGCCGTCATCGAGGGCGACGCCGGCTGCAGCCAGGAACTCATCGCGCAGGGCTTCGACCACATCTGCTTCACCGGCGGCACCGAGATCGGCCGCAAGGTCTATGAGGCCGCCGCACCCCATCTGACACCGGTCACCCTCGAGCTCGGGGGAAAGAGCCCGGTGATCGTGGCCGCTGATGCGGACATCGAGGTCGCCGCCAAGCGCATCGCCTGGACCAAGCTGATCAACTCAGGTCAGATCTGCATCGCGCCGGACTACGTGCTCGCCGACGCCAAGATCCGCGACGAGCTCGTCGACAAGATCAAGGACGCCGTCGCGACATTCGAGGCGGACAACCCCGGCGGTAAGCGCATCGTGAATGAGCGCCACTTCGCCCGGCTCACCGCATCGCTGGCGGCCACCAAGGGCACTGTCGTCGCGGGCGGGGGTTCGGACGCGTCGACGATCAAGATCCAGCCCACCGTTGTGGTCGACCCCGACCCCGCCGAATCACTGATGACCGACGAGATCTTCGGCCCGATCCTGCCGATCATGACCGTGCAATCCCTCGACGACGCAATCAGTTTCGTGAATTCCCGGCCTAAGCCGCTGGCCGCTTACCTGTTCACGAAGACCAAGAGCATTCGCGAACGGGTGATCAAAGAGGTCGCGGCCGGCGGCATGGTGGTCAACCACCTGCTGTTCCATTTCGCCACCAACAAGCTCCCGTTCGGTGGTGTCGGCCCGTCGGGTATGGGCGCCTATCACGGCAAGTTCGGCTTCGAGCAGTTCAGCCACAAGAAGACCGTGATGACCAAGCCGACCCGACCCGATGTCGGCGCGTTCATCTACCCCCCGTATACAGAGAAGGCTTTGAAGCTCGCGAAACGGTTGTTCTGAGAAAGGAACCCCATGCCAGGAGTGCAGGATCGTGTCATCGTCGTCACCGGTGCCGGAGGCGGGCTCGGGCGAGAATATGCGTTGACCCTTGCCAGGGAGGGCGCCAGCGTCGTCGTCAACGATCTCGGCGGTTCGCGTGACGGCACCGGCGCCGGCCACAACATGGCCGACGAGGTCGTCAAGGAGATCAAGGACGCGGGCGGGCGCGCCGTGGCGAACTACGACTCGGTGGCCGAACAAGAGGGCGCCGAGAACATCATCAAGACCGCGATCGACGAGTTCGGCAAGGTCGACGGTGTGGTGAGCAACGCGGGCATCCTGCGCGACGGCACGTTCCACAAGATGGAGTTCGCGAACTGGGACGCCGTGCTCAAGGTGCACCTCTACGGCGGCTACAACGTGATCCGCGCGGCATGGCCGCACTTCCGCGAGAACAACTTTGGCCGCGTCGTCGTGGCCACCTCGACCAGCGGGCTCTTCGGCAACTTCGGTCAGGCCAACTACGGTGCGGCCAAGCTCGGCCTCGTCGGGCTGATCAACACGCTGGCCCAGGAGGGCGCGAAGTACAACATCAAGACGAACGCCGTGGCGCCCATCGCGGCCACCCGGATGACCCAGGACATCCTGCCGCCCGAGGTCTTCGAGAAGCTCACCCCCGAGTACGTCGCCCCGGTGGTCGCGTACCTGTGCACAGAGGAACTGCCCGAGACCGCATCGGTGTTCATCGTCGGCGGCGGCAAAGTGCAACGGGCAGCGCTGTTCCAGAACGAGGGCGTGACGTTCTCCGAGGTGCCTTCGGTCGAAGACGTGGCCGGTAAGTGGAGCGAGATCACCGATCTGTCGGCGGCGCAGCGCGCCACGTTCTCACTCGGCTAGAAAGTGAAGGCGCTTGTCGCGCAAAATCTTTCCGGTCCATCGGGGTTGGCCTACGTAGACGTAGACGAGGTTGTCCCCAGTGACGAGGTCGTGGTCGTCGACGTCGGTGCTGCCGGCGTGAGCTTCCCCGACCTGCTACTGCTGCGCGGCGAGTACCAGCTGCGGCTGGAGCCTCCGTTCATTCCCGGGATGGAGGCGGCGGGGGTAGTGGTGTCCGCGCCGTACGAATCGGAGTTCAAGCCCGGCCAGCGGGTGACCGCGCTGACGATGTTGGGTGCCTGGGCGCAACGCGTCGCCGTGCCGCCCGCCAACCTGCGGCCGACCCCCGACGATCTCGATGATGCTGAAGCCGTTGCGCTCCTGGGCAATTACCAGACGATGTACTTCGCGCTCGCCAAACGCGGAGCCCTGCGGGCCGGCGAAACAGTGCTGGTCCTCGGATCGGCCGGTGGTGTGGGCACGGCCGCCGTCCAGGTGGCGAAGGCGCTGGGCGCCAAGGTGATTGCGATGGTGCACCGGCCACACGGCACCGAGTTCGTGAAGTCACTGGGCGCCGACGTGGTGCTGCCGCTGACCGATGGGTGGTTGCAGACGGTCAAGGACCATACCGACGGCCGCGGTGTCGACCTGGTGGTCGATCCGGTCGGCGGTGAGGTGTTCGACGACGCGATCCGCGCGCTGGCCACCGAGGGCAGGCTCCTGGTACTCGGATTCGCCTCGGGCGGTGGGATTCCCATGGTCAAGGTGAACCGGCTGCTGTTGCGCAACGTCTCGGTCATCGGCGTGGGATACGGCGAGTACGTCAACCGCACCCCGGGCGCGCAGTCGCTCTTCGAGTTCGGCGTGGCCGAGCTGGTCCGGGCCGGTCTGCGACCTCCGCCGCCGGTGCGATTCCCGTTGGCCAACGGCGCCGAGGCACTGCAGAGCCTGGCCGACGGCGGTGTGCTCGGCAAGGTCGTGCTGGAACCGTGATGCCGAAGGCGTTGGCGTTCGACACGTTCGGCACCGTCGTCGACTGGCGTTCGAGCATCATCGCCGAGCTCGAGACATTCGGCGAAAGCCATGGCGTACAGGCAGATTGGGCTGCCATGGCCGACGGTTGGCGCAAAGGCTATTTGCCCGCGATGGATCGGGTGCGCCGCGGCGAGCTGCCGTGGACCAAGATCGACGTCCTGCACCGGATGATCCTCGACGAGCTACTGCGTGAGGCGGGCATCACCTCGGTCAGCGATGCCGACGTCGACCATCTCAACCGCGCGTGGCACCGGCTGGACCCGTGGCCCGACAGCGTCGCGGGCCTCACTCGGCTGAAGGAACGCTTCGTCATCACGACGCTGTCGAACGGCAACATGTCGCTGCTGACCAACATGGCCAAGCGCGCGGGGCTGCCGTGGGACTGCGTGATCTCCGCCGAGTTGTTCCGTCACTACAAACCCGATCCCGAGGCATACCTCGGTTGCGCCGGCCTACTCGACGTTGCTCCCGGTGAGCTGATGCTGGTCGCAGCGCATCCCGGCGACCTGCGGGCCGCGCGCGACGCGGGGCTGATGACCGCCTACGTCACCCGTCCGCTCGAATACGGTCCCAACCAGCGAGCACACAAGGTCACCGACGGTGAATTCGACTTCACGGCAACGGATTTTCTCGACCTCGCCGACCAACTCGACACCTGATCACCGCGGCGTAGCGTGGAGGGGTGACCGATCAGTTGCACACCGATCTCCCGCAGGCACTCCGCAGGGCGCTGGATCTTTTGTCGGATCCGCCCGCGAATCCCGACGTCAGCAAGGGCTATCTGGACCTGCTGACCGATGAGCTCGCGACGGGCACACCAAAGAACACCGGCCTGATTCAAGCCGCGTGGGCTTCGGGGATCGGCTCGATGCTCTACGACAACGCGCAGGCGCTGGCCCGCAGGGTGGCCGGCGTGTGGCGGCTTCCGGTCGAGTGGTTGAACATCCCGTCCGGCGGGGTGGCCCTGGACGTCGGCAGTGGTCCCGGCAATGTGACCGCACAACTGGGCGAGGCGGCAGGCCCGGAAGGCCTCGCGCTCGGTCTCGACATCTCCGAGCCGATGCTGGCCCGCGCGGTCGAAGCCCAAGCGGGCCCGAACGTCGGCTTCATGCGCGCGGACGCGCAGCGGCTTCCCCTGCGCGACGAGACGGTCGACGCGACCACGTCGCTGGCCGTGCTGCAGCTGATACCTGATCCGGCGCAGACGCTCGCCGAGATGGCCAGGGTGCTCAAGCCCGGCGGGCGGATGGCCATCATGGTGCCGACCGCCGGGAACCTCGGACCGCTGCTGCGTCTGCTGCCTGAGGGCCAGGCCAACTTCTTCGCCGAGGACGAGCTCGCCGACATCCTCGAGGGCCTCGGTATGGAAGGCGTACGGTCCAAGACCCTCGCAACATTCCAGTGGGTGCGCGCCAGAAAGCCCTGACCCGTTAAGTTCGTGTCGTGAGCACCGTCGGCATCATCCTCGTAGCGCTCGCCATCGCCGTCGGCATCGTCGGCATCGTGGTGCCGCTGCTGCCCGGCACGCTGCTGGTGTTCGCCGCGATCGCGGTCTGGGCCGTCGTCGAGAACAACCTCACGGGCTGGGTGACGCTCGGGGTGGTCACCGCGCTGCTCGGCGCGGCCACCCTGATCAAGTACACCTGGCCGGTCAAGCGGATGCGGGCCAACGACGTGCGCACGCTGAGCCTGGCGGCGGGTGCGGTGCTGGGCATCATCGGCTTCTTCGTGATCCCGGTGATCGGCCTGGTGATCGGCTTCGTGTTGGGCGTCTATCTGGCCGAGTTGTCCACCCGCGGCGACCAGCGGGCGGCGTGGACGTCGACCAAGCACGCCGTGAAGGGTGTCGCGCTGTCGATGGGTGTCGAACTCGCCGGGGCCCTGTTCGCCACGGTTGCGTGGGTGTTCGGGGTCTACCTAACCCAGTAGCGAGCGGCGCAACCGATCCAGTTGTGTCCCCGTAACACCCAGAGCCTCAAGGTAATTACCCAACGAGCCGTATTGGTCGTCGATGGTTTTCCTGGACGCGTCGAGGTACACCTCACGCACGCCCAGCACCTCTTCGGTGAGCCGGGCCTCCGCGAAGGTCACGATCTCGTCGGTGGTGTCCTCGGACCGATTGCGGATCGACTCGAGGATGCTCTCCCGAAGCCGGGGCACCGCGGCGTTACTGCGCAGGAAATCCGCCATGATCGCGTCGCGGTCGACGCCGACGGCCTCGAGCACGGTCGCGACGGTGAAACCGGTGCGGTCCTTGCCCGCGAAGCAATGCGTGATGACCGGCCGTTCCTCGGTCAGCATCGAAATGACCTGCCGCACAGCCAGTTGTGCGCCGGCCAGGGTCGGGAAGCGCTCGTATTCCTCGGTCATGAACCGGCCCGCGGCGACCGCGACGTCCTCGTCGTCGGGCTTTTCCGTCATCATCCGCTCGAAGCTCTGCTCGTGCGGCGCCTCGGCACCCGGTTTGGACAGTTCGTGGAACGGCAGCCGGTGAACCACGACGCCGCCGGGTACCCGGCCCTGTCCGCGACGTTCGACCTCACGGTCGGAGCGAAGGTCGGCGACGTCGGTGATGCCGAATCGGAGCAGCGCCTCCTGACCCGAATCGTCGAGCCCGCTCAACTCGCTGGACCGGAAGAACCTGCCCGGCCGGATGCCCGCCTCTTCGGCGATGTCACGGAAGTTCCATGCCCCTGACAGGGCGTCAGGGTTCGGGGTCACCGAGAAGACCCAGCGGTGACCGCCGCGGCGAAAGCCGACTTCTCCCTGCCGAGTTCGGCCCGCGCGATGGTCCGCATGTGGACCTCGTCCGGGCCGTCGAACAGGCGCATGGCCCGGTGCCAGCCGTAGAGCCGAGCCAGCACGGTGTCGTCGCTGACGCCCGCCGCGCCGTGCACCTGGATCGCGCGGTCGATGACGTTGCACGCCATCTGCGGGGCGACCGCCTTGATCATCGCGACCTCGTTGCGCGCCTCCTTGTTGCCCTTCTCGTCGATCACCCACGCTGCCTTGTGGCACAACAGCCGCGCCTGGTCGATCTCGTTGCGTGACAACGCCACCTGCTGTTGGACCACGCCCTGCTCGGCCAACGGCTTACCGAACGCGATGCGATTGTTCACCCGGTCGACCATCAGTGCCAGCGCCCGCTCGGCCACCCCGATGGCACGCATGCAGTGATGGATGCGGCCAGGCCCCAAGCGGGCCTGAGCAATCGCGAAACCGCTGCCCTCCTCGTGGAGCAGATTCGTCACCGGCACCCGTACGTTGTCGAAGCTGACCTCGCAGTGGCCGTGCTGGTCCTGCCACCCGAAAACCGGCAGCGACCGCTCGATCGACACACCCGGCGTATCGACGGGGACAAGAATCATCGACTGCTGCTGATGGCTGGCGGCATCAGGGTTGGTGCGGCCCATCACGATGAGGAGCTTGCAGCGGGGATCGGCTGCCCCGGATATCCACCATTTGCGGCCGTTGATCACGTAGTCGCCGCCGTCGCGCAGCATCGTGGTCTGGATGTTGCGGGCGTCGCTGGAGGCCACCGCGGGCTCCGTCATCGCGAACGCACTGCGGATCTCTCCGTTGAGCAGCGGCTCGAGCCACTGCTTGCTCTGCTCGGAGTTGGCGAACAGGTGCAGGGTTTCCATGTTGCCGGTGTCGGGGGCCGCGCAGTTGGTCACCTCGGGAGCGATCTCCATGCTCCAGCCGGTGAGCTCGGCCAGCGGCGCGTATTCGAGGTTCGTCAGCCCCGACTCGGCGGGCAGGAACAGGTTCCACAGCCCGCGTTCCTTGGCCAGCTTCTTGAGGTCCTCGATCACGGGCGGGACGGTGTGGTCGTCACGGCCCTTCTCGTGCCGGTAGGCCTCGTAGTCCTTCTCCGCGGGAAAGACGTACTCGATCATGAAATCGGAGAGCCGCTTGTGGTAGTCCTGCCCTTTGGCCGACATCGCGAAGTCCATGACAGTCACGATATGACACCCGTAAAAAACGGGAATCGCGGCAGTCCATGACACGTATAACAGGGCATGACCGAAAGCCGTCCGCCGCTCCCGCCCTTCACGCACGAGACCGCCGTCCAGAAGGTGCAAGCCGCCGAGGACGCCTGGAACACCCGCGACCCGGAGCGGGTCAGCTTGGCGTACACCCCGGACTCGCAGTGGCGCAACCGCGGCGTGCATGTCGTCGGACGCGCCGCGATCGTCGCGTTCCTGACCCAGAAGTGGCAACGCGAACTCGACTACGTCCTGCGCAAGAGCCTGTGGGACTTCCACGGCAATCGGATCGCGGTGCGGTTTCAGTACGAATGCCGCGACGCAGGCGGCCAGTGGTACCGCAGTTACGGCAATGAACTGTGGGAGTTCGATTCAGACGGTCTGTCCCCCGCAAGCGGGAGGTGCCCCCAGGCGCGCCGGGAGGCCAGCATCAACGACGTCAGGATCCAGGAGGCGGAGCGCCGGTACTTCGGTCCGCGACTGGAGTCCGAGCACGGGGTCGACATCCCGCTGTGGTGAGAGGACCGGCGGGGGTCTCTTGTGGAGGGTGGTCTTGAGTTAGTCGCCCGACGGGACGTCGATGACGAACCCTTCGCCGGCGGGGTAGCTGTGATGGCGGGGCATCACGATGACCGGAGGACGGGCGATGACGTTCGGGGTCGCGACGATGCCCGGTCGCGGCTCGGGGTGGTACGAGTACGTGCCCGCGTTGGCCATCCCGGCCAGGCCGAGGGCGGCGCCACCGAGAATGCCGGCGGAGACGACGGGAAGAGCGATGAAGCGGGCGAAGATTCGGGTGGTGGTCACGGGAGTTTCTTTCCTGTCTGGTCGAGGTCTTCGGTTTTCCCTTGCCGGCTGTTCCGGCGTTGGGATAACTATTGCCCGCTGCGACCCTGCAGTCTGTCCGCTGATCGACCTTTGACCTGGGGGAATCCGATGTCCCCCGATCGGGGGACGGCGACCGATGGAAGCGGCAGCGCGAAGAACCAGGGGATGTGGCGGATCGTTTTGGTGTTCATTGCAATCCTCCTGTGTCACTTGATGTTTGGTACTTCTTGCCGGCTTGTTCCGGCGATGACTCAAGAGTGCTTGCCCGCCGCGGATCTGTATGTCGCGTAAGAGAACGGCGGCGCGGATAAACCGCGTGTCATTCATTCGGATGAACAACGCAGGTGGCTGTGCGAAGCTGGCAGCTGTGTCGACGGGCCTGACCAGCGAAAAAGTGCGAGTCGTGGTGGGTGACGACCATCCGATGTTTCGCGACGGAGTCGTCCGTGCGCTGATATCCAGCGGGTCGATCGAGGTGGTCGCCGAGGCTGACGACGGTGTTTCGGCACTCGAGGCGATCCGTACGCATCAGCCGCAGGTCGCGTTGCTGGATTACCGCATGCCGGGGATGGACGGCGCCGAAGTCGCCGCCGCGGTGGTCCGCGACGAACTGCCGACCCGCGTCCTGCTGATCTCGGCGCACGACGAGTCGGCGATCGTCTTCCGTGCGCTACAGGAGGGTGCGGCCGGATTCCTGCCCAAGGAGTCGAGCCGCTCCGAACTCGTGAACGCGGTGCTGGACTGCGCGAAGGGCCGTGACGTCGTGGCACCCAGCCTCGCCGCCGGCCTGGCCGGTGAGATACGTAAACGCGCCGAACCCGAGGGACCGGTGCTCAGTCCGCGTGAACGCGAAGTACTCAAGCTGATCGCCGCGGGCAGCAGCATCCCCGCGATGGCCAAGGAATTGTTCCTCGCGCCGTCGACCGTCAAGACCCACGTGCAGCGCCTCTACGAGAAACTCGGCGTCAACGACCGCGCCGCCGCCGTGGCCGAGGCGATGCGCCGCAAACTGCTGGAATAGCTTTGCTCGACCGCATCGCCCGATACCTCGCCGCAGAACCCGTGCGCGTCAGCGCGTTCCTCCGGCTGCCGCTGATCGCGCTGATCGGGCTGCTGGTGTGGACGTGGGACGTCGACCACTGGCTGCCCGGCGTGTATGAGGTGGTGCTGGGGATCTACGCGGCCGCCGCCGTGGTGTGGCTCGTCGTGGTGCTGCGCGGTCCGGTGCCGCGCTGGGCGGACTGGACCTCGACGACCTTCGATGTCCTCGTCGCCGTGCTGCTGTGCCTGGTTTCCGGGGGAGCGACGGCGGCCCTGCTGCCGGT
This sequence comes from Mycobacterium sp. 29Ha, assembly GCF_032883055.1. Lineage (NCBI taxonomy): Bacteria > Bacillati > Actinomycetota > Actinomycetes > Mycobacteriales > Mycobacteriaceae > Mycobacterium > Mycobacterium sp. 29Ha. The sequence continues at coordinate 61,425 of NZ_JAMQTI010000011.1, forward strand.
CTTCTTCCTGCTGCCGGTCGCGATCGCCTTCCAGGACCGGCCGTGGCGTACCGCGATCCTCGGCACCGGCACGGCGCTGTGCTATCTCGGGGTGTGGATCGTGTACTCCAAGCGCGACGACACCGTCGGCATGCCGGACATCGTCTACTCGCACTTCGGGTTTCTGCTCTGGGCGGCGGCGGCCACCACAGCGCTGTGTCTGGTTCTGGTGTCGCGACGAGCGCGTGTGACGAGGCTGCAGGAGGTCCGTCGGCAGCTGGTGTCCGAGGCGATGCAGGCCGATGAACGGCACAACCGGGAAGTCGCCGAGCATCTGCACGACGGCCCGCTGCAGACGTTGTTGGCGGCCCGCCTCGACCTCGACGAGGTTCGCGAGCGCACCGGCGATCCTGCGCTGGAGGCCGTGCACGCCGCGCTGCAGCAGACGGCCGCCGCGCTGCGGTCCACGGTGACCGAGCTGCACCCGCAGGTGCTTGCTCAGCTCGGGCTGACGGAGGCCGTGCGAGAACTGCTGCGGCAGTTCCAGGCTCGCTCCGATTGCACCGTGGAGGCCGACCTGGCGGACGTCGGAAAGCCCGAGTCGCAGCAGCTGCTGTACCGGGCGGCGCGAGAACTGCTCAACAACATCGGCAAGCACGCGCGCGCGAGCAATGTCCGGGTGAGTCTGTCGCGGCGCCGCGACAGGGTGGTGTTGACCATCACCGACGACGGGACGGGCTTCGACCCTGCGAGTGTCGAAAGCTATGTCGCCGACGGACATATCGGGCTCGGGTCGCTGCTGGCGCGGTTCGATGCGATGGGCGGTTCGATGGAGATCGACTCCGTGGCCGGTCACGGCACGCAGGTGATCGCGACATCGCCGCCGGAGCCGATCGGCTGAAAAAACGTTGGCGCGCAATGCAGCCCCAGCGGTAGCGTCCGACGGATGAAGTGGCGAATCAGCGTGATCGCGATCGTCGTCGTGGTCGCCGCGCTGGTGGTGAACGCATTCCTCGTAGCCAGGGCGACACGTCAGGCCCAGCCGTTCGACGGCGGGCGGGTCATCGAACTCGACGGCCCGGACCTCAACGTCAAGGAGTTCGGCCCGCCTGGCGATCGCGCGGTCGTTTTGTTGCACGGCTATTCGGCGTCGGTCCAGTGGTGGGATCGCGTCGCGGCGGCGTTGCCCGCGCAACGCGTGGTCGCCATCGATCTCGTCGGCCACGGCGGGTCAGAGGCTCCCCGCAACGCCGAGAGTTACCGGATCGAAAGCCAGGCCAACGCCGTGCGCAACGCGCTCGATGCGCTCGAGGTGCGCCACGCCGTACTGGTGGGACATTCGATGGGCGGGTCCGTGGCGCTGGCTCTCGCCGGGCAGGATCCCGAACGTGTTGAGCGAGTTGTGATCTCCGATACCCCCGCCGAAATGAGCCTCGCAGAGATGCCCGCGTTGGCCGGGTTGGCTTGCGCCCCGATCATTGGGCAGGCCATCGACAGGCTGCGCCCCGTGGATGCGATCAGCGACAGCGCGTTGCAGACGGGCTTTGCCACCGATTTCGCGGTGCCGCCGCTGGCTCACCGATCGCTGGAGCAGTTGACACATTCGGGGCTGTGTCATGCCCGCGGCCAGGACGGGGCGCCCGCGGCGGTGGACCGCATCGCCCGCCTCGAGCAGCCGGTGCTGGTCGTCTGGGGTGAGCGCGACGAGCTGACGCCCACGGCGGCGAACGTCGAGCGCTACCGCGGGGCGGGGCTGACGCCGGTCGTCATTCCAGGATCGGGGCACAGCCCGATGGTCGAGGCGCCAGGCGAATTCGTGAACGCCATAACCGAATTCATCCAATAGGTTGGTCCCTCGCGAATTGTGCGCCACCATGAAGCGATGGAGCCTACGCAATGGCAGCCTCCGCATGACCCTGCACAACCGTATCCACAGTATGGACCGGCCAACCACGGGTGGCCTTCGCCGCCGCCGCAGTGGTCGCCGTACGGCCCTCCCGCCGGGCCGTCAGCGGTGTGGGCCGTCCTGCTCTGGTGCGTGGCCGTCGTCAGCCTGATCGGCTCGCTGATCTTCGGTGGTATCGCGTATGCGGGCTACTGGTCCAGCGGCTATCTCGATTCCTATGGTGTGACGACCACTGCAACCGTCACCGATGTGGAGGTCTTCACCGACACCGTCACCGTCGAGTTCACCACCGACGGTGGCACACCCGTCAGCGCCGAGATCGTCTGGTTCACGGGCAACAACCCCGATGTCGGTGACGAAGTCGAGATCACGTACGACCCTTCTGACCCGTCGTACGCCATCGAGGCGGGTGGTGATTCGGAAATCGTCATGGCGATCGTCTTCATCATTGGCGCATTCTTGGGACTGGTCGTGATGGTGGGTGCGGTCATCGGCGCGGTGATCGTTCACCGGAGAAGAGGTAAGGCTCACGGGTAGGCCATCGCTTTCAACGTTGTGCAGCGAAAGTTCGAATGAATCCCTGAATTTCGTTGATTTCGATGACCGAACCGTGCCGATCGCGCTCAGTTCGTCAGGCCGCGCGCGATGACCAGTCGCTGAATCTGGTTGGTGCCCTCGAAGATCTGCATGATCTTGGCCTCTCGCATGTACCGCTCGACGCGATAGTCGCGCGTGTACCCGGCGCCACCGAACACCTGCACGGCATCGGTGGTCACCTTCATCGCCGCGTCCGTGGCGACCAACTTGGCCACACTGGCCTGCGCCGAGTACGGGAGGTTCAGATCGCGACGACGCGCGGCATCGAGGTACGTCGCCCGTGCGCTGACCACAGCCGCACTCATGTCCGCCAACAGGAATCCCAGCCCCTGATGGTCGATGATCTTGCGGCCGAACGTCGTTCGCTCGTTCGCATAACGCACCGCTTCGTCCAGCGCCGCCTGCGCCAGGCCGGTGGCCACCGCGGCGATGCCGAGCCGGCCCGAGTCCAACGCGCTGAACGCGATCTGCAGCCCCTGGCCATCGGCACCGATACGGCGGTCCGCGCCGATGTGCGCGTTGTCGTAGAACGCAGAGGTGGTCGGGACCGCATGCAGTCCCATCTTCTCCTCGGGCTTGCCGAAGCTGAGCCCGGGCAGATCGCCGGGTACCAGGAAACACGAGATGCCCCTTGACCCTTCGCCGGTCCGCGCGAACAACGTGTAGAAGTCGGCGACCCCGCCGTGGGTGATCCAGGACTTGGAACCGTTGAGCACGTAGCCAGGCGCCGTCGCGCCGTCGGAAGACACAGCGGCGCACCGCAGGGCCGCAGCATCGGAGCCGGCCTGCGGCTCCGACAGGCTGTACGCCCCGATCTGGCTGCCGGACAGCATGTCCGGAAGCCAGCGTTGCTTCTGTTCCTCGGTACCGAACATCAGCAACGGATGCGACGACAGGCTGTGCACGCTGACCGCCACCGCCACGGCCGCCCACCGCGCCGCCAGTTCCTCGAGCACCTGCAGGTACACCTCGAACGGTTGCCCGCCGCCACCCCACTCCTCGGGCTGCGGAAGGCTCAACAATCCCGCCGCGCCGAGGGCGGGGAACACGCCGTCGGGGTAGGTCTCGTCCTTCTCATGGGTGTCGACCACCGGATCGAGAACCTTGTCGGCGATCTCACGGGTGAGCGCGATCAGGTCACGGGCATCGTCGGTGGGCAACAACCTGTCGACCGGCATGAGTGCAGACTCTAGTGGCCGGCGGAAACCGATTCCGAGAGCGCGGCGTTGATGGCGTCCACCCGGTCCTTGGCGTCGCCGAACAGCATCTGGGTGTTCTCCCGGAAGAACAGCGGGTTCTGCACGCCCGCGTAGCCCGATGCCATCGACCGCTTGAACACGATGACGTTGTTGGCGTTCCAGACCGTGAGCACCGGCATACCGGCGATCGGGCTGCTCGGGTCCTCGGAGGCCGCCGGGTTGACGGTGTCGTTGGCGCCGATGACCAGTACGACGTCGGTGTCGCTGAAGTCGTCGTTGATCTCGTCCATCTCCAGCACGATGTCGTAGGGCACCTTGGCCTCGGCCAGCAGCACGTTCATGTGGCCGGGCAGGCGTCCCGCGACGGGGTGGATACCGAACCGGACATTGACGCCGCGGTCGCGCAGCTTGCGGGTCAGGTCCGCGACGCCGTACTGGGCTTGGGCGACGGCCATGCCGTAGCCGGGCGTGATGATCACGGAGTGCGCCGAGGCGAGCAGGTCGGCCGCGCTGTCGGCGTCGATCTCGCGGTGGGTGCCGTAGTCCTTGTCATCCGCCGGGCCGGCTTCGATACCGAAGCCGCCGGCGATCACCGAGATGAACGACCGGTTCATGGCCTTGCACATGATGTAGGACAGGTAGGCACCGGAGGAGCCGACCAGCGCGCCGGTCACGATGAGCAGATCGTTGGACAGCAGGAAGCCCGACGCCGCCGCGGCCCAGCCCGAATAGCTGTTGAGCATCGACACCACGACGGGCATGTCGCCGCCGCCGATCGACGCGACCAGATGCCAACCGAGCAGCAGAGCCAGCACCGTGACGACGATCAGCAGCCACAGCTGGGGGTCGATGACGAACCACACGGTGAGCGCGGCGAACACCACCAGGGCGCCGACGTTGAGCACGTTCTTGCCGGGCAGCATCATCGGCGCGGACTTGATCCGGGCCGACAATTTCAGGTTGGCGACGATCGAGCCGGTGAACGTCACCGCTCCGATGAAGACTCCGATGACGACCTCGGCGGAGTGAATGCCCAGCATTCCTTCGGTGCCGAGCTGCACCGCTTCAGCGCCGGTGGCATCACCCTCGACGTGCAGGTAGCCGTTCCAGCCGACCAGCACGGCGGCCAGGCCGACGAAGCTGTGCAGCAACGCGATGAGCTCGGGCATGCCGGTCATCTCGACGACCTTGGCGCGCCACAGACCGATCGCGGCACCGATGACCATCGCGCCGACGAGCAGGCCGAGGCCCAGCGGTTCGATGTGCCGCGCCAGCGCGAGCGCGATCGTCGCGAGTAGCGCGACGGCCATCCCGGCGATGCCGAAACTGTTACCGGCCCTTGATGTCTCGTGCCTGGACAGCCCGGCCAGCGCCAGGATGAACAACAGCGCGGCGACGACGTAGGCTGCGGTCGCGGCAGTCTCTATGGTGAACATGCGCTTAGCTCCTCGAGAACATCGCCAGCATGCGGCGGGTCACCGCGAAGCCACCGAAGACGTTGATGCTGGCCAGCAGGATCGCCAGAAATGCAAGGACGGTGATGACTGTGCCATTTCCCCTGTCACCGTGGCCGATCTGCAGCAGTGCGCCGACGACGATGATGCCCGAGATCGCGTTGGTCACCGACATCAGCGGCGTGTGCAGCGCGTGGTGCACGTTGCCGATCACGTAGTAGCCGATGACGATCGCCAGCGCGAACACCGTCAGGTGTACCTGCAGCGCGGCGGGGGACAGTGCGATGAGGGCGAACAGCACCGCGGCGGCGGCGAAGGTGATGCCCAGCCGGCGTCGGGTCGACATCGGAGTCTTGGCGGGTTTGTGCTCGACCGGGGCGGCAGCGGCAGCCGCGGGCGCCGCGGACACCTGCACCGGTGGCGGCGGCCACGTCGTCTCACCGTCGCGGACCACGGTGACCGACCGCTGAACGACATCGTCGAAGTCCAGGGTGAGCTGTCCGTCCTTCTCCGGGGTGAGCAGCTTGAGCAGGTTCACCAGGTTGGTGCCGTAGAGCTGCGACGCGGTGGCGGGCAGACGCCCCGCCAGATCGGTGTAGCCGATGATCGTCACGCCGTGGTCGGTGACGATCGCCTGATCCTTGACGGTGCCCTCGACGTTGCCGCCGTTGGCGGCGGCCATGTCGACGAGCACACTGCCCGGCTTCATCGACGCGACCATGTCGGCGGTGATGATGCGCGGCGCGGGCTTACCAGGGATCAGCGCGGTGGTGATGATGATGTCGACCTCTTTGGCCAACTCGGCGTACAGGGCGGCCTCGCGGGCTTTGTAGTCGTCGCCCATCTCCTTGGCGTAGCCGGTCGCCGAGACCTCGGCCGTCTCCGGATCGACGGGCATGTACTCGCCGCCGAGGGAGCGCACCTGATCGGCGACCTCGGGCCGCGGGTCGGTGGCCTTGACGACCGCACCGAGGCTGCCGGCCGCGCCGACGGCGGCCAGGCCGGCGACACCCGCGCCGACCACGAGCACCCTGGCCGGCGGCACCTTGCCCGCCGCGGTCACCTGCCCGGTGAAGAACCTGCCGAAGCTGTGCGCGGCCTCGACGACCGCGCGGTACCCCGCGATGTTCGCCATCGACGACAGCACGTCCAGGGACTGCGCTCGCGAGATACGTGGCACGGCGTCCATCGCCAGCACGGTGATGGGGCGGGCGGACAGCTTCTCGACCAGTTCCGGGTTCAGCGCCGGGGAGATCAGGCTGACCAGTGTCGCGCCGTCACGTACCTTGGCGATCTCATCGTCGGAGGGGGCGTTGACCTTGAGGACGACGTCGGCCGCCCAGGGGTCACCCACACTGGCGCCGGCCTCCACGTAGGCCGCATCGGCAAAGCTGGAGGCAGCGCCTGCGCCCGACTCGACGACGACCGTGTAGCCCAGTTTGAGCAGTTGTCCGACGGTTTGCGGCGTAGCGGCAACCCGCGTCTCACCCGCCAGGGATTCGCGCGGTATCCCGATAATCATCCGAAAAGTCTCCCATCCGCCTCTTGGCGACGTTGTGCCCCTCCGCCGGTAAGCGGCTTACCCCGATTCGCAGCTGAGGCGAGCTCCCGAGGTCCACGTAAGGTTCGCGGTGATGACCGAGTCCAGACCGCCCGCCGCTGCGCTGCTGGTTCGCGCCGGCGGGGTGCGCGGGCTGGTGTACACGGCGCTACCGGTCACCACGTTCGCGGTGACGAACTCGGTGACCGGTTTGCGTCCGGCGCTCATCGCCGCGATCACCGTCGCGTCGCTCATTTTGGCGTGGCAGCTGTTCCGGAGGGAGTCCACCCGGCCCGCGATATTGGGATTCGCGGGCATCGCGGTGTGCGCGGCGTTCGCCTTGATCACCGGAAGGGCCAAGGACTTCTATCTGCCCGGCATCTGGATGTATCTCGGGTTGGCGCTCGCCTTCACCTTTTCGATCGTGATCCGCAGACCACTCGTCGGTGTCGGGTGGGCATGGATGACGGGTCGCGACGACACGTGGCGTCGAGTTCCGAAGGTTCGACTGGCGTTCGACATAGCCACCGCCGTGATGGCGACGGCATCGTGGTCACGCTTTCTGGTGCAGAACTACCTGTATGACACGGATCAGGAGGGGCTACTGGCGGCGGCGCGTATCGCGATGGGCTGGCCGATATTCGTGGTCACCTCGTCGGTGATCTATCTCGCCGTCCGGGTGAGCATCCGGGCTCTCCCTCGCGCGAGCGAGGCGTAGACGGGGGTTAGACGGGGGGATAGGCAGGCGGCGGATATACGCCACGCAGAATCCAGGCGAACCAGTTCGCGCCGTATTCCAGCTCGTCGCTCGCGTCATAATCGGGATTGGGATCCACGTCATCACCTCTCGTGTCGCGGCTGGTTCTCGCCCGAGTCTAGACCTGCCGCCGAACTGGCGACACCCTCAACGCATAAACTAGCCAACCAGTTGATTGATACCCCGGATCCGCTCCGGGCCTGCATATAGTGAGTCGCCATGCCAGCCTCGTCACCGGAAGCCTCGAACGGGATGTCACGTCGCGAGGAATTGCTGGCCGTCGCCACCAAGCTGTTCGCCGCTCGTGGGTATCACGGCACCCGGATGGACGACGTCGCCGACGCCGTCGGCCTGAACAAGGCCACGGTGTACCACTACTACGCCAGCAAAGCGCTGATCCTCTACGACATCTACAAGGGCGCTGCCGACTTCACCGTCGATGCCCTGCACGACGACCCGACCGCGTCGGCCAGGGAGACCATCTACCACTTCACCCGTCGGCTGCTGGTCGGCATCGCCAGCGACATCGAGCGCGCGGCGGTTTACTTTCAGGAAGGCCCCTACATCACGGAGTGGTTCACCGAAGAGCAGGTGGCTTACATCAGGGAGAAGGAAACCCAGGTCTACGAGCACGTGCGTGACGTCATCGACCGCGGCATCGCCAGCGGCGAGTTCTACGACTGTGACAGCCACGTTCTGGCCCTCGGCTACATCGGGATGACGCTGGGGTCCTACCGCTGGCTGCGGCCGCACGGTCGGCGCACCGCGCAGGAGATCGCCGTCGAGTTCAGTACCGCGCTGTTGCGCGGATTGATCCGCGACGAAACGGTGCGAGAGTCCGAGCCGCTGGGTGTGAACATCAGCGCAGCCAACTAGCCGGTGAGTCAGATGAGATCGAACTTGCTGTCGCGACGGGATCTCGATTTCCTGCTCTACGAGTGGCTGCGGGTCGACGAACTGACCAAGCGTGACCGCTTCGCCGAGCACTCCCGCGAGACGTTCGACGCGGTGCTCGAGCTGTGTGAGCAGTTGGCGACGCGGTATTTCGCACCGCACAACAAGAAGAGCGACGCCAACGAGCCACAGTTCGACGGTGAGAAGGTGACCGTCATCGGTGAGGTCAAGGAGGCGCTGGACGCATTCGCCCAGGCCGATCTCGTGGGCATGGGCATGGACCACGACTTGGGCGGCGCTCAGTTGCCGATGACCGTCGCCCAGGCGGCGTTCGCCTGGATTGCGGCCGCCAACGTCAGCACCTCGGGTTACGTCATGCTCACCATGGCCAACGCGAACCTGCTCGCGAAGTTCGGCACCCCCGAGCAGATCGAGACCTTCGTCAAACCCATGCTGGCCGGGCGGTTCTCCGGAACGATGGCACTGTCCGAGACACAGGCCGGTTCGTCGCTCGCCGACATCCTCACCCGGGCCGAACCGCAGCCCGACGGCACATACCGGCTGTTCGGTTCGAAGATGTGGATCTCCGGCGCCGAGCACGAGCTGACCGAGAACATCGTCAATCTGGTGCTGGCCAAGATCCCGGGCGGACCGGCGGGCACCAAGGGCATCTCGCTGTTCATCGTCCCGAAATATCTTGTCAATGACGATGGTTCGATCGGCGAGCGCAACAACGTCGTCATCGCCGGGCTGAACCACAAGATGGGGCAGCGGGGTATCACCAACACCGTCCTGAACTTCGACGGCGCCGTCGGTTATCTCGTCGGCGAGCCGCACCGCGGCATCACCTACATGTTCACCATGATGAACGAGGCACGCCTCGGCGTAGGTATGGGTGCGGTGGCACTGGGCTACACCGGATACCTCAAGTCGGTGGACTACGCCCGCGAACGTCCACAGGGCAGACCGGTGAAGGCCAAGGACCCGACGACGCCGCAGATCCCGATCATCGAACACGCCGATGTCAAGCGAATGCTGTTGGCGCAGAAGGCGTATGTTGAGGGCGGGATGGCGTTGCTGCTGTACTGCGCCAAGCTCGTCGACGTGCAGCACAGCGCCGAAACCGACGCCGAGCGCGATGCGGCGACGCTGCTGCTCGACATCCTCACGCCGGTCGGGAAGAGCTGGCCGTCGCAGTGGTGCCTGGAGGCCAACAGCCTCGCGATTCAGGTACACGGTGGCTACGGCTATACCCGCGAATACGACGTCGAACAGCACTACCGCGACAACCGGCTGAACGCCATTCACGAGGGCACCCATGGCATTCAGAGCCTCGACCTGCTGGGCCGCAAGGTGACCCAGCGCGGCGGCGCCGGCCTCGCGGCGCTCGGGGCGGCGATTGCTCAGACAGTCGACGCCGCGAACGCCGCGGGCGGGGATGCCGCGCAACTGGCACCTCGGCTCAGTGCACCCTGGGAGCGCCTGGTCGAGGTGACCGCCGCAATGTTCGCGTCCGGCGACATCGACGCCGCGCTGGCCAACAGCGTCGCGTACCTCGAGGCGTTCGGCCACATCGTGGTCGCCTGGATCTGGCTCGAGCAGGTGGTCGCCTGCAACGGCCGCACCGGCGACTTCTACGACGGCAAACGGCAAGCTGCGCGGTACTTCTTCCGGAGCGAACTGCCCAAGACGGGTCCTCAACTCGATCTGCTTGCCGCGTTGGACCGCACCTCGCTGGACATGCGCGACAGCTGGTTCTGACTGGATTTCCCACGGCGGAGTAGGCCGGATCACACAGTCGTGCCGTTTGATCCCCCGGGGTAGTCGGGAAGCCCATATGAATATGCAATCGACACTTGACTCACTTACCGAATGGCTGCTGACGAAGGGCCTGCACATCGCGCTGGTGCTGGTGTTCGCGATCATCGCCACGCGGGTGATCCGGTTCATCGCGCGTCGTATCAGCAAGCGATGGGACAGCGGCGACGCCGCCGACTCGGTGCTGCGACCCGAGAGCGTCAAACACCGCCGGGCGGTTGCCTCGGTGATCTCGTCGGTCGCCATCGCCGTGCTCTACGTCGTCGTCGCCGTCGACATCGCCAATCAACTCGGGCTGCCGATCGGCTCGCTGGTGGCGCCCGCGGCGGTGCTCGGTGCCGCGCTCGGTTTCGGCGCCCAGCGCATCGTGCAGGATCTGCTCAGCGGCTTCTTCCTGATCACCGAGAAGCAGTACGGGTTCGGCGATCTGGTCGCGCTGACCGTGACGGCGGGTGGTGAGGCCCGCGGCACGGTCGAGGACGTGACGCTGCGTGTCACGAAACTCCGCACCAGCGACGGTGAGGTATTCACCGTGCCGAACGGCCAGATCGTCAAATCGCTCAACCTGTCCAAGGATTGGGCGCGCGCGGTGGTCGACGTCCCGGTCCCGACGTCGGCCGACATCAACATCGTCAACGACGCGCTGCGGGAGGTGTCGACCATGGCCATGCACGACGACGGCCTGCCCGAGCTGCTGCTCGACGAGCCGCAACTGATGGGTGTCGAGAGCATCGAGAAGGACACCGTGAACCTGCGCGTGGTGGCACGCACGCTGCCCGGCAAGCAATTCGAGGTGAGTCGTCGTCTGCGCGCCCTGATCGTCTCGGAGCTGCGGCGCGCGGGCGTCGCGGATGCCGAAGCCGCGGCTAGTCGAACAGGATGATCTGCCGCACGGCCTTGCCGTCGGCGAGTTGATCCATGCCGGAGTTGATGTCGTCGAGCGTGATCGTCGCCGACACCAACGACTCGACCGGTAGCCGGCCCGCCCGCCACAGACCGACGAAGTGCGGGATCTCGCGCGCGGGCACGGCAGATCCGAGATAGCTGCCGATCAGCGACCGCCCCTCTGCGACAAAGCCCAACGGCGACAAGTTGACTCGCGCATCCGGGCGGGGGAGTCCGACACAGACGGTGCGGCCGCCCGCAGCGGTGAGGTCCACGGCGGTCTCCACCGCCTGCGCATGCCCGACCGCCTCGATCACGACGGCGGCCTTGAGCCCGGCCTCGCGCGCTTCGTCGGCCGTGTACGCCTCGTGGGCGCCCATGGTGCGGGCCAGCTCGAGCTTGGCGGGTAGCTGATCGACACCGATGACGCGGACATCGTCGTGCGAGAGAGCGGTCAGCACCGCAGCCATGCCCACCCCACCGAGGCCCACGACGATCACGGTTTCACCCGGTCGTGGCCGCCCGGCGTTGATCACCGCGCCGCCGCCGGTCAGAACCGCACAGCCGAGCAGCGCCGCGACCTCCGCGGGTACGTCGGCGGGCACCGGAACGACCGAACGGTGATCGACGACGGCGTGCGTGGCGAAGCCCGAGACGCCGAGGTGATGATTGACCGGCTGACCGTCGCGGGAGAGCCTGCGTTCACCGGTCATCAGGGTGCCGGCCGTATTGGCGGCGGTCCCGGGAATGCACGGGGTGAGCCCGTTGGTGGCGCACGCCTCGCAGGCACCGCACCGCGGCAGGAAGGTCATCACCAGGCGCTGACCGACGGCCGAGTTCGAACCCCCGGGTCCGACCTCCTCGACGACGCCCGCCGCCTCGTGTCCCAACAGCATCGGCACGGGCCGGACTCTGCTGCCGTCGACGACGGACAGGTCGGAATGGCACATTCCGGCGGCTTCGATGCGGACGAGCAGTTCACCCTCGCCCGGGGGAGCCAGGTCGAGGTCGTGCACTACCAGCGGCCTGGTTTCGGCGTACGGCCTTTCGAGCCCGATCTGTTCGAGTACGGCGCCGCTTATCCTCATGACTACAGCCTGCCCGCACTGACGCTGAGTCGACAATCCGCCGGCGAATTCGCATTACGCTGCTGGTGATGCTGGAAAGGTCCGAGATCCGGTTTCTGCCCGTCGGCGGACGCCGGGTGGCGTACGAGGTGCGTGGCAGCGGTCCACCGCTGGTCGCCCCGGCATGGTGGGTCAGTCACCTCGAACTCGACTGGCAGAACCCCGATTTCCGTCGATTCTGGGACGGAATCGCCGAGGGATACACCTTGATCCGGTACGACCGGCTCGGAGTCGGCATGTCGGACCACACGCTGCACGACTCCGACCTGACCCTCGACAGCGAGGTCGCGACGTTGCGCGCGCTCGTCGACGAGCTCGGGCTCGAACGCGTCTCGCTCATCGGCGGCTCGTCCGGGAGCTGCACGGCGGTCGCGTTTGCCGCGGCGTTTCCCGATCGTGTCGAGCGGATGGTGTTGTACGGGTCGTACCCGGATGGAACGGCGATCACGGCGCCTGGGGTCGGCGACGCGATACTGGCTGCGATACAAGCACATTGGGGCTTGGGATCACGCGTGCTCGGCGACATCTTCCTCGGCGGGGCCAACGCTGATGAGCAGGAGCATTTCGGTCGGCTGCAGCGTGAGTCTGCGACGGCCGAGACCGCGGCAGCGGTGTTGGCTCTCGTCTACCGGCTCGATGTTCGAGACCAGCTTCCGCTCGTCCGCGCGCCGACGTGGGTGGTGCATCGCCGTGACGACCGTGCCGTGCCGTACCGACTCGGGCGCGAGGTCGCGGCGGCGATTCCGGGCGCGACATTCATCCCGCTGAAAGGGAGCGCGCACTTCCCGTGGCATGGTGACGCCGATTCCGTTGTTCGCGCATGTCGCGAAGCGCTAGGACCGGCACCGGCGCTGCCACACGCGACGAGTGCGCAGGAGCAGGTCCTGTCGGCTCGTGAGCGCGAAATCCTCTCGTGCATTGCGCGTGGTCTCAGCGATCGCGAAATCGCGGAACACCTCGTGCTCAGCTCGCACACCGTCCACCGTCACGTCGCGAACATCCGCCGCAAGCTGGGCCGCACTTCTCGAACTGCCGCCGTCGCCGAAGCCGCGCGTCTCGGAATCTTGTGACGTGGCCGCAACGGGCCATCTGCACAAGATGGCCGCATCGGGCGATGCGCGCGCCCGGTGGCCGCGCCTAGCTTTGCGGAATGACCGACATCGCCAGCATCAAATCGACTGCGCGGGAGAACCAGCCGTCCGCCGCGTGGCTGCGGATCTTCGCCCTCGTGTATGACCCGTTCCTCTGGCTGGGTGAAACCGCAGGCATGCGTCGACGGCGTGCAGCCTTGCTCGCCGACGCCTACGGTCGCGTCGTTGAGATCGGCTCCGGGACCGGGCTGAACATCGCGCACTATCCCGAGGCGGTCACCGAGCTGCTGCTGACCGAACCCGAGCCGGGAATGCGCAAGAAGCTCTCGCGTCGGACAGACCAAAATCGTTGTGCCACAGAAATTGTCGATGCTCCAGCAGAGCGACTACCATTCGCCGACGCATCAGTGGATACCGTCGTTTCCACGCTCGCCCTGTGCACGGTCGACGACCCCGAAGCTGCGCTGCACGAGATTGCGCGCGTACTCCGGCCCGGCGGCCAGCTGCTGTTCATCGAACATGTGCGGGCGGGCTCGCGGTTGCTGGCGGCGGTCCAGGACAAGCTGGCCGGACCGTGGCGCCACTTCGCAGGTGGCTGCCGCTGCAACCGCGACACCGTCGGGCGGATGCGCGCCTGCGGCTTCACCGTCGCGGCCCAACACGTGGTGTGGCGCGGCATGCCGGCGATCGTCCACCCCCTTGCCATGGGTCGTGCGACACGAGATCACGGGCGCCCGCAGACTGTGAGGTAGCGGCGGCGCCTGCGAGACTGCTGCCATGAAGGAGCGCGAGCTCACCGGTGCCGACTTTCCGGTGCACTGGCCGGTGTCGACGAGGTGGACCGACAACGACATGTTCGGCCACCTCAACAACGCGGTGTACTACGCACTGTTCGACACGGCGATCAACGGCTGGATCAACACCAACTGCGGTATCGACCCGACGGATGTGCCCTGGTTGGGTGTCGTCGCCGAATCGGGTTGCAAGTACTTCGCCGAATTACGGTTCCCTGAACCACTTTTCGTCGGGTTGGCAGTGGCCCGGCTGGGCACCAGCAGCGTGACATACCGAATGGGGTTGTGGCAGGCGGGTGGGCCCGACGCACCCGTCGCGGCGGTCGGCCACTGGGTGCATGTGTACGTCGACCGGGCGAGCCGCCGACCCATGCCGATCCCGGCGGTGATCCGCTCGCTGCTCGAAAAGGCGTGCGTCGACTAGTCGATATGCTCGTGCAATGCCGTTTGTGAGCAAGACCGTCGAGGTCACCGCCCCCGCCGAGGCGATCATGGGGATCGTCGCGGACTTCGAGTCGTATCCGGTGTGGAACGAGGAGATCAAGGGCTGCTGGGTGCTGGCGCGCTACGACGACGGCCGGCCCAGCCAGCTGCGTCTCGACGTTGTCGTCCAGGGGCAGTCTGGCACCTTCATCACCGCGGTCTACTACCCCGACCAGAATCAGATCCAGACAGTGCTGCAGCAGGGTGAGTTCTTCGAGAAGCAGGAGCAGAAGTTCGCGGTCGTCCCGATGGGGGCGACGTCGCTGCTGACGGTCGACCTCGACGTCGAGACCAAACTGCCGATCCCCGCGCAGTTCGTGAAGAAGGCGATCGGCGACACGCTCGATTACCTGGCGGACAATCTGAAGGCCCGCGCCGAGGAACTCACCGCTTGATAGCGGGCCCGAGTGTGGGCTCGTTGCACGCAAATGAGGTGAATTGCGTGCGGGTAACCCACGTTCGCGCCAAGAACTCAGCCCCACAACTTCGTCTCGTCGAGCCGGGCGATCAGCCGCTGCGCGCCGTCGTCGAACTCGCCGCCGGTCAGCCTGACCACCGTCTCGACATCGCCCTTGCGCAGCGCCGCGATCATCGCGCGGTGCGTGGCGATCGCGGAAACCCCCCACTGCGGGCTTTCCGTATAGATGTGGCCTGGCAAATATCGCGCAACATGTAAGAGGAACCACGCGAGCTTGATGCGACCGGTGCATCGGTTGAACGCCCGGTGGAACGCGAACTCCGCGGACGCGATCGCGTCGGGCTCATGGTGGTCGACGGCCTCGGCCAGTGCTTCGTTGAGCTGCTCCAGCTCGGCTATCTGCGCCGGGGTGATCCGCTCGGCCGCCGTCGCCGCCAACTCCCTGGCGATCGTGGCCTGCAACCAAAAGATGTCCTCCACATCGCCGCGGGTCAGGGGAACCACGACGTGACCGCGGTGCGGTTCGAGCGCAACCATGCCCTCGCCGCGCAGGGTGCGTAGCGCCTCGCGGACCGGCGTGATGCTGACGCCCAGCTCAGCGGCGGTCTCATCGAGTCGGATGAAGGTCCCCGGCCGCAGGACACCGGTCATGATGTCGGTGCGCAGCCGGGCGGCCACCTGTTCGGACAGCTGCTCGCGCCGCACCTCGCGTCGGGGCTTCGCCCGTGCTTTCGAGGGTGCGTTCACTGGCTCTCCGGTCCGTCTGGCATAGGGTTGTACCCGAGCCGCCGAGGCCATACTGTGACCGGGGCAACACCAAATCTGATCAAATATCCTTGATCAAATACGAACGCAGCGCAACCGGGCCGGTGGGCCCCAGCTTGGGAGGGGAGGGGACACTCGCCGTTGACATCGCCTTCGATGCCCGCCCCGACTGAACAGCCCTACCTCGCACGACGGCAGAACTGGACCAACCAGCTCGCGCGGCACGCCTTGATGCAGCCCGGCGAAACCGCCCTGCGTTTCCTCGGCCGCACCACGACCTGGGGTGGACTCGATAGCCGCGTCACCGCCCTCGCAGGTGCCCTGAGCAGGCGCGGAGTCCAATTCGGCGACCGCGTACTGATCTTGATGCTCAATCGCACCGAGTTCATCGAGTCGTTCCTCGCGATCAACAAACTCGGCGCCATCGCCGTGCCGGTCAACTTCCGGATGACCCCGCCCGAGATCGCCTTCCTGGTCAGCGATTGTCAGGCCGAGGTCGTCATCACCGAATCGGTGCTCGCCAATGTGGCGACCGCGGTCCGCGACATCGATCCGACGCTGACGACTGTCGTGGTGGCCGGCGGCACCACCGAAGAAGGCCTCATCGGCTACGACGACCTGATCGCCGAAGCGCGCGACGCGCCATCGGGCCTCGACATCCCCGACGACTCGCCTGCGCTGATCATGTACACCTCGGGAACCACCGGCAGGCCCAAGGGCGCGGTGCTCACCCACCACAACCTCGCCGGGCAGGCGATGACGTTCCTGTTCACCAACGGCGCCGATCTCAACAACGACGTCGGCTTCGTCGGGGTGCCGCTGTTCCACATCGCGGGCATCGGGAACATGATCATCGGCCTGCTGCTCGGCAGGCCGACGGTGCTCTACCCGCTGGGCGCGTTCGACCCGGGCGCACTGCTCGACGTCCTCGACGCCGAAGCTGTGACGGGCATCTTCCTGGTGCCAGCGCAATGGCAGGCGGTCGTCGCCGAGCAACGCGTGCGTCCGAGGAACCTGAAGCTGCGGGTCCTCTCGTGGGGTGCCGCACCGGCCTCGGATACATTGCTGCGCAGCATGTCTGAGACTTTCCCCGGGACACAGATCCTCGCCGCCTTCGGCCAGACCGAGATGTCGCCGGTGACGTGCATGCTGTTGGGCGACGACGCGATCCGCAAGCTGGGTTCGGTCGGCAAGGTTATTCCGACGGTGTCCGCGCGCGTCGTCGACGAGGACATGAACGACGTCGAGATCGGCCAGGTCGGCGAAATCGTCTATCGCGCACCCACGCTGATGGCCGGCTACTGGAACAACCCCAAGGCCACCGCCGAAGCCTTCGCAGGCGGCTGGTTCCATTCCGGCGATCTCGTCCGTCAGGACGACGAGGGCTACATCTGGGTGGTGGACCGCAAGAAGGACATGATCATCTCCGGCGGTGAGAACATCTACTGTGCCGAGGTCGAGAATGTCCTGGCCGCGCATCCCTCGATCGCCGAGGCGGCCGTGATCGGCCGCGCGGACGACAAGTGGGGTGAGGTGCCGGTGGCCGTGATCGCGCTCGGCGGCGACGGTGATCTCGGGCTCGCGGACCTCGAGAAATTCCTGTCCGAACGCCTCGCCAGATACAAGCATCCGAAGGCGCTGGAGATAGTCGACGCGCTCCCCCGCAACCCTGCTGGCAAAGTACTCAAAACGGAACTACGGGTGCGTTTCGGCGGCGGAAAGCAGATTGACGCAGGCGAAAGTGGTGCTCCCCCAACGGTTTCTGCTGGCGCACAAAAGGTTTAGGGAATTGGGACGGATTTGCTAACGGTTAAGGACACAATCTTCCAGATGCCATGCAACGCGGGGATGGCATCGGGTACAGTCCTGTGGTCTGTCTTACTACTGGCGAGTAGGGAGACGCTGGTCACAGTCAGCGGGTCGGGGCAAGGAGGCCGCGTGCGACAGGATTTGCCGTCGCGCCACGATGGGCGGGGTCTCGTCGTAGGAGGATGTCGGTGACGGCGTCGACCGACATGGTCGGTTACGTCCGCGACCAGATTCGGCCAGGTCTGACTGCGGTCGGCGGATTCGTGCGGATGTGCGTGCTCACCGCCAAAGCGACTTTCAAGCCGCCGTTCCAGTGGCGCGAGTTCATCCTCCAGAGCTGGTTCCTGATGCGGGTGGCGTTCCTGCCGACCGTCGCGGTGTCCATCCCGCTGACCGTGCTCCTCATCTTCACGCTCAACATCCTCTTGACCGAGTTCGGCGCGGCCGATATCTCCGGGGCGGGTGCCGCGCTGGCCGCCGTCACCCAGCTCGGGCCGCTGGTGACCGTGCTGGTGGTGGCCGGCGCCGGCTCGACGGCCATCTGTGCCGACCTCGGCGCCCGCACCATCCGCGAGGAGATCGACGCTCTCGAGGTGCTCGGCATTGACCCGATCCAGCGCCTGGTGGTCCCACGCGTGATCGCCTCGACGTTCGTCGCGCTACTGCTCAACGGGGCCGTGATCACCATCGGTCTGGTCGGCGGCTTCATCTTCGGCGTCTACCTGCAGAACGTCTCCGCGGGCGCCTACGTCTCCACTCTCACCCTCGTCACCGGCCTGCCCGAGGTGCTGATCTCCGTCGTGAAGGCCATGACCTTCGGTCTGATCGCCGGTTTGGTCGGGTGCTACCGCGGCCTCACGGTCGCCGGTGGCGCCAAGGGTGTGGGTACCGCGGTCAACGAGACGCTGGTGCTGTGCGTCATCGCCCTGTTCGCGGTGAACGTGGTGCTGACCACGATCGGTGTCCGATTCGGAACGGGGAGCTGACGTGTCGACAACCCAGGTCCTGCGTTCTCGGTTCCCGCGGGCGGTCTCTCGCGGAACCGGTGTCGTCATGGCCCCGGCGCGATTCCTGGACAGCGTCGGACACGTCGCGTGGTTCGTCGTCACCGCCATCGGCTCGATCGGCCACGCGCTGCGCTACTACCGCAAGGAGACACTGCGGCTGATCGCCGAGATCGGCATGGGTACCGGCGCGATGGCCGTCATCGGCGGCACCGTCGCGATCGTCGGGTTCGTCACGCTGTCGGGCTCATCGCTGGTCGCGATCCAGGGCTTCGCATCGCTGGGCAACATCGGTGTCGAGGCGTTCACCGGCTTCTTCGCCGCTCTGATCAACGTCCGCATCGCCGCACCCGTCGTCGCGGGTCAGGCGCTGGCCGCCACGGTCGGTGCCGGCGCGACCGCCGAACTCGGCGCCATGCGAATCAGCGAAGAGATCGACGCCCTCGAGGTGATGGGCATCAAATCGATCTCGTACCTGGTGTCGACGCGCATCATGGCCGGCTTCATCGTGATCATCCCGCTGTACGCGATGGCGATCATCATGAGCTTCCTGTCGGCCCAGGTGACCACGACGTTCTTCTACGGACAGTCGATCGGCACCTACGAGCACTACTTCCGGACATTCCTGCGTGCCGACGACGTCATGTGGTCATTCGTTCAGGCGATCGTCATCTCGGTCATCGTGATGCTCAACCACTGCTACTACGGCTATTTCGCCAGTGGCGGGCCGGTGGGCGTCGGCGAGGCCGTCGGCCGCTCGATGCGCGCCTCTCTGGTCGCGATCGTCTGTGTGGTCCTGTTCGCATCGTTGGCGCTCTACGGCGTCGACCCGAACTTCAATCTGACGGTGTAGCGCCATGACCGCACCCCTGAATACGCCCCGCACCCCGCCGTACAAGCTGGCTGGGCTGGTGTTGACGCTGTTGACGATCGCCGCCGTGGTGCTGGTTTACTTCCAGTTCCGCGGGGACTTCCTGCCGCGCGAGCAGCTGACGATGATGTCGGCGCGCGCCGGTCTGTCGATGGACCCCGGCGCCAAGGTCACCTACAACGGTGTCGAGATCGGCCGGGTGGCCACCGTCAACGCGGTGGACGTCGACGGTGAGCCGAGGGCCAAGATCGTCCTGGACGTCGACCCCAAGTACATCAATCTGATTCCGAAGAACGTCACCGCCGACATCAGCGCGACCACGGTTTTCGGCAACAAGTACATCTCGTTCACGTCGCCGAAAGACCCGTCACCACAACGGATCACGCCGTCGGACGTGATCGACGTGACGAAGGTGACCACCGAGTTCAACACCCTGTTCGAGACGGTCGTGGAGGTCTCGTCTCAGGTGGATCCGATCAAGCTGAATCAGACGCTGGCGGCCACCGCGGAGGCGCTCGACGGTCTGGGTGACCGCTTCGGTCAGTCGATCATCAACGGCAACGCGATCCTCGACGACATCAATCCGCAGATGCCCCAGCTCCGTCGGGACAACCAGCTGCTGGCCGATCTCGGCGAGGTCTACGCCGACGCGGCACCGGATCTGTTCGACGGCCTGCAGAACGCCGTGACCACGGCCCGCACGCTCAACCAGGAGCAGGGCACCATCGACCAGGCGCTGATGGCGGCCGTCGGTTTCGGCAACACCGGAGCCGACGTTTTCGAGCGCGGCGGCCCGTACCTGGTGCGCGGCGCGGAGGATCTGATCCGCCCGTCGGAGATCCTCGACGAGTACAGCCCGGCGCTGTTCTGCACGATCCGCAATTTCCACGACGTCGAACCCAAGGTGGCGGCGTCATTGGGCGGCAACGGCTATTCGCTGCGGACGCTGTCGGCACTCATGGGTCTCGGTGCAGGCAACCCCTACGTCTATCCAGACAACCTGCCACGCGTGAATGCCAGGGGCGGCCCCGAGGGCAAACCCGGCTGCTGGCAACCGATTACGCGCGACCTATGGCCGGCACCACACCTCGTGATGGACACCGGTGCGTCGATCGCGCCGTACAACCACTTCGAGCTGGGCCAGCCGCTCCTGATCGAGTACGTCTGGGGACGCCAAATCGGGGAGAACACGATCAACCCATGAAAATCACCGGTACAGCCATCAAGCTCGGCGCCTTCTCCCTGGTGCTGCTGCTGTTCACCGCGATCATCATCGTGGTGTTCGGGCAGATGCGTTTCGACCGCACCACCGGCTACTCGGCGGTGTTCTCCAACGCCAGCGGGCTCCGCGCCGGACAGTTCGTTCGTGCGTCGGGTGTGGAGGTCGGCAAGGTCTCCAAGGTCGAACTCATCAACGACGGCTCGCAGGTTCGGGTCGACTTCGATGTGGACCGATCACTGCCGCTGTTCGACGGCACCACCGCCTCGATCCGCTATCTGAACCTGATCGGCGACCGGTACATGGAGCTCAAGCGCGGCGAGAGCGACAAGCGGCTGCCCGGCGGGGGCACCATCCCGGTCACGCAGACCGAACCCGCCCTCGACCTCGACGCGTTGATCGGCGGATTCCGCCCGGTGTTCCGGGCCCTTGATCCGGACAAGGTCAACACCATCGCCGAGTCGATCATCACAATCTTCCAGGGCCAGGGCGGCACCATCAACGACATTCTCGACCAGACCGCAGCGCTGACGTCGACGCTGGCCGACCGTGACCAGGCGATCGGAGAGGTGATCAAAAACCTCAACACCGTGCTCGACACCACGGTCAAGCACCAGCAGCAGTTCGACGAGACCGTGCAGAATTTCGAGACCCTGATCACGGGGCTGAACGACCGCGCCGATCCCATCGCGTCATCGGTGGCCGACATCAGCGACGCCGCGGGCACCATCGCGGATCTGTTGGCGGACAACCGACCGCTGCTGCAGAGCACCGTCGGTCATCTCGAGGCGGTTCAGCAGCCGCTCGTCGACCAGCGGGACAAGCTGAACGACATCCTGACCAGGCTGCCCACCGCGTTCAAGATCATCGGCCGGGCCGGCGGCATCTACGGTGACTTCTTCAACTTCTATTCCTGCGACATCTCGATCCGGATGAACGGGCTGCAGCCCGGCGGTCCGATACGCACCGTCAAACTCTTCAGCCAGCCGTCGGGTAGGTGCACGCCGCAATGAGAACCCTGGAGGGATCGAACCGCGTCCGTAACGGGCTGATGGGCATTCTCGTCCTCATCCTGGTCATCGGTGTCGGGCAAAGTTTTGCCAGCGTCCCGATGCTGTTCGCGACACCCACGTACTACGCAGAGTTCTCCGACACCGGTGGCCTCAACAACGGCGACAAGGTGCGCATCGCGGGTGTGGATGTCGGTGTGGTGCGCAGCGCGGAGATTGCCGGTGACAAGGTGCTGATCGGCTTTTCGCTGGACGGTACGCAGATCGGCACCGAGAGCCGGGCGGCCATCCGCACCGACACCATCCTCGGCCGCCGCAATATCGAGATAGAACCGCGCGGCTCAGAACCGTTGAAAGCCAACGGGACTCTGCCGCTGGGTCAGACCACGACGCCGTATCAGATCTACGACGCGTTCTTCGACGTGACCGAAGCATCCTCGGGCTGGGACACCCAGACCGTGAAGAGGTCGCTGAATGTCTTGTCGGAGACCATCGATCAGACCTATCCGCACCTGTCCGCCGCACTCGACGGCGTGGCGCGGTTCTCCGACACCATCGGCAAGCGCGACGACCAGATCAAGCAGCTGCTGGCCAATGCGAACCAGATCGCCGGAATCCTCGGCAACCGCGGCGACCAGATCAACAAGCTGTTGGTCAACGCCCAGCAGTTGCTCGGTGCGATCAACGAACGCCAGTACGCGGTCAGCATGCTGCTCGAACGCGTCGGCTCGTTCTCCGAACAGGTCAAGGGATTCATCGACGACAACCCGAACCTGAACCGCGTGCTCGAACAACTGCGCGTGGTCAGCGATGTCCTGTCCGAGCGCCGGTTCGACCTGATGGACACGCTCACCACGGTCGCCAGCTTCGTGGCGTCCCTCGGTGAAGCCGTCGCGTCGGGTCCCTACTTCAAGGTGATGCTCGTCAACCTGCTGCCCGGCCAGATCCTGCAGCCGTTCGTCGACGCCGCGTTCAAGAAGCGCGGAATCGACCCCGAGAAGTTCTGGGGCGACGCGGGTCTGCCCGCTTGGCGGTTCCCGGATCCGAACGGGGCCCGATTCCCGAACGGCGCTCCGGCGCCCGGGCCGGCCGTCCTGGAGGGCACGCCGGAGAACCCGGGACCCGGCGTGCTGAAGGGTGCGCCATGCTCGTATACGCCGGCGCCCGACGGGATCCCGACCCCGGGCAATCCGCTGCCGTGTGCGAATCTGTCGATCGGGCCGTTCGGTGGACCCGCGTACGGTCCGCCCAACGTCGTCACGTCCGACCCCAACGTGCACGGCCCGCAGCCGTCGCCGGGTGTGCCGGCCGCCGCGATTCCCGGTCAGGTGTCGCCGGATATGCCCGGTGCCCCCGCCCCGCTGCCGCCTGCTCCGCCGGGCGCTCGCACGGTTCCGGTGGGACCGCAGCCTCCGCTGCCGCCGGACTTCACGCCGGGTATCGCTCCGCTGCCGCCGGCACTGACCGGACCGCCACCGCCGCCGGGACCCGGGCCGAACCTGCCGCCGGCCGGAGAGCCGCCACTGCCGGGCAACCCGCCGTTCCTTCCACCACTTTCACAGGGCCAGTAGGGGGTGTAACCGATGGCAACGATCTTCAACGTACGAAACATGCAGCTGCCGAAGGTATCCCGTGCTGCCGTCATCGTCGGCACGATCATCGTGATCCTGGCGCTGGTGGCCGCCATCGTCGGGTGGAACCTGTACAAGAAGTTGACGACCAACACCGTCGTCGCCTACTTCCCGGAGACGCTGGCGCTGTATCCCGGCGACAAGATCCAGATCATGGGCGTCAAGGTCGGCACGATCGAATCGATCGATCCGGCCGGCGACAAGATGAAGGTCACCTTCAACTACGACAACGGTTTCAAGGTCCCGGCCAACGCCACGGCGTCGATCCTCAACCCCAGCCTGGTCGCCTCGCGGACCATCCAGTTGTCACCGCCCTACACAGGGGGACCGGTGATGGAGGATGGCGCCGTCATCGACATCGACCGCACCCAGGTGCCGGTGGAGTACGACGAACTGCGCGACTCCATCAACCGCATCCTGCGCGACCTGGGCCCCACACCGGAACAACCGAAGGGACCGTTCGGCGACATCATCGAGTCGGCGGCCGACGGCTTCGCGGGCAAGGGTGAGCAGCTCAACAAGACCCTGAACGGTTTGTCCGAGGCGCTGTTCACGCTCAACGAAGGCCGCGGCGACTTCTTCGGCGTGGTCAAGAGCCTGGCGTTGTTCGTCAACGCGCTCTACCAGAGCGATCAGCAGTTCGTCGCGCTCAACGACGACCTGGCCACGTTCACCAATGCGTTCACCAACACCGACCGCGAGGTCGCCAACGCGCTACAGGACCTCAACACACTGTTGGCGACCACCCGCAGCTTCCTCGACGAGAACGCCGAGGTGCTGACGCACGACATCAACAACCTCGCCGACGTGACGAACGCTATCCTGCAACCCGACTCGAAGGACGGGTTGGAGACCGCGTTGCACGTGTTCCCGAACCTCGGCGCCAACCTGATGAACATCGTCTCGCCGGTCACGGGCGGTGTGAATAGCTTCCCGGTGATCAACAACTTCGCCAACCCGATCCAGTTCGTCTGCAGCTCGATTCAGGCGGGCAGCCGGCTGGGATATCAAGAGTCGGCCGAGATGTGCGCACAGTACCTCGCGCCGATTCTGGACGCGATCAAGTTCAATTACCTGCCGTTCGGCATCAACCAGACCACGACGGCGATGACCCTGCCCAAGCACATCGCCTACTCGGAGCCCAGGCTCCAGCCGCCACCGGGGTACAAGGACACCACCGTGCCGGGCATCTGGTCGCGCGACACCTTGTTCTCGCACGGCAATCACGAGCACGGCTGGGTGACGGCGCCCGGTATGCAGGGCGTCGACGTGCAGCCGTTCACCAAGAACATGATGTTCCCCGAATGCCTCGCGGAACTGATGGGCGGACCCGACTGCGTGATCCCGCCCGCGCCGCCCACCTTCGGTGGCCCGCATCAGACCGGCCCGCCGAACGCGTACACCGAGAACACTCCGCTGCCACCGCCGTGGTATCCGCAGCCTGGTCCGGTGCCCGGCCCGGCTCCGGGGGTGGTCCCGGGTGATCCGGGCAGTGCGGCGATGACAGGTCCGCTGCCCTTCCCGGGATCCGGACCAGCACCAGCCCCGGCAGCGGCGCCCGCGCCGGTCGGACCGCCACTACCCGCTGAGGCAGGCTGATGATGACCCGTGGCAGATGGAGTCGAATCGCGCTACGCACCGTTGCGCTGGTGGCGATCGCGTTGACGCTGAGTTCGTGCGGGGTGTGGCCGTGGCGCGGCATCGCCAACGTCGAGCTGCCCGGCGGTCCCGGTACCGGCTCGGAGCGGATGACGATCTATGTCCAGATGCCGGACACGTTGGCACTCAACGTCAACAGCCGCGTCCGAGTGGCCGACGTGTTCGTCGGCCGGGTGCGGTCGATCGAGCTGAAGAACTGGGTGGCGACGCTGACCCTGGACCTGGAGCCCAACCTCGGGCTGCCGTCCAACGCGCTGGCCAGGATCGGCCAGACCAGCCTGCTCGGCAGCCAGCACGTCGAGCTGGAGCCGCCGCCGGATCCGTCGGGCGAACCGCTGCGAACGGGCGACACGATTCCGTTGAAGAACAGCACGGCGTTCCCGAGCACGGAGCGGGTGCTGGCGAGCATCGCCACGATCCTGCGCGGCGGCGGTGTGTCGAACCTCGAGACGATTCAGACCGAGATCTTCAACGTGCTGAACGGCCGGGCCGACCAGATCCGCGAGTTCCTCAACAAACTCGACACGTTCACCGATGAACTGAACAAGCAGAGCCAGGACATCACCCGCGCGATCGACTCCACCAACCGGTTGCTGTCCATCGTGGCTCAGCGCAATGACACGCTGGATCAGGTGCTGACCGAATTCCCGCCGCTGATCAAGCATTTCGCGGATACGCGCGATCTGTTCGCCGATGCGGTGGAGGCGCTGGGCCGGGTCAGCCTTGCCGCGGACAACGCGCTGGCGCCCGCGAGCGACAACCTGAACACCAACCTGGGCAACCTGCAGCGGCCGCTGAAGCAGTTGGGCCGGGCGTCCCCGTATGTCATCGGCGCGCTCAAGCTGATGCTCACCGCGCCGTTCTCGATCGAGAACGTGCCGAAGGTCATCCGCGGCGACTATCTGAACGCATCGCTGATGGTCGACCTGACGCTGTCGGCACTCGACAACGCCGCCTTGTCAGGCACGGGTGTCTCGGGCATGCTGCGCGCACTCGAGCAGTCCTGGGGCCGCGATCCGGCGACGATGATCCCGGATGTCCGCTTCACGCCGAACCCACACAACGCGCCGGGCGGCCCACTGGTCGAAAGGGGTGAGTGAGCAGTGCTGACCAGATTCATCAAATTTCAGTTGGTGCTGTTCACCATCCTGACGGTCATCGCCATCACGGTGTTGGGGTGGTACTACCTGCGGATACCAAGCCTGGTCGGCATCGGGCAGTACGAACTTCACGCGCAGCTGCCCCGCTCTGGTGGTCTGTACGCCACGGCCAACGTGACCTACCGCGGCACCCAGATCGGCAAGGTCACCAGTGTCGTGCCCACCGAGAACGGCGCACGCGCGACGATGAGCATCGACGACCGGTACAAGATCCCCGCGGATGCGTCGGCCAACGTGCACTCGGTGTCGGCGATCGGCGAGCAGTACCTGGACCTGGTGTCGACGGGCAATCCCGGCCAGTACCTCAGCCCGGGGTCGACCATCACCGATAGCACCGTGCCGAGCGAGGTCGGTCCCGCGCTGGACGCGGCCAACGAGGGTCTCGCGGTACTGCCCAAGGAGAAGATCGACGCACTGCTCACCGAAACGTCGAACGCCGTAGGCGGTTTGGGGCCGGCGCTGCAAAGGCTGGTCGACTCGACCACCAACCTGGCGCAGGGCTTCAAGGACAACCTGCCTGAGGTCAACGACATCATCGCCAACTCGGCGCCGATCCTGGACAGCCAGGTTCAGTCCGGCGACAACATCGAGGCGTGGTCGCAAAACTTGAACGTCATCGCTTCGCAGACCGCGGAGCAGGATGCCGCGCTGCGTAGTGGCATCCAGGACGCCGCGCCGACGCTCGATCAGGTGAACATGGTGTTCAGCGACGTGCGGGATTCACTGCCGCAGACGCTGGCGAACCTGTCGATCGTCATCGACATGCTCAAGCGCTACAACAAGGGTCTGGAGCAGACGCTGGTGATTTTGCCGCAGGGCGCGTCGGTCGCCCAGGC
The DNA here is from genome assembly GCF_032883055.1 of Mycobacterium sp. 29Ha. Classification (NCBI taxonomy): domain Bacteria; kingdom Bacillati; phylum Actinomycetota; class Actinomycetes; order Mycobacteriales; family Mycobacteriaceae; genus Mycobacterium; species Mycobacterium sp. 29Ha. The sequence goes on from NZ_JAMQTI010000011.1 coordinate 88,331, forward strand.
CGGAACGCTGTTCGAAGACCTCGGTCAGCTGCCGCTCGTACTGGCGATCAACCAACCGCCGCCGTGTCTCACGGGATTCCTGCCGGCGTCGGAGTGGCGTTCGCCGGCGGACACGAGCATGGCGCCGTTGCCCAAGGGCACCTACTGCAAGATCCCGAAGGACTACCAGGGCAACGTCGTTCGTGGCGCACGCAACTACCCGTGCGTGGACGTGCCGGGCAAGCGCGCGGCCACACCGATGGAATGCCGCAGTCCCGAACCGTACGTGCCGCTGGGCACCAACCCGTGGTACGGCGATCCGAACCAGATTCTGTCCTGCCCGGCGCCGGGTGCCCGTTGTGATCAGGGCGTCAACCCGGGACGCGGTGTCATCCCGGCCCCGACCGTCAACAACGGTGTGAATCCGGCGTCTGCCGACGTACTGCCTCCGCCGCAGTCGACGGCGCCGATCAGTGACCCGCTCAGCCCCCCTGGCCAGGGCAGCGTCACCTGCAGTGGACAGCAGCCCAACCCGTGCATCTACACTCCGGCACCAGGGCCCCCGGGCTCCACGGCCGTCTACAGCCCGTCCAGCGGCCAGGTCGTGGGACCGGACGGCGTCAGGTACAACGTCACAAATTCGAGCAACCCAGGAGACGACGGATGGAAGGAGATGCTGGCACCAGCCAGCTGAACCCCACCGATGCTGATGAGGCGCTCGACGAGTCGTTAGCAGTAGAACCCGATAACGAAGAATCCGCCGACGATCGCTGCCCCGCGCGGCTTGGCCGCGGCTGGGTTGCCGCGATCTGCGCCGGACTGTTGGTGCTCGCCGGGGCCGGCGCGGTGGCGGGCTTTCTCTTGCTGAAGGCGAACCAGCAGAGCGAGCAGGCTGCGCGCGAGGAAGCCGCTGCCCTGCAGGCAGCCCGCGATTGTGTGGCCGCCACGCACGCGCCCGATGTGACGGCGATGAGCGCGGCACAGTCGAAGATCATCGAATGTTCGACGGGTGATTTCGGTGCGCAGGCCAGCCTTTACAGCGGGGTCCTGGTCGACGCCTACCAGGCCGCCAATGTGACCGTGCAGGTGTCCGACATGCGCGCCGCGGTGGAACGGCACAACGACGACGGATCCTTTGAGGTCCTGGTCGCGGTGCGGGTGAAGGTGACCAACTCCGAGGCCGCCGACCAGGAGCAGGGCTACCGGCTGCGGCTGCAGATGGCGCCGGCCGACGGCACCTACAAGATCGCACAGCTGGACCAGGTCACCTCGTGACAGCTGTACTGGACACTGTGGACTCGTCGCAGACCGAGGTGGAGGCCGGACCGTCGCTGGCGTCCTGGCCGGCACGGGCGGGTGCGATCGCCATCGACGTCCTCCTCGGGGTTGCGGTGATCGCGACCATGGCGGTGTCGGCGTGGAGCGCACCGTGGCTCGGCTGGTTGTGGTGGGTGTACGTCGCGACGGCGGCGGGTGTGATCGTCGCGATGGCGGTCAACCGGCTGCTGCTACCGACGATCACCGGCTGGAGCCTGGGCCGAGCGGTCTTCGGCATCGCGGTTCGCACCCAAGACGGTGCCGCTCCCGGCGTGCTGCGCCTGGTCGGCCGGGATCTGGTGCACGTGCTGGACACCGCGGCGCTGTTCGTCGGCTGGTTGTGGCCGCTGTGGGACGGCAGGCGCCGCACGTTCGCCGACCTGTTGCTGCGCACCGAGGTGCACAATGCCGAACGGCCACAACGTGATACGCGCAGACCCGCGGCAGTCGCGCTGATCGTGGCGACGGTGCTGTGCGCGGTGGCCGTCGGCTTGGGTTACCTCGTGGTGTACCGACCGGAACGGGCGGTCGACGTCGCCCGGCAGCAGATCGCCGAGCAGGGTCCCCGGATCGTCGAACAGATGCTCAGCTACAACAGCGAGTCACTGCAACAGGACTTCTCGCATGCGCAGTCGCTGACGACGGACAGCTATCGCGACCAGTTGATCGCGCAACAGCAGCTCGTGCTGCAGTCGGGTGCTACGTCGAACGAGTACTTCGCGGTCAGCAGCGCCGTGCTGTCGGCGACGGCCGAGCAGGCCTCGATGTTGATCGCGCTGCAGGGGCAGCGCGGCACCGATCCGAAGGACTTGAAGTTCATCACCGCGACGCTGCGGGTGGAGTTCGAGAAGGCAGCTGACGGCCAGTGGAAGGTCGCCAATCTCGTCGTGCTGAAGAAGCCGCAGATGAATGCGCCGGGCCAATGAGCCCGCGGCGCAGAATCGAGGCCGACGAGCCCGACTTCTTCGAGGTGAAACCGGACCCACCGCGGCGATGGGGCCTGCCGCTCATCGCCGCCCTGGCATCGGTATTGATCGCCGCGGCGCTCACGGCTGGCACCCTGATGCTCGTCAGCCACCGGGCCGACGTCCGCAACACCGCCGACAACGCCCAGGTTCTGGACTACGTACAGGCGTTCATGACGTCCTACACCACGTTGGACCCGTTCAACGCCAACGCCTATACCGACCGGATTCTGGCGCAGGGCACCGGCGAGTTCGCGAGCATGTTCAAGGAGAAGCAAAACGAGATCCTGATCCAGGTCGCACAGGCCGAACCGACCACGGGTTCCGTGGTCGCCGCGGGCGTACAGCGGTGGAACGACAACGGAAGCGCCGACGTGCTGGTCGCGACGAAGATCACGTCCAAGTCGCCGGACGGAAAGTCGACGATCGAAAGCGGAAACCGTTGGGTCGCGACCGCCATCAAGGAAGGACAACAGTGGAAGATCAGCCAGCTGATCCAGGTGATCTGACCACCGAAGCGGATGCACCGGCCGAACCACGCCGCAGCCGGTTCTCGCTACGGCGCCGCCCGAAAACGCCTGAGCTCCAGACCGTTACCGAGCCCGTCGAGCCCGTCGATGCGGACGAGCCCGCCGAGGCGCCGCGCACCCCCGTGGGCAAGAAGCGGCGCACTCCCAAAGCGGAAGCGGGGGAAGACGATTCCGAAGGTGTGCAGACACCGGAACCCGTGGAGGATACCGAGCTGCCTGAGTCGGAGGATGACACCGAACCGGCCGGCGAATCCGACGACGACCGGATTCTGGTGCCGCACCGTCCCGCCGGGAAGCGACTGCTCATCGCGGCCACCGCCGCAGCAGCGCTCTTCGTTGCGGCCGGCGCCTTCGCGGGTGCCACGGTCCAGCCCTATCTGGCCGAACGCGCGACCGTCGACACGAAGCTCGACGTCGCCCGCACCGCGGCCAGCGCGATCTCCACGCTGTGGACCTATACGCCCGACAACATGGAAGCGCTTCCGGACCGCGCCGAGGTCTTCCTCGGTGGCGACTTCGCCGACGAATACCGCAAGTACATCGACGCGATCGTCGCACCCAACAAGCAGGCCCAGGTCACCAACACCACCCAGGTGATGGGCGCCGCCGTGGAATCGCTGTCCGCCGATGAAGCCACCGCGATCGTGTACACCAACTCGGTGGCGACCAGCCCGGTGACGAAAAACATTCCCTCGCTGCGGTATCTGTCCTATCGGCTGACAATGGAGCGCGATCACGCGAAGTGGTTGATCACCAAGATGTCCACCGTGACATCGTTTGACCTCACACCGCAGTTGTAGGACGGGCCATCCGCAGACCGTGGCCGTCGAATCACCGGTGTCCGACCGGCTCACCCACGTCGCGCTGCTGTTGTTGACCTTCGCAACGGGCCTCGTCGACGCGGTCAGTGTGCTGGAACTCGGCCATGTGTTCGTGGCGAACATGACGGGCAACGTCATCTTCCTCGGTCTCTGGTTGGCCCCGCGCACGGTCGTTGACGTGACCGCCGCGTTGGTCGCGCTCGTCTGCTTCGTGGCCGGCGCGGTGTTCGGCGGCCGGTTGGCCCGCCACCTCGACCGCGAAGTGCACCGTTGGCTCGGCATCACGCTCTCACTGGAAGTCGTGATGCTCGTGACGCTGTCGATCCTCGCGGGAACCGGGGTTCTGGACTACCGCGACCACACGAAGCTGTTCCTGATCGCGGGGTTGGCCATCGCGTTCGGCATCCAGAACTCCACCGCGCGGCAGTTCGGTATTCAAGAGCTGTCCACCACGGTGCTGACGACGACGATCTCCGGTCTCGGCTTCGACAGCCGGCTGGCGGGCGGCACCGGTGACCGCGAAAAGCTGCGCTACGGCGTGGTATTCACCATTGTCGCCGGTGCGACGCTGGGTGCGACGTTGACTCGATTCGCGGTTGCACCCGTGATCACCCTGGCGGCCGCTCTGGTGGCGACCAGTGCGGCCATCTTCTGGTTCGGGCCCCGCCGCCACCCGTGCGGCCATGAGTAGCAGAGCGCTCGGCGGCGTGCTCCTCCTTCCCGGGGGCAAGCCGCAGAGCGATGAAACGTCGCGCGCACGGCAGCTCGCCAACCTGAGGATGGACTGGTTGGCGCTGGCACTTCGGCACAGGCTCGGCAGCGGTGTCCGGTTGCACCGTGTGCAGTACCGCCTGCGGGGGTGGAATGGCGCCCGGCGAGATCCCGTACCCGATGCCCAGGCGGAGCTCGACCGCATGCTCGCCGATGTCGACCGGCGCCGGGTCGTTCTCGTCGGCCATTCGATGGGCGGACGGGTCGCCGCCCACCTGAGCGCCGGCTCCGACATCGGCGGCGTGGTGGCACTGGCCCCATGGTGGCCGCGAGACGATGCCGACCTCGTGCCCGTCGGTTGTCGGCTCCTGGTCGTCCACGGCACCGGCGATACGCGGACCGATCCGCGCGCGTCGCGGGAGCAGACCCTGCGGGCCAGGGATCGCGGTGTCGACGCCGAATGGGTCGGCATCCCCAACGCCGGGCATTACCTACTCAGCGACTGGAGTCGGTGGCATCGGTTGACGGCGCAGTTTGTCGAACAACAAATTTCCTAACGTTTGCAAGTACTCGCGCAAGTGGGTGTTTAACCGCATTGACCGGTGGAAACTCCGGTTTGCGGAGGTGGGGGCTCGTGATTCGAATGATCGGTGTGTTGGGTGGATTGGTTGGTGCGGCCGTACTGTCGGCGCCCACGGCGACTGCGGACGAGGGGGAGTACTTGGCGAAGCTGCAGGACAGTTACGAATTCCTGACCCCGCAGCAGTTGCTGGCCGAGGGCGAAAGGGTGTGCGCCGCCGAACGCGCCGGCGTGCTTTCACCCGATAAGACCGCGATGGTGATGAACGACCTGGCGGTCGGTACCAACACGGCGCTCGAGATCGTCAGCGCCGCCGAGTGGGAGCTTTGTTGAGTCGGTGGCATCAGCTCCGGGAGTGACTAGTCTCGGCGTATGCCAACAGCACTCGTCACCGGCGCTTCCCGGGGGATCGGCAAGGGGATCGTCGAGCATCTGGCCGCCCGCGGCTGGGACGTCATCGCTGGTGTCCGCAGCCAGCGGGACGCCGATGCGGTAACCAAGCTCGACCCGCAGCGGGTTTCGTCGGTGATCCTCGATGTCACCTCCGCCGATGACATTGCCGCGCTCGACCAATCGCTGCCCGAACAGCTGGATGCCGTCGTCAACAACGCCGGCATCGCCGTCGGCGGAGCGATGGAGACCCTGAGCCCCGACGAGTGGCGAAAGCAGCTGGAGATCAACGTCATCGGGGCGCTGGCTGTCACCCAGGCGGTCCTGCCTCGGCTTCGGAAATCCCGCGGACGTGGCGTGTTCATCTCGAGCGTCAACGGCCGATTGTCCATGCCGCTGATCGGCGCCTACGCGGCGAGCAAATTCGCGCTGGAGGCGGCGGCCGATGCGCTGCGAATGGAGCTGAATCCCTGGAAGATCCGCGTCATCGTCGTCGAGCCGGCGCAGACCGACACCGACATGTGGCGTACCGCCGACGCGATGGTGGAAGACCTGGAGGCCGGCCTGACCCCGGAGCACCGCGGTCTCTACGCCAAGCACATCGCGGGCTTCAAGAAGATGATCCCGGTGTCGCAGAAGATCGCGGTGCCGACGGAAAAGGTGTCCGCAGTCGTCGAAGAAGCGCTCACCGCGAAGCGGCCACGCGCCCGCTACATCGTCGGACTGGTGCCCAAGGCGCAGGTGGCCTTGATGAGCGTGATGCCGACGAAGATGCGTGACATCGCGCTGCGGAAGGTTTCCGGCCAACCCTGAGATGCGGACCTTCGTCAAGCGCAATCCCGGCGCGCCGACGGGCTTCTTCGCGTGCGAAGCTGCGGGGCTGCAATGGCTTTCGTCCGCCGACGGCGGGGTGCCGTGCGCCGAGGTCGTCGACTATGACGATGGGGCGCTCACCTTGGGACGGCTCGACACCGTAGCGCCCGACCGTGACACCGCCCGCGAGTTCGGTAGGCGATTGGCGTGCACGCACGACGCGGGCGCCGATGCGTTCGGCGTCGGGCCCCCCGGTTGGCCGGAGCCGGGTTTCTTCGGACCGCTGCACCATCCTCTGCCGATGTCGCTGACCGCACACGACTCGTGGGGGACCTTCTACGCCCGTGAACGGTTGATACCCATGTCGGAGCGCGCGGCGGACCGGCTCAGCGCGTCGATCCGGCGGGACATCGATGCGGTGATCGCGCACTGTGAGAACGGGCGATTCGACGACCACGATCCGCAGGCCCGTCTGCACGGTGATCTGTGGAGCGGCAACGTGATGTGGACGCCGGACGGCGTCGTCCTGATCGACCCCGCGGCCCACGGCGGTCACCGCGAGACCGATCTCGCGATGCTCGCGCTGTTCGGTTGTCCGCACTTCGAGGCGGTCATCGACGGCTACGAGTCACAGCGGAGGTTGTCCGAGGGTTGGCGCGACCGGGTCGGCCTGCACCAGTTGTATCCGCTGCTGGCCCACGTCGTGCTGTTCGGCGGCAGCTATGCCGAGCAGACCGGGCAGGCGGCGCGCAGCGCGCTGAATGCCCGGTGCTAGACGGTATAGGTGACCCTTGGCGTTCGTTGGGGGTTGCGGGCCGGGGCCCCACTCACCCATGTTCGTGGGTTACCGAGTAGGTAGCCGCCTGCTCGGTCTATCCGACAGTGGTGGGAGGCCCCGGTGTTTACAGAGCGTACGAGTGTTGGGCTGGACGTGCACGCACGTTCAGTCGCGGCGGCGGCAATTGACGGCGTCACCGGTCAGGCGCGTCAGACCCGGTTGACCCCGTCGTATGAGCACATTCGATCGTGGTTATCGGAGCTGCCGGGTCCGGTAGCGGTGGCCTATGAAGCCGGACCGACGGGTTTCGGGTTGTACCGGGCCTTGACCGAGGCGCGCATCCGATGCGAGGTCGTCGCGCCGTCGAAACTGCAGCGACCCTCCGGTGATCGGGTGAAGACCGATGCCCGAGATGCGCTGCATTTGGCTCGCTTGCTGCGTCTGGACGAGGTCACGTCGGTGTCGATTCCGAGTGTGGAGCAGGAGGCAGCCCGCGATCTGGTGCGCGCTCGGGAGGACTGCCGCGGCGATTTGATGCGAGCGCGTCATCGGCTCTCCAAGCTGCTGCTGCGCCACGGCATCGTCTACTACGGGGGCAGGGCGTGGACCGGTGCGCACGATCGGTGGCTGAGTTCCCAGGCGGCACCGCGGTTGAGTGCGCCGGCGACGCGGATGGCCTTTGACGCCGACTATGACCAGGTGTTGACGATGCAGGCCCGGCGCGCGCGCCTGGACACGGCGATCGAGGAGATGGCCGCCGATAGTGAGTTCACCCCGATCGTGCGCCGGGTGTCGTGTCTTCGAGGGATCAGCACGTTGACCGGATTCGCGTTGGCGGTGGAGATCGGCGACTGGCATCGGTTTACTGGCAACACGATTGGTTCGTTCGTCGGGTTAACGCCATCGGAGTCCTCGTCGGGTTGCTCGCGAGCGCAGGGCCCGATCACCAAGACCGGCAACACTCATGTGCGCCGGTTGCTGGTCGAGGCAGCCTGGCATCACCGGCCCCGGTATCACGTGGGTGTGGCGATGCGGTCGCGGTGGGACCAGGCTTCGCCGGCTGCCCGCGCTCGCGGAGACCTGGGCAATCGCCGCTTGCACGGCAGGTGGGTGGGCTTCCTCGAACGTCGTAAACGATCGACAGTGGCCAATGTGGCCATCGCACGCGAACTGGCAGGCTGGTGCTGGTCGCTGGCGGTCATGGACGACTGATCGCCACCTGATCTGTTTCCTCTCCGAGTCTGGTGGTGGCAGCGCGTGGATCGACCCGCGATTCAACTATGAGCAGACCCATGGGTCGACGCTCGACGCTAGACACGCGGATGCGATCCAGCCGAAAACCCGTCCTGCGGTAGCCAACCCGCGCATATCAGTCTGACCGCGCGTCGCCCAAAGACACGCTCACCACTGATTCACTGAGGAAGCAACGAGGCGCCGTCGGACAACTCCCCGGCGGCGCCTCACCTTGCCCTCTTGACAACGTTCTCTACATATCAGTTGAACGCCAACCAGCTCGGCAGCGCCCGTTCCCGCGAATCGCACAGTACCTGCCGGGTATCGCAATTGCCGTCCGGGACACCGGCTCCCGACCACATGCCGCCGGTGTCGCGACGCAACACGATCGCCGACGAGCCACCACCGTCGAGCAGCACGGCCGTGTCGCTGCCGAGGCCACGGAACAGATCCTGCATCTGGTCGGGTGTGTAGCTGCCGCCCTGGAAGACGTACATCTCGTCCTTGGTCCTGGAATATGCGAGCGCGGTGCGGGCCGCGCTCGGACCGCCGTCGTTGAGCTGGCCCATGTCACCGGGCGCCAACAACCCGATGCCCGCGACCGCGACGAAGCGAACATTCTTGTCGAGCAGGTCCTGAATCGCCGGCGTCGCGGCGTCGTAATCGTCGGGACTTTTCGGCGGCACCACGTAGGGGGCGCCTGCGACGGGAAGGATCATGGTGGACAACGCTTTCCAGTTCTCGTTGCCGCCCGAGAGACCTTGCTTACCCGCATACGGGAGGGTGCCGGTCACGGCCGCGTTCGCGCGACCCTGCCCGCGGGTGTTGTCGACGTAGGCGCCCAGTGGAGAGCTGCAGCCCGTCGACTTCCATGAGCCGCCCTGTTGTCCGCGGACGTCGAAGAAGTTGGCGTTGATCGCGATGGTGGGCTGGCCCAGCGCCTGCCATGCCTGCAGCGGTGAGAAGATCTCGGATGCCTGCCAGAGGCCCTCGCCGGTGCGCGCGCGTGGATCACGTTCGCAGCGGCCCTGATAACCGCTGTGCGAGTCGACGAGCAGCCGCGGGGCGAGCCGTTGCGACGCCGACTTGATGATCATCAAGTGGCCGCCGTTGCTCAACTCGTACCAATTGCCGCCGGCGTTGAGCATCGGTGCGGGATGGCCGCTGCCGAAGTTGTAGACGAGGTAGGACCCGCGGGTGTTGGCGATGGCCCCGGCAAGCAGATCGCGGCCGCTGGCTGCGCTCGCGTTCGGGGCCCCGGCCGTCGTCGACAGCCCAGCACACAACATCAGCGCCGCGGCGCAGACCGCGAAGCGCCGAAGAATCGTGACTGAGATCGACAAAAGGGGCCTCCGGAAGACATAGCGACAAAACCACATTAACCCCGGTAGCAACACTGTCAACTTTCGTAACAACTGCATCACAATAGGGCTTCGCCCCGGCACGGCACTGTCAGCTACCTGTCATCGACTGGCGCGCGTTAGTTCCCCGAAGAACCGGGTAATCGCACCGCATGCCCACTGTCTCGCGAACGTTCTCGGTCAGGTCGTCGCCGCACCAGGTCATCGAGTACCTCAAGGATTTTGCACACGCCGTCGAGTGGGATCCGGGCACGCAGCAATGCACGCGCAACGACAGCGGACCAATCGGTGAAGGCGCGTCATGGCACAACGTATCGAAGATCGCAGGCATCACCGCTGAACTGACCTACACCCTCGAAAAAATGAGCGACAGCAACCTGGTGTTCGTCGGCAGAAACAAGTCGTCGACATCCACCGAGAACATCTACGTCGACGCGGCCAACACAGGTTCTGTGATCACCTACCGCAACGACCTCGAAATACGCGGCCCGATAGCACTTTTGAACCCGCTGCTGAAGTTGTACTTCGAGAAACTGGCCAGTGACACCGAGAAGCAGTTGACGTCGGTACTCAACCGTCTACAAATAGAGACCGTCTACAAATAGAGGAGAAAAAATGATCGGCACCATCCTTAGCGCGCTCGTCGTCGGCCTGATCGTCGGGGCACTGGCGCGTCTCATCATGCCCGGCAAGCAGAGCATCGGTGTGATCATGACGATCGTGCTGGGCGCTCTCGGATCCTTCATCGGCTCCTGGCTGACCTACCAGTTCGGCTACCAGAATTCGAACGGCGGCTGGGAAGTCATTCCGTTCCTCGTCGGCGTCATCGTCGCGATCGTGTTGATCGCGATCTACGTGGGCGTCACTGGAAAGCGGGGCGCCAAAAACACCACGGTCCGTTAGCGCGGAGGGGCCAGGCGGTAGACGGCGTCGGCGTAATCGTCGGTGATGTAGACCGCGCCGTCCGGTCCGGTCACCGCGGCCACTGGACGGCCCCACCGCGAACCGTCCGCGGACTGAAACCCACCGACGAGCGTCTGCTGATCGCCCAAGACCCCGTTGCGCCACGGAAAAAACGACACCTCGGGCGCACGGGGCGGCTCCCGGTTCCACGATCCGTGGACGCCGACGAGCGCCCCGCTGGTGTAGGGCGCGGGTAGTACGTCGGTGGTGAAGCTCATGCCGAGTGGGGCGGCGTGAGCCCCGAGGCTCTGTTCAATCGGCGGCAGGGACGCGCAGTCCATGCGATCGCCGTCGGCGTTGGTCTGCACGTCACGAATCAACGGCAGATTGGCCGGACCGCCATCGGGATTGCAGTAGGGCCAACCCAATTCGCGTCCCGGCGTCAGCCGGGCCACCGATTCGGGTGGATGTTCGTCGACGTACTCTGGATCGATCTCGCCGGTGCGTGGATCGGCGACGTTGTCGCGGTTGTTGACCGCGGTCCACAACGACCCGTCCGGCGCGATCGCCAGGCCGGTGCCGTTGCGGACGCCCGTCGCGAAGGGTTCTGCCGGTCCGCCGGCGGCGGGAACGCGCATGATGGTGGCGCGCGGCGGATCCGCGTCGCGATCCTCCGCTGAGACGTTGCCCGTCGACCCGATGGAGAAGTACACGGCGCCGTCGGGGCCGATGACGACGCTTTTGAGTGCGTGCGAATAGGCACCGCGAAGGTCCGGGCTGTTCGCGTCGGGCAGGCCCCCGGCGACGGTCCGCCGATTGATCGCCATGCCGTCGGCATAGTCGTAGACGTCGACCTGGTCGCTTTCCGCGACGTACAAGGAGTTTCCGGCGAAGGTCAACCCGTGAGGCTGGTCGAGTCCATCGAGTAGCACGGACCGCGTTGGCGACCCATCGGTGGGTTGCAGGCGTACGACTTCGCCTGTGCTGGGGACGGATACGAGTAGAGCACCGTCGGGCGTCCATGCCATCAGTCGCGGCTTGGGCATGCGGGCCCACACCGACATCGTCCATCCCGGTGGCACCAGTGCCTGCCGAGGCTCGTCGAACGGGGTCTGCGCCAGCTCGTCGCCGACCTGCACGGTCACTGAAGTCAGGCTTGCGGCGGTTTCGGTCGACGGCGCCGTCTCTGTGGGCACGGAGTTCGATGTCCCCGGTGATGGGGCCGGTGCCGTCGAGCACGCTGAAATGAGAGCAGCGCCGACGATGGCGATTCCAATTCTGTTACGCCGCAGCCAAACCCGCATGCATCTCCCAGACCAGTATTTCAGCGGGTTCGGTGGCGGTGACGCGCTGGCCGCCCGAAGCGGTGAATCGCACGGCGTCGCCCTCGTGCAACGGCCCCGCCCCCTCGAGGGTGACGTCACCGCGGGGTACGAACAGGTGCAGGTACGGCGCCGAGGGCAGTTCGACGCTCTCGCCGGCCTGCAGCCGCGCGCCGTGCAGCGCCGCATACTTGTTGCGGATGGTGATGGCGGCCTGGTCGCTGTGCTCGGGCATGCCCGAGGCGATGGTCACCAGGCCGCCACGCAACAGCTCGTCGTCGATCTCGAGCTGCTGGTATCCGGGCTCGATGCCCGACTCGTCGGGAACCACCCACATCTGCACGAAATGCACAGGGTCAGCATGGGATTGCTCACCGGTCAGTGTCCAGGAGTCGTTCTTCTCCGAATGCAGGATGCCGCGTCCGGCCGACATGCGTTGCGCCAGGCCGGGATAGATCACGCCGGAGTGCCCCGTCGAGTCCTGATGTACGAGCGATCCCTGCAGCACCCAGGTCACGATCTCCATATCGCGGTGCGGGTGGGTATCAAAGCCGGTCCCCGGCTTGACGATGTCGTCGTTGTTGACGAGCAGCAGGCCGTGGTGGGTGTTCTCTGGTGCGTAGTGGCTGCCGAACGAGAACGAGTGTTTGGAGTCCAGCCATGCGATCTTGGTTTTCGCGCGGTCGTCGGCGCGACGGACGTCTATGGTCGGGGTGGTCATCAGCGATCCTCTCGCTCCGGGCCCAGCCTAGGTGCGGCCACTGGACACGACAACATGGATGATGTGTCATGTATTCCATGTGGCTGACCGACGAGCAACAGGAGATCTGGCGCGACTACCTGGCGATGGCGAGCCGGCTGCAGACGGCGATGCACCGCCAGCTCCAGCAGGACTGCGAGCTGTCGCTCTCGGACTACGACGTGCTGGTCGCCCTGTCCGAGCGCGGGCCACTGCGGATCAACGAACTCGGCGATGCGTTGGCGTGGGAGCAGAGCCGGTTGTCGCACCAATTACGCCGGATGCGTGGTCGGGGTCTGGTCGCGCGTCAGGGCAGTGAGGACGACCGCCGTGGTGCGACCGTCGACCTCACCGACGCCGGCCGTGCTGCGCTCGAGGTGGCCGCGCCGGGGCATGTCGAGTTGGTGCGCACCGCGATGTTCGACGGAATGCCGGACGCGCAGCTGCGGGCCTTCGGCGCGGTGGCCAAGGCCGTCTCCGAGCGGCTGACTACCAGTCCGCCTCGTCGAACGTGATGACGCCGCGGATGTTGTTGCCGTCGAGCATGTCCTGATAGCCCTGGTTGATGTCCTCAAGACGGTAGGTCCTGGTGATCATGTCGTCGATGTTGAGCAGGCCCGACTTGTACAGCCCGGTGAGCTTAGGAGTATCGACGTGCGAGCTGCCACCGCCGAAGATGTTGCCCTTCAACGTCTTCTGCAACATGGTGAACAGGAACATGTTGAGCTTGACGTCGGCGTCCATCATCGAACCCATGCCGGTCAGCACGCAGGTGCCGGTCTTGGCGGTGAGGATCATCGCCTCTTCGATGTACTCGCCCTTCATGTCGCCGACCGCGATGATCGTCTTGTCGGCCATCAAGCCGTGTGTCACGTCGATCATGGGCGCGATCGCCTCGGCCATCGACGGGTAGACGTGCGTTGCGCCGAACTTGATCGCCTGGTCGCGCTTCCACTCGTTCGGATCGATGGCGATGACGTTGCGGGCGCCCGAGATCACCGCACCCTGAAGTGCGCTCATGCCGATGCCGCCGACGCCGATGATGGCGACGGTCTCGCCGGGCTGTACGTCGGCGACGTTGGTGGCCGACCCGAAGCCCGTCGGCACCGCGCAACCCATGATCGCGGCGGTTTCGAACGGGATGTCCTTGTCGATTTTGACGACGGAATCCTTGTGGACCGTCATGTACGGGGCGAAGGTGCCGAGCAGGTTCATCGGCGAGACCTCGGTGGTGCCGGCGTGCACGCGCGAGGTGCCGTCGGCGATCGCCTTGCCGCCGAGTAGCACCGCGCCGCGATCGCACAGCGATCGATAGCCCTTCAGGCACGGCGGACACTCGCCGCAGGCCGGGATGAACGCGAGGATGACGTGGTCGCCCTCCTCGATGCCTGTGACGTTGCGGCCGACCTCGGTGACGACGCCGGCGCCCTCGTGGCCGCCGAGCGCGGGCAGGGCGATCGGGGTGGCGCCGGTGGTCAGGTGATAGTCGGAGTGGCACATACCCGCGGCGTGGACGCGGATCTGCACCTCATCGTCCACGGGATCGCCGATCTCGATCTCATCGACGCGGAACGGCGTGTTGAGCTCCCACAGCAGAGCGCCCTTGGTCTTCATGACCCATGAGGATAGAACACGTTCCAGAAAAGCCGCCAATCATCGCCTTGAGCTGCACCTTCGCGCGCTACCCCCTATCGTCGAGCGGCCAGTTATGCGCGAAATAAGGTTCCGGTACGAACATCCGCGTATCTGTGGATAACAACTCGGATCTCGCGCTGATCTGTCGGAGCGGGTTGAGATCTTTCGCCCATGGACGGAATCGACGGGCCGTTTCTGGGCAGCGAGGCGATCGCCGGCGGACGGGTCACCAGGCGGGCGCTGCAGCGCCAATTCGCGCGGGTGTATCGCGACGTCTACCTGCCGGAGGCGCAGCCGATCACACCCGTCGTCCGCGCGAAGGCAGCGTGGTTGTGGGCACGCCGTGACGCCACACTGGGTGGGCTTTCCGCCGCGGCGATGCTCGGTTCGAAATGGATTGGCCCCGAGGAACCGGCTGATCTGTTCCGCCTAGGTGACGCCGTCGACGGAATCAACATTCATCGCGACCAACTCAATGCGGAGGAAGTGTGCATAGTCGGCGGCATCCCAACTACCACTCCCGCCAGGACGGCATTCGATCTCGCACGCAGAGACACACTTGAGCGTGCCATCATGAGGCTCGACGCTCTGGCGAACGCAACTCGGCTGAAGTGTCCCGATGTTGTAGAAGTCATCGAACGCCATGCGGGTGCACGGGGCATCGTGCAACTACGCCGCGCCGTGGAACTGATGGACGCCGGTGCGGAGTCACCGCAGGAAACACGGACGCGACTGCTGCTGATCGCCGCTGGATTCCCGCGACCTACGACCCAGATCCTCGTCTACAACGAGTTCGGAGACCTTGTCGGTCGTATCGACCTGGGCTGGCCGGAATGGAAGGTGGGTGTTGAGTACGACGGTCCCCAACACTGGGCGACCTCGGAAGCCCACGCTCGAACCATCGAGCGGATCGCCGATCTCGAGGCGGAGGGCTGGACCATCGTCCGACTCAGCCGCGACATCCTCCGCTATCGCCGTGGCGTCTTCCTCGCTCGAGTGCAGAAAGCCATGGGGACTGCGGGCTGGCCTTTTGTCGACGAGATCAGACTTGACGCACAGATGCCGGTGGATCTTGTGCCATAAGTCTGATCTCGAGCCCAAAGCGGCGTCAGAGCGTGGCGGGCAAGCCCCACTTCTCGAACGACTCCATATGGAAGGCAACCACATGGGTGATGCCTTCGTCGGTCGTGGCGAGCACATGCATCTGGAACGGCTCGTGCGCACCGGTTTCGCGGTTGAGCATGTATATCGCTCCGGCCGGCTGGCCGTTGGCCACCGTGGGGAGTAACCGCATATCGCCGGGCAACTCGGCCGGGCAGTGCGTCTTCGAGAGCAGGACGATGTTCTCCGGGCCCTGGTACCAGCCGTCGAACGGCGGCATCTCCCAGACGGCGTCGGCGGTGAACAGCTCGACGAGCTTGTCCATGTCATAGGTCTCGAACGCGTCGATGTAGCGCGCCAGTAGATCCTGGGCTTCCTTTGACTCCGGGACCTGCAGATGGTCGTCCTCGCTGGGCCCGACGGCATCGAGTTGCGCACGGGCGCGCTGCAGCAGGCTGTTGACCGCCGCCGTCGAGGAGCCGATGGCGTCGGCGACCTCCGCGGCCTTCCACTGCAGCACCTCACGCATCACGAGCACCGCGCGTTGGCGGGCGGACAGGTGCTGCAGCGCCGCGACGAACGCGAGCCGCACCGATTCACGCGAGCCGACGATGTTCGACGGGTCGGTCGAATCGTCGGGAATGGGTTCCAGCCACGGCACCTCGTCGCGCGCGACGATGTCGTCAACCGGATCGGAGCTGGGCGCGCCGAGCCCCGTCGGCAGCGGCCGGCGCTGACGGCTGTCCAACGCCGTCAGACACGTGTTGGTGGCGATCCGGTACAGCCAGGTACGCACGGATGATTTGCCCTGGAACCCCTTGTACGACTTCCATGCCCGCAAGTAGGTTTCCTGCACCAGATCCTCGGCGTCATGTAGCGACCCGGTCATCCGATAGCAGTGCGCGAGCAGCTCGCGGCGATAGCGCTGCGCATCGGCCAAGAATGCGTCTTCTGCGCTGTCGTCGTCCAGATTGTGGGCCAGGACCGTCACCTCGCCGAGCTTAGTCACCATGGGTGACAACCGTCACCGGCGTGCGATTGGGCAGCCCGATACTCTCCCTGGGTGGCAACTACCCGCACCGAACGCAGCTTCCAGGGCATCGGCGGCGTCCGCATCGTCTACGACGTATGGACCCCGGAGGTGGCCCCGCGCGGTGTCGTCGTCCTCTGCCACGGCTACGCCGAACACGCCCGCCGCTACGACCACGTCGCCGAGCGATTCGGCGAGGCGGGGCTGATCACCTACGCGCTGGACCTACGCGGGCACGGTCGCTCCGGCGGCAAGCGGGTGTACCTGCGCAACATCGACGAGTACACCGGCGACTTCCGCACCCTGGTCGGCATCGCCAGAACAGACCACCCCGGGCTGTCGCTGATCGTGCTCGGCCACAGCATGGGCGGTGGTGTCGTGTTCGCCTACGGAGTCGAGCACCCCGACGAATACACCGCGATGGTGCTGTCGGGGCCTGCCGTCGACGCCCAGGACGCCGTCTCGTCGTTCATGATCCGCGTGGCCAAGGTGGTCGGCAGCATTCTGCCGGGCCTGCCCGTCGAGGACCTCCCGACCGAAGCGGTATCCCGCGACCCGGAGGTGGTTGCGGCATACATGGCCGATCCGCTGGTCCATCACGGCAAGCTGCCCGCGGGTATCGGCAAGGCGCTCATCAAGGTCGGCGAGACCATGCCGCAGCGCGCCTCGGCGCTCACCGCGCCCTTGCTTGTCGTGCACGGAGAGCAGGACAAGCTGATCCCGGTCGCCGGCAGCCGTCACCTACTGGAATGCGTCGCATCGACCGACGCTCACCTGAAGGTGTACCCCGGGCTCTACCACGAGGTGTTCAACGAGCCCGAGAAGGCGTTGGTGCTCGACGACGTCACCTCGTGGATCGAGGCCAAGCTGTGAAAGCCCTTGCGGGCCTGTTACTTTCGCTGGCGCTCTTGGTGTCGGCATGCGGATCCGACGACGAACCGTCTGGCTGGGTCGACCAAGACGTGACGTTCTCTGCCGACGGCCTGACCATTCACGGCACGTACCGCCACGAGCGCGGCGGCGCACAGCGACCTGCGGCCCTGCTGATCTCCGAGAGCGGCAACACCGACCGCAACGGCGACAACGCGGTGGCGGGCCCCGTCGGAAACATGCGGCAACTCGCCGAACTGTTGTCCGACAAAGGCGTAGCGAGCCTGCGGTACGACAAAATCGGCACCGGGAAGACGGGTCTCGGACCGTATTCGCAGCGGCCCCAGGATGTCGTCAGCGCCGTCTACACCACCGGCGCGA
The DNA here is from genome assembly GCF_032883055.1 of Mycobacterium sp. 29Ha. NCBI lineage: Bacteria > Bacillati > Actinomycetota > Actinomycetes > Mycobacteriales > Mycobacteriaceae > Mycobacterium > Mycobacterium sp. 29Ha. The sequence goes on from NZ_JAMQTI010000011.1 coordinate 105,790, forward strand.
AGGCCGCGGTGAGCTACCTCGCCGAGCAGTCCGCTACCGACACGTCGCGCATCTCGGTATACGCGGTGGGAGAAGGCACTGTCCACGCGGTGGCTCTGGCGACCGACGCGAACGTCGGCGCACCGAAGATCCACTCGCTGGCCCTGTTGCATCCGCTACCCGGCAGGTATCTGGACATCATCACCAACCGGGTGCGCGCCAGCGCCTCTCCGGAGGCGCTGACCACCTGGCTGGCCGCCGTGGACGAGGTCCGCACCAAGGGGACGGTGCCCCCGAACCTTCCGGAGGGACTGGGCGCGCTCGTCAATCCCGGCAACGTCAAGGCGGTGATCGAGGCCGACAAGATCGACCCGCTGACGCTGGCCGCCAAGGTGCCCGCAGGCACGCCCGTCCTGCTCACGTGTTCAGACGCCGACAAGCAGGCGACGTGCGAATCGATCCGGCCGCTCGCCGATGCGCTCGAACACACGGCGCTGACCGTCGTCGAACTCGAGGGCGTCAGCCATGTGCTGCGCGACGATCCGACCGACAACGTCGCCAACTACTCCAAGCAGGATCCACTTTCTCCACAGCTTGTCGAAGCGCTTGACGCGTTTGTCGGCAAGTAGACCTAATCTGGCGCTCATGACGTGCAAGCGAGTAGTGAAGGCGGATCGCGCATGACTGACGACAAGATGCTGGCACGCATCGCCGCTCTGCTGCGCCAGGCCGAGGGGACGGACAACACGCACGAGGCCGACGCGTTCATGGCGGCGGCACAGCGGCTGGCCACCGCGACGTCGATCGACCTGGCGGTCGCGCGGTCGCATGCATCCAACCGCACCAAGGCGCAGATGCCGGTGCAGCGCACCATCACGATCGGCAACGCGGGCACCCGCGGCCTGCGCACCTATGTCCAGCTGTTCACCGTGATCGCGATGGCCAACGACGTGAAGTGCGACGTCGCGTCGAATTCGACGTTCGTGTACGCGTACGGGTTCGGTGAGGACATCGACGCCAGCCATGCGCTCTACGCCAGCCTGGTGATGCAGATGGTGCGCGCGTCGGAGGCCTACATCGCCTCCGGTGCGCACCGGCCGACGCCCACGATCACCGCGCGCATCAACTTCCAGCTCGCCTTCGGCGCGCGCATCGGCAAGCGGCTGTCCGAGGCGCGCGAAGAGGCGCAGCGGGAGGCCACCGGAGGACGCTGGCGCAGGAAGGCCCCCAGCACGGCTATCGCGTTGCGGAACAAGGACATCGAGCTCAAGGACTTCTACCAACAGACCTCGGCGGCGCGGGGCACGTGGCGACCCACCAGCGCGACGGCGGGGTATTCGTCCGCGGCGCGACGCGCGGGTGATCGCGCGGGCCGCAAGGCGCGGCTGGGTAGCAGTGGGGAGCTCTCCGGTGCCCGCACGGCCCTGGAGACGTGAGCGATCAGAGACACCCAGCGGGCGAAGGTCTACGCCGCAGAGGAATTCGTCCGGACGTTGTTCGACCGGGCGGCTGAGCACGGCAACCGGGTGATCGACTTCTTCGGGACGCAGTTGACCCTGCCACCCGAGGGCCGGTTCGCGTCGGTGGAGTCGGTGCAGCGCTACGTCGACGACGTGCTCGGCATGACGCCGGTCCGTGAGTCGTGGCCCGGCCCGGGAGCGTTGACGGTGCGTGCCCGGCGTGGCGTCAGCGCGGCGCACTACGAGCGTGCCGACGACGGCGCGCGCATCGCGGTGCCGGAGAAACGCACGACGTGGGCGCTGCGCGAACTGGTGGTCCTGCACGAGATCGCCCACCACCTCTGCGCCGCCGAACCGCCGCACGGACCCGAGTTCGTCGCGACGTTCTGTGAACTCGCCGGCGTGGTCATGGGTCCGGAAGTCGCTCACGTGCTGCGCGTGGTGTACGCGAAAGAGGGTGTCCGATAACGTGTCCCGTGTGACCGAGCCTGAGCCCCGCCCGGACCCCAAGGCGCTCGATCAGCTCTTCAACGCTGTTCTGCGCACCGAGGACGAGGCGCTGACCGCGGCGCGGGAGTCGGCCGACGCGGCGGGGATGCCCGCCATCGAGGTGTCGGCGCAACACGGGAAGCTGCTGTACCTGCTCGCCACGGCGGCGCGCGCAACCCGGGTTTTGGAGATCGGCACGCTGGCCGGCTACAGCACCATCAACCTCGCCCGCGCCGTTGGGCCGTCCGGTCGCGTCGTCACGCTGGAGTACGAACCCACCCACGCCGAGGTGGCTCGCCAGAACCTGGCCCGCGCGGGTGTCGAGGACCGGGTGGAGGTGATCGTGGGCGCCGCCCTGGATACCTTGCCAGTCCTGGCCGAGCGCGGCGAGGCCTTCGATCTGTCGTTCATCGACGCGGACAAAGAGAACAACGTCGCCTACGTCGAGTGGGCGATCAAGCTGGGGCGGCCGGGCTCAATCATCGTGGTAGACAACATCGCACGGTTCGGGCGGGTGCTCGAACCTGCGACCGATGACCATCAGGCCCGCGCCGTGCGCGACATGCTGGAGATGATGGGTGCGCATCCGCGTCTGGACACCGCGGCAATCCAGACGGTGGGCACCAAGGGCTGGGACGGCTTCGCGGTCGCGGTGGTCAGCTAGCAAGTGATCGCGCACAGTCGCGCAGCGCGCTGACGATTCGTCGCTCGTTCGCGTCGAAGCGGTCGCTGGGTGCCGGCACCGAGATCGCAACGATGTGCCCGCCGGTGGTCCTGGCGGCAATACCGGCCGCGGAGATCCCGGCGGTGTGCTCGTCGCGGTCGAACGCGATGTCGCTCAGCCCCGCGGACGGGTCGGTCAGCAGCTCGAGCGCGGCCTTGCCGTTGGCCGTGGTCTCCAGCGGGAACCGCACACCCACCGCCGAAACCGCCCGCAGCCGGTGCGCGGACTGCACCTGGTCGATGAACAACATCTGCTGACCCCGCAGCACGGACAGGTCCACCGTTTCGCCGGTCGTGCGCGCCAACCTGTCCAGCGTCGGCCGGAACTGCGTCGCGAGGCTCGCGTCGTCGGCACCGCCCAGCCCGAGCAGTCGTTCGCCAAGGCTGATCCTGCCCTCGTCGTCGATGCTCGCGAAACCGATCTCGACCAGTCCGACCATCAACCGTCGCACGGTGGATTTGGCCAGGCCGAGCCGCCCGCCCAGGTCGACCAGCCGAAGCTGGCCTGGTGACGCGGCGATCTCGTCCAGGGCGGCCGCCGCGCGGCGTAACACCTGAATTCCGTCTGAACGCCCGGATTCAGATGGCTGATTCTCTTCCGCAGGAGCCATTCCACCACTATATTGATCCGCAATGCGGCTTACAATGATTCGCAATGTGAATCTAGGAGGGCGAAGTGGTGGCACTACCGGTGGGGCGGCACTTCGCCCGGGGAGGCGACGGGTACGAGGACGCCCGACGGTCGACGGTATGGAATCAACGCGTGCCGGATCGCTATCCGGCGATGATCGTGCAGGCTCACGACGACGACGACGTCATCGCCGCACTCGCCTATGCGAAAGCCCACGATCTTCAGGTCGGGATCCGGTCAGGCGGACACAGCTGGGCGGCCAACCATCTGCGCGACGGCGGTCTGCTGCTCGATATGCACGGGTTCGACCAGGCCACCATCGACAAGGGCAAGATGCTCGCCGTGGCCGGCCCCGGCAAAGGTGGCAGCATCCTGGCGGCCGAACTCGAGGAGCAGGGCCTGTTCTTCCCCGCGGGCCACTGCAAGGGCGTGTGCATCGGCGGGTACCTGCTCCAGGGCGGATACGGCTGGAACAGTCGCGTCTACGGACCGGCGTGCGAAAGCGTGATCGGTCTGGACGTGATCACCGCCGACGGCGAGAAGCTCTACGTCGACGCGGAGAACCATCCCGACCTGTATTGGTCGGCACGAGGTGCCGTCCAGGGTTCTTCGCGGTCGTCACGGCCTTTCACCTCAAGCTGTACCCGAAGCCGGCCGTCTGCGGCATGAGCCTGTACGCCTATCCATTCGACTGCGCAGAGGAGGTGTTCACGTGGGCGCGTGACATCAGTGCCGACGTGGATCGCAGGGTGGAACTGCAGATCGTCGCCACCAGAACCGTGCGGGACGCCGGGATCGACGGGCCCGCGATCGTGCTCGCGTCGCCGGTGTTCACCGACACTGAGGCCGAAGCCGAGGAAGCGCTCGCCCTGTTGGGCACCTGCCCGGCCATCGATAAGGCACTGGTCAAAGTGCCTTATGCGCCAACGGATCTGCCCACTTGGTACACCGCGGTGATGGGCAACTATCTAGACGACCACCGCTACTCCGCAGACAACATGTGGACCTCGGCACCGGCGGCGGACCTGATGCCCGGCATTCGTCGGATCCTCGACACCCTCCCTCCGCACCCCGCGCATTTCCTGTGGCTCAACTGGGGGCCGTCACCGGCCCGGCAGGACATGGCCTACAGCGTCGAGGCCGAGATCTACCTGGCGCTCTACGGCGGCTGGATGGACGAGGCCGACGACGACAAGTACGCCAACTGGCCGCGCGACAACATGGCCGAGATGGCGCATCTGGCCACTGGAATCCAGTTGGCCGACGAGAATCTCGGACAGCGTCCCGCGAAGTTCGCCACCGACGAGGCCATGGCACGGTTGGACAACGCCCGAGCCGCATACGACCCCGACGGCCGCTTCTACCCATGGATGGGACGGGTCTGATGAGCGCCTACCTCGGTTACCGCGATGCCGACGGTGACACCCCGTGGGGCACGTACTTCAATCCCGAAATGGCCGAACTGCCAAGACATGTGGTCGTCGCGCTGGAGCACGGACCCCAGGCCGACCAGACGCTGCTCGGATTCGATTCCGCGGGAACGATTCTCGATCAGGGGTATCAGCAGACCGAGAACGGATACGGTCAGCTGCGCGGCGGCGGTTTCCAGGTGTCGGTGCGCACCGAGATGCCCGGCGTCACGCCCGCCATGTGGGACTGGTGGTTCGGCTGGCACGGCAGTGAGACGACGCGCTACAAACTGTGGCATCCGCGCGCGCATGCGTCGGCGCGCTGGTCCGACCACGGCGGTGACGGCAGCTGGGTCGGCCGGACGTCGTTGATCGAGGAGTACCTCGGATCGTCGTACGCCAAGGCCGCGATCCAGTTCGTCGAACCGCAGGTGATCGGCCTGGAACCGACTCGCCTCGGCTCAGACGTCGCGGTGTGCGCACGGCTGGGATCGGCGGAGGTGCCCGTCGACATCGGCTGGTTCGTCCATCACATACGGTCCACCGCCGACGGCGCGGAGATGCGGTCCCGATTCTGGATGGGCGGACCCCACATCGGCCTGCGGAAGGGAAATATGTTGGCTGACGCGGTGATTCGGCCCGTCGCCGCCCACCAGTTGCCCGATCCGCGCGATCTTCTCGTGCACTGCGCCCAGGAGATGAACCACCTGGCCGGCTTCCTGCCCGCGGTGTATGCCCAATTCGCGGGTGCATGACATTCCGGTGTGTTATTGACACAGGTATGCCCAGGACACGAGCCATCAGCGCAATCGGAGCATGTGCCACGTTGCTCGCGGCACCAGTAGCCCAGGCGGCACCCAGACCCGCGCCGCCGCTGCTGTACGGGTGGTACAACGTGTCCGTCGACTTCGCGCAGCAGACCTTCAACGGTCAGCCGACACCCATGCAGTCCAAGACTTTCCTCGTCGAATACACCGCCAACTGCGACGTGAACGGCTGCGTGGTGACAATGGACAACTCGGACGATCTGTCCCGCGACCCCGGCGCCCCACCGGTTTTCGAGTACCGATGGAACAACGACCGCTGGGAAACCAGCAGCGACTATCCGTACCTGTGCGAACGCATGAATCCCGACAGCGCAGTGCAATCCGTGCGGTCGGACTACCTGATCCCGCGGCCCGATGGCAGCTTCTTCGGTCAGCGAACCATCACCGTCGAGGGCGCCGGATGCCCGGGTGAGGGGCCAGGAGTGCACTCGCTGCCGATCTCGGTGACGCCCGCCGACCCGCCGCCACCGCCCCCGCGCTAGCGAGCTCTCGTTTAGTACTTCGCCATTGGGGCACAGACCGCCAATGGACTTTCGCTTCCGGCAGCGCATGCCGACCGTCGAACGGCATATTCCTGCGCCGCGTGAGGCGGTGTGGAACGTTCTTGTCGACCTCGACCTGTGGCCGAAGTGGGGCCCATCGATCCAGCGGGCCGAGCTGGCGGAGGCCGGGCCGATGAAGTTGGGTTCGCGAGGAAAAGTGTGGACGGCGATCGGAGTCGCGCTTCCGTTCACGATCACCGAATTCGAAGAGAACCGCTGCTGGGCGTGGGAGGTGGCCGGCGTACGCGCCACACGGCATGAAGTGTGGCCGACCGACGGTGGAACACGGTTGGCGTTCGCAGTCCCGTGGTGGGCGCCGGCCTACCTGTCGGTGTGCGCGGTCGCGCTGCAGCGGATCGACCGGCTAGCTACAGACCGCGCCGCCGGCGGCTGAGCCGACGAGCTTGGTGTACTTGGCCAGCACACCGGTCTTGTAGACGGGCGGCAGTGGCTCGAAGCCGGCCTTGCGCGAATCGAATTCGTCCTTGTCGACCAACACGTCGAGCGTGCCGTTCGCGACGTCGAGGCGGATCTTGTCGCCGTCCTTGATGAACGCGATGGGCCCGCCGTCGACCGCCTCCGGCGCGATGTGTCCCACACACAGGCCCGTGGTGCCGCCGGAGAACCGGCCGTCGGTCATCAAGAGCACGTCCTTGCCGAGGCCCGCACCCTTGATGGCGCCGGTGATGGCCAGCATCTCGCGCATGCCGGGCCCACCCTTGGGTCCCTCGTAGCGGATGACCACGACGTCGCCGTTGGTGATCGTGCCGTCCTCGAGCGCATCGAGCGCGGCCCGCTCGCGCTCGAAAACCCTTGCAGTGCCCTCGAACACGTCGGAGTCGAAGCCGGCCGACTTGACTACCGCACCTTCGGGTGCCAGCGATCCGTGCAGGATCGTGATGCCGCCGGTCGGGTGGATCGGGTTGTTCATCGCGCGCAACACCTTGCCGTCCGGGTCCGGCGGCTCGATGTGGGCCAGGTTGTCGGCCATGGTCTCACCGGTCACCGTCAGGCAATCCCCGTGCAGCAGATTGGCATCCAGCAGCGCCTTCATGACGACCGGCACGCCGCCGATCTCGTCGACGTGCTTCATCACGTGGCGACCGAAGGGTTTGACGTCGGCGAGATGCGGGACCTTCTGTCCGATGCGGGTGAAGTCCGCCAGTGTGAGTTTGACCCCGGCTTCCGACGCGATCGCCAGCAGGTGCAGAACCGCATTGGTGGATCCACCGAACGCCATCACCACGGCGATGGCGTTCTCGAACGCCTCGATCGTGAGGATGTCGCTGGTGGTGATACCGCGACGCAGCATCTCGACGACGGCCTCACCCGAACGACGGGCATATTCGTCGCGACGCGAGTCGATCGCCACCGGCGACGCGCTGCCCGGCAGCGACATGCCGAGTGCCTCGGCGGCCGACGCCATGGTGTTGGCGGTGTACATACCGCCGCACGCGCCCTCACCGGGACAGATCGCACGCTCGATGATGTCGACGTCCTCGCGCGACATCAGGCCGCGGGCGCAGGCGCCTACCGCCTCGAAAGCGTCGATGATCGTGACTTCTTTCTCGCTGCCGTCGGTGAGCTTCGCGACGCCCGGCATGATCGAGCCGTTGTAGAGGAAGACGCTCGCCAGGTTCAGCCGCGCGGCTGCCATCAGCATGCCGGGGATCGACTTGTCGCAGCCGGCGAGCAGCACCGATCCGTCGAGGCGCTCGGCCTGCATGACGGTCTCGACGCTGTCGGCGATGACCTCGCGCGAAACCAGCGAGAAGTGCATGCCCTCGTGGCCCATCGAGATGCCGTCGGACACCGAGATGGTGCCGAACTCCAGCGGGTAGCCGCCGGCAGCGTGCACGCCGCCCTTCACCGCCTGTGCGAGCCGCTGCAGCGACATGTTGCACGGAGTGATCTCGTTCCACGATGAGCCGACGCCGATCTGCGGCTTGGCCCAGTCGTCGTCACCCATGCCGACGGCGCGCAGCATGCCGCGGGCGGCGGTCTTCTCGAGGCCGTCGGTGACGTCGCGGCTCCGTGGTTTGATGTCGGGCGTCGCCGAGCCGCCTGCGCGGGGAGATTCGGTCGTGGGCTGTGAGGGCATGAGAGCAGTATGCCTTCGGCTTTTCACCGGACAAACTCCTTTAGATACCCCACAGGGGTATGCGGTACTCTGATCTCATGTCGCTTCGCACCACACGCCTCGCTGCCGTCTTCATAGCCATCTTCGCCGCCTTGTTTCTCACCTCGTGCTCGGGGTCCAGCGACCACACCGAGACGCACCAGGCGGACGAACCGGTCGGCACCGCCCAGCCCCCCGGCTTCAACGCCGACGACCACGCGTTCGCGACCAACATGATTCCCCATCATGAGCAGGCGATCGAGCTGGCCGCCATGGTGCCGGACCGCTCGACCAATGCCGACGTCATCGCGTTGGCCGCCAAGATCTCCGCCGAGCAGGAGCCCGAGATCAAGGCATTGCGGGTGTTCCTTGTGCAGTGGGATGAAAATCCAGACGATGACGCGTCCCAGGGGGAACACGGAGCACACGGCGGCCACGGCGCGATGGCGGGGATGGTCGACGAGGCCACGATGACGAGACTCCAGTCGCTGCGCGGTACGGAGTTCGACACACTGTGGCTGCAGTCGATGATCAGCCACCACCAGGGCGCGATCGAGATGGCCAAGGCCGAGGTCGCCAACGGTCAGAACGAGGACGTCAAGCGCATGGCCCAGACGATGATCGACACCCAGCAGGCCGAGATCGCCCAGATGAACCAGATGCTGAAAGGTGGGGGAAATGGCTGACGAGGTCACCGTGGGCGACTCCGGGGCGCATGGCTATTCGGCCCAGAAGGAGAACTACGCCAAACGCCTGCGCAGGATCGAAGGTCAGGTTCGCGGCATCGCGAAGATGATCGACGAGGACAAGTACTGCATTGACGTGCTCACCCAGATCAGCGCCGTCAACAGTGCACTGCAGTCCGTCGCGCTCGGACTGCTCGACGAGCACCTGGGGCATTGCGTCACCCAGGCCGTGGCCGAGGGCGGGGACGAGGCGGACGCCAAGCTGGCCGAGGCATCCGCTGCCATCGCCCGGTTGGTGCGTTCCTGACGTAACGTTCGACCGCCTCAGGCGGATGAACACAGCAGGTCAACGTCATTGGTGGCGTGACGGTCGGGGTTCTGGCGACATGCAGATTTCAAAGACCGCCCGGCACGCTGTGCCACACTAGACGAAGTTATGCGACTGGGAGGTCACGTATGCGGGAGCCGAAATTGAGGCGCCTATTCTCCGCCGTGCTGGCGGCCGGACTCGTCGGCGGGATGGTGCTGAGCACCCCATCAGCACTGGCTCAACCTGGCGTTCCGCCGCCACCACCGCCCGCGCCGGTCGATCCGGCCGCCGCAGTGGCACCCGCGCCCGGGCTGCCTCCGGCACCGCCTGCGGCCCCGGCCGCCTTCCCGCCCGGACCGCCCGCACCGGCTCCATTCGGTGCGCCTCTGCCGCCGGCCCCGCCACCGCTCTTTGGGCAGCCCCAGCCGATGGCGATCCCCGAGGGGACGCCGGAAGGGCAGAACCCGACGCCGTTCGTCGGGGAACCGCCGTTCCTGCCGCCGTCGTTCAATCCGACCAACGGTTCGATCGCCGGCGCCGCCAAGCCGATCTACATCAACTTCCAGCGGCCCATCGCCAATCGGCAGATGGCCCAGGACGCGGTGCACATCACGTCGGTGCCGCCCGTTCCCGGCCGGTTCTACTGGACCACCGACACGCAGCTGCGGTGGCGGCCGCAGGACTTCTGGCCGGCCGGTACCACCGTCTACATCGACGCCGCGGGCACCAAGTCGAGCTTCACCGTCCCCGAGCAGTTGGTCGCGACCGTCGACAACGCCACGCATGAAATGACGATCGTGCGAAACGGTGAGGTGGAGAAGACCTTCCCTGTCTCCATGGGCAAGGAGGGCTACGAGACCAAGAACGGCACCTACTACGTGCTGGAGAAGTTCGCCGACATCGTGATGGACTCGTCGACCTACGGAGTGCCCGTCAGTTCTGCCGAGGGCTACAAGCTCAAGGTGCAGGACGCCGTGCGAATAGACAACAGCGGCATCTTCGTTCACAGCGCGCCGTGGTCCACCGGGGCGCAGGGCAACAGCAACGTCAGCCACGGCTGTATCAACCTGAGCCCGGCCAACGCGCAGTGGTTCTACGACAACTTCGGTAGTGGCGACCCTGTTGTCATCAAGAACTCCACCGGGATCTACAACAAACCGGACGGCGCCTCCGATTGGCAGATGTTCTAAAGCACCAACGCGAAAGGCCCCGACAATGTCGGGGCCTCTTGCGTGCTGCGACTAGCTCCAGATCCGCACGCGCTCTTGCGGATCCAGGTACAGCTCGTCTGACTGGTTGACTTCGAACGCCTCGTAGAACGCGTCCAGGTTGCGGACGACGCCGTTGCAGCGAAACTCCGGCGGCGAGTGCGGATCGATCGCAAGCCGCCGAATGGCTTCGGCGTCACGCGACTTCGTGCGCCACACCTGGGCCCAGCCAAAGAACACCCGTTGCTCACCGGTCAGTCCGTCGATCACCGGCGACGGCTCGCCCTTGAGCGAGAGCTGGTAGGCGAGCAGCGCGATCGAAAGGCCACCCAGGTCGCCGATGTTTTCGCCGACGGTGAATGCGCCGTTCACATGATGGCCGTTGCTGAGCGCCCTGGGCACGTACTTGTCGTACTGCTCGATCAAAGCCTTTGTCCGCGTGCCGAACTCGGCGCGATCGTCGTCGGTCCACCAGTCGACCAGGTTCCCGTCGCCGTCGTACTTGGATCCCTGGTCGTCGAAGCCGTGACCGATCTCGTGACCGATCACCGCACCGATCCCGCCGTAGTTGGCGGCGTCGTCAGCGTCGGCATCGAAGAAGGGGGGCTGCAGAATCGCGGCGGGAAAGACGATCTCGTTCATGCCGGGGTTGTAGTAGGCGTTCACGGTCTGCGGCGTCATGAACCACTCGTCACGGTCGACGGGCCCACCGAGCTTGGCCAGATCCCGGTCGTATTCCACGGCGTAGCCACGTAGGTAGTTGCCGTACAGATCGTCACGCTTGATCACCAGCGCCGAATAGTCGCGCCACTTGGCCGGATAACCGATCTTCGGGGTGAACTTGTCGAGCTTGGCGAGCGCCTTCTCGCGCGTCTGCGGCGTCATCCACGCCAGCGAGTTGATGCTGACCCGGTACGCCTCGCGCAGGTTGGCGACCAGCTCGTCCATCCTGGCCTTGGCCAGCGGCGGAAAATGCCGTTCGACGTAGAGCCTTCCGACCGCGTCACCCATCAGACTCTCGACGACCGACACTCCGCGCTTCCACCGATCGCGCAGCTCTTCGGTGCCCGAGAGTTTGCGGCCGTAGAACTCGAAGTCCTCGGCGACCAACTCGTCGGTCAGCAGGAACGCGCGGGCGTGGATGAGCCGCCAGCGCAGCCACGCCTTCCAGTCCGCTAGATCGAAGGCGGACCACGCCGCGGCGAAGGCCGTCAAGTAATCGGGTTGGCGCACCACAACTTCGGAGACTTCGGCCACCTTGTCAGGGGTGGCACCAAGCGCGGCCACCCACCCGGCCCAGTCGAAGCCGGGCGCCTCGTTGAGCAGGTCGGTGAAGGTGCGCAGGTTGTAGGTCAGCTCGGCGTCGCGGCGCTTGACGACGTCCCAGTGCGCGGCGGCCAGCTTGGTTTCCAGCGCGACGATGCGTTCGGCGGTGGCCTGCCATTCGTTCGGCTGGGGTTCCTCGCCGTAGACGAGTCCGAACATCGCTGCGATGTGCCGCGGATAGGCGGCGAGAATGTCGGCGTGCTGCTCGTCGCGGTAGTACGACTCGTCGGGCAGGCCGAGGCCGGACTGGCTCATATGCACCAGATAGCGGGTGGAGTCCTTGGAATCGGTGTCGACGTAGATTCCCGTCCCGCCGCCGACGCCGGTGCGCTGCAGCGCGCCGAGGACCGCTGCCAGGGCCTCGGGAGTATCCGCGGCGTCGATCGCGGCCAACTCGTCGAGCAGCGGTTGCACACCGCGTTCGGCGACCGCCGGCTCGTCCATGAAGCTGGCGTACAGGTCCCCGATGCGCTGCTCGTCGGTACCGTTCGCCGGTGTTGCGGCCACCCCGTTCGATGTCGCCGCCGAGGCGGCTCCGGTGATGAGGTCCCGCACGTGCTCCTCGGCCCGGTCGTACAACGACCGGAACGCGCCGTCGGTGGCACGGTCACCTGGCATCTCGTACTCGGTCAACCAGCGGCCATTGACGTGGCCGAACAGGTCGTCCTGGGGACGGGCGTCAGAGTCGACGTGGCTCAGGTCGATACCCGAGCGAATAGCTTCAACTGTCACCCCACCAGACTGCCAGACCGGTCGTCGCGGCAGCGTGGCGATCGCGCTCGCTGCCGCCCGGTACCCTCACGCGCATGCCCGACGACGAGCCGGATGCCAACGAGCACGATTCCGCGATCTCCGGATATGGCATCGGCTCGGCGGTGGTCGGCGTGATCGCCATCGCCGCGGTCGTGCTCGCCGCGCTGATCTGGACGCAGCACCGCAGCGACGCCGCCGAACTGCGCTACCGCACGCAGGCCATGGAGGCCGCCGCTGAATGGACCACCGTGCTCATCAACATGAACTCCGACACCGTCGAGGCCAGCCTGGCCCAGCTACACGAGGGCACCGTCGGACAGCTCAACGCCGACTTCGACGCTTCGATCAAGCCGTACCGCGATTTGGTGCAGAAGCTGCAGGCCCGCACCACCGGCCAGGTCGACTCGGTCGCTGTCGAGTACGTGCACCACGAAGAGCCGGGCGCGCAGGGGCCGCCGCCCGCCTCCGATGTGTCGGTGTTCGCCTCACGCACCGACACCGTGATGGTGATCGCGACGTCGGTCAGTGAGAACGCGGGCAACGAGAAGCCCCAGACGGTTCGCTGGACGCTGCGGCTCGACGTCGCCGACGTGGACGGCAAGCCGATGATCTCCCGGCTGGAGTCGGTCCGATGAGGACCGCCTGGCGCATCGGTGCGTTCGACGTGGCGGCGCCGCTGGCCGCGATCGCCGCGTTGCTCTACATAGGCGTCGCGCTCGTCTGGCCGCTGTGGTGGGTTTCGGTCTGTTCGGTGCTGTGTCTGCTCATCGTCGAAGGCGTTGTGATCAACGTCGTGCTGGCTCGCAGGGACGGGGTCACCGTCGGCACGGATGACGACGGGCCGAGGCTGCGACTCGCGGTGGCAGGCACCGCGGCGGCGGCACTGGCGGCGGCCGTCGTCGTCGCCTACCTGAACTGGTCGGTGCCCGACCGCAACCTGGAAACCGACACCGCAGAAGTGGTCGACATCGCCAGCAGCGTCTCGGAGGCGTCGGCGACCTTCACCCCGCAGAGCCCCACCGCGTCGATCGACCGGGCCACCGCGATGATGTCGTCACAGGCCGCAGCGGAGTTCAAGAAGGAATTCGACTCTGTGGCAAAGGATTTGGCCAGCCGCAACGTCTCGGCGACGGCCAGTACCGTGTCAGCGGGCGTCGAGGCGATCGGTCCCGCGGCCGCCAGCGTCGCCGTGATACTGCACGGGTCGCAGAGCTCACCGGGCACCCCACCCGACACCGCGGTGCTCGCGTTGCGGGTCCGGCTGTCCAAGCAGGACGGCCGCTGGCTGGTCGACGACGTGTCGCCGATTCACTCCCGCTAGCCGAGCAGATTCGCGTGGTCCACCTTCAGGCAGCGGTCCATGACGACCTCGAGTCCGGCGGCGGCACCGTCGCGGGCGACCTCGTCATCCCATAGACCCTGTTGCAGCCAAAGCGTTTTGGCGCCGACGGCAATCGTCTCGGTCAGCACGGAGTGCAGATGTTCGCGGCGACGGAACACGTCGACCATGTCCGGAACCGCGGGAAGGTCCGCGAGCGACGGATAGACCTTGTCGCCGTCGATCTCGCTGATCGTCGGATTGACCAGGTACAGCTCGTAGTCACTGGCTGCCTTCAGATATTGCCAAACACCGTGACTGGGCCGCATCGGGTCATCGGAAACGCCGACGATCGCCACACTTCGGGTCTGGCGGAGAATGCGCTCGATATCCATCGGCGGCTAGTAGCTGAACGTGGTCGCGCCGTCGCCGATCCATTCCCAGAGTTGAACGGTGCCTCCGGGTTCGGCGCCGTCGATGAAGTTGTCGGCGTCGAGTTGCTTGGACTTGATGCAGATCGGGCAGACCAGATAGCGGCCGCCGGCTTTCGTGTAGCGCTCCATCAGCTCTTCCAGGGGTGGGCAGCCGTCGCAGGCCGTGCCCACGCCGACGCCGGGCACCATCAGACGGACGGCCTCCTTGGTGAGGAACATGAGCGTCGGCCGTCCGCTCTCGGCGGCACCGACGGCGACCAGAAATGCCACGGTGACTTTCTCGGCATCTTCGAGTCCGGTGGTGAGGCTGATGGCGGCTTTGTTGGCGCTGTTCATGCCGCCAGCCTAGGGCTTCAGTCGTGGCCCTCGCGGCGGGTCGAACGCATCTTGGCGAATCGATCGGAAAGCTTGCGCATGCGCACCATCAGCGACGCGGACGGACTCGTTTCACCGCGGAGGTAGGACGTGAAATCGTCGTTGGGCACACCGATGCGCGAGGCGAACTCCTGCTGGCCCAGACCCGACCTGTCGAGCATCGTCTGGATATGGCGCGCGACCTCGGCGCGCTCGTTGGCCTCGAGATGTTCGCGGGTGCGGTGCAGCACCTCGGCGAGCGCCTTGGAGACTCCGTACGGACGGGCGGTCTGCAGAACTTCCTCGACCTGGCGTGCGGTCCGGCCGAACGGGTCACGTTTGATGGCCGCGACGATGCGCTGCCACACCGCGAGGTCGTCGGTCTCCAGCGCCGCGCGGATCGCGGATGTAGGCCAGAACTCGACGGGCCGGTCATCCACCGGTGGACGGCGTCCTGGCGCGGGATCGGGCGAGGCAGGCTCGCGGCGCGAGGTGCCCCGGACGTCGGGAGTCACCGTCACCTCGCCTCCTCCAGCATGGCCACCGCCACCGAAAGGCAGCGTTCCTTCACCCTGGCCCAATCGGCCTCCGCCTGCGGGCCCGACATGCGGGTGTCGTGCTCGTCTGACGGTTGGGGGTCGGCCAGTCGGCGTACCAACTGGGTGGCCACCCATTGTTTTCTCGAATCCTGTCCACAGTAGTACCGGTCCATGCCGGCCAGCACGCTTGCGGCCGTACGAGTCTCCATCGCGTCGACGAGTTCGGCAAACTCTGCGTAGTCCCGGGTGCTGTTTCGGCACATGATGAGGTAGCTCTGCAGTCGCAGCGTCTCGGCGCCCGTCGGGATCTGCAGGCGATCGCCCGTCGGCAGTTGCACATTCGTGGTCTCGACCGGGCTGCGCCGCTCCATGGGTGCCCGCTCGAAGGCGGACGCTTCGCTCAGCGCGTCCAGCGCCACCGACAGCCGGCCCCGCCACATCGTCACCGGATGCACCGGAAGCTCTGCGGTGAGCACCGCCTTGCCGCCTGCGCCGTTGCGGTGCGTGCCGTTGAGCCGGTCGGCGCTGCGCAACTGCTTGGCGGGCATACAGCCGCTGAACGCCAGCGGATCGGCGACGGTAACGGCTTGGGGCGCAAGGTTTTTCAGCTTGGCCGCCGACTTGACCACCATGCGCAGTTCCGAACCGGTAGGACCGAGAGACGAGAGGTCGTCGGGGATGATGATGAGGTCGGGAAGGTCGATCTTGGGCAGCGGCTTCTCGAAGTCGACCTCCGGCAGGATGCGGTCCAGCCAGCGCGGCAGCCACCAGTTCCACTCGTCGAACATCGCCATCAGCGCCGGCACCAGCACGAGGCGAACCACCGTGGCGTCGACGGCGATGGCCACCGCGCAGGCGACGCCGAGCTGGGCGACCAGCGGCATGCCCGCGAACGCGAACCCGATGAACACCGCGATCATGATCAGCGCGGCGCTGGTGATCGTGCGCGCGCTGGTGCTCACGCCGTACGCGACGGCGTCGCGGGTGTTGCCGGTCTGCAGGAAGCGCTCCCTGATGCGGGTCAGCAGGAAGATCTCGTAGTCCATCGAAAGGCCGAACGTCATCGCCAGGACCAGCGGCGGGATCGTGCTGTCCAGCGACGAGATCGGTTCGAAGCCCAGTGACTCCAGCCAGCCCCATTGGAAGACGGCCACCAGGCTGCCGTAGGCCGCCGCGACCGACAGCACGGTCATCAACACACCCTTGAGCGCCAGGAACACCGACCGGATGGCGATCAACAGCATCACAAACGCGATCAGCGCGACGAACGCGAACACCAGCGGCTGTTTGGCCGACACCTGGTCGTCGAAGTCCTTGATCAGTGCCGTCGGACCGCCGACGTCGATGCGGGCGTCGCCGAGCCCCGGCGTCGATGGCAGCTCCGCGCGCATCCAGTCGACGGTTTCGCGGGCACCCATGTCCTCCGGGTCCACCGAGAGCACCGCGGACAGCAGCGCGTGCCGGTAATCCTCGCCGAACACCGCGGGCGCCACCGAAACAACGTTGGGCCCCTGGGCCATTCGCTGGCGCATCGAGTCCAGCAAGGGTTGTTTGGAAGGCGCTGATGCCGCGTTGCCGTCGGGGAAGCTGACCAACACCCGGACCGGTCCGAGCGCGCCGGGCCCGAGCGCCTCGGCCGCGGCGTTCACCCCGCCCCGGATCTCGTGGGTCGGCTCGAACTGACGCTGCATGCTGTTGCCGAGCACCATCGAGAACGCGGGTGCGGCGAGTGTCAGCAGCAGCGCCGACGCCCCGAGCGCCGCGATCCACGGGCGCCGCATCACCCAGCCCGTCCAGCGGGTCCAGAACCGCGACTGGGTGGTCTCCGGACGCCGCGACCAGTGCAGGTACGACGAGCGCTTGGCCGCTGCCTTGCCAAACGTCGCGAGGATGGCCGGCGTCAGCGTCGTCGACGTCAGCACCGCGACGGCCACCGCGAGGATCGCGCCGGTGGCCATCGAGACCAGCACCGGCGTCTGGATCAGGTAGATACCGGTCACCGAGGCGATCACCGTGAGGCCGGAAAGCACCACCGCCAGACCGGAGGTCGCCATGGCGGCGTCGGCCGCTTGTTCCGGATCGCGGCCCGACCGTAGCTCCTCGCGGAAGCGCATGAGGATGAACAGCGAATAGTCGATGGCCACGGCGATGCCGAACATCGACACCGTCGACGTCACGAACACCGACATCGTCGTGAACATCGACAACAGATAGACCAGTCCCATGGTCACGACGACGGTGCAGATGCCGAGCACCAGCGGAATCGCCGCGGCGGCCAGCGACCCGAACACCGCGAGCAGAACAATCAGGACGATCGGAAGGTTCCACTTCTCGGCCTGAGCGATGTCGTGTTTGGTGGCCTGGGTGGCCGCGGCACCGAGCGCGCCCTGGCCGATGACGTAGAGCTTGACCTTGCCGTTCTCGATCTCACCGGGTTCCTCGCCGTCGATACCGACCTTCTGGCGAAGTTTCTTGGCGACATCGACCGCGCCGGTGTTGTCGAAGTCCAACTGCAGCGTGACGACGTAGGGGCGGTCGGGTTGGGGCGCCGGTTGCTGCGGATTGGGCGCCACCCGCACGCTGGGCACCTCGGCCGCGGCGCGTTCCAGGAAGGCGACCGCGTTGTCCATGTCGGCGAACGACGCGTCGGCGCGCGGCGAGGCCACCAATGCCAGCGGTGAGGCGCCCTGGTCAGGAAAGTTCTCTTCGAGCTCGCGCTGGACCCGCAGCGACTGCGAGCCTTCGACCTCAAAACCCCCGCCGGTGAGGTGACTGGACTGATTCAGCGCGAGATACACCGATGGCACCAGGAGAAGCAGCCATACAGCGAACACCGCCCAGCGGAATCTGCGCAGGGTGCTGCTCAAGCGCATCATGAACTGCTGGATGTCGAACTCCCCGCTTTCTCCCCCGGAGTCGATCTGCCGACGACATTTGGCCCGGCGTTGCTAGCGTGAGCGTACAACAGCGTGTGCTATAGCGAGGATCCGCGAGAATCCTGCCAGCAACGCCTTAAGCAGCTCTAACCCTCTTCTTCGGTGCGCGCCCGATTCTGGTTACAGGCTGTCCGTCTGTTGCCCATGACGTGTGTTCTCGGTCGCTGAATTCGTATGCCCCGCGGATTCGGTGGCACTATGTAGTGGGCCGTTTCGGCCGGTATTGCGGTCGGGGATCGAGTGCCGCCTATGGCGGGCGTTTCGGGTCCGCCGAAACGTTCGCAAACCCATGAGGAGTGCATATGAGATCCATCACTGCTGCATCTCGCCGCGGGCTGTTCGCTATGTTCGCGGCCTCCGCCGTCGGCGGCGCCGCGGTGGTAGCGATGACGGTGTCGTCGTCGCCGGCGATGCCGTCAGCAACGGCGGCGCCGGACCCGTGCGCGGCCAGTGAAGTCGCCAGGACGATCGGTTCGGTCGCCACGTCGACGGGCAACTACCTCGATACGCATCCGCAGACCAACCAGGCGCTGACGAGTATCGCCAAACAGCAGGGTGGCCCGCAGTCGCTCGTCGCCGTGAAGGCGTACTTCGATGCGAACCCGCAAGCGGCCAAGGACATGCAACAGCTGCAGCAGCCGCTGGCGACTCTGTCGAGCCGGTGCAAGCTTCCGCTGACCCTGCCGCAGATGATGGGTCTGATGCAGGCCGCCCAGCAGGCGGCACCGGGCCTTCCGAGTTTGCCAGGCGCCCAGCCAGGCTCCTCGGCTGCAGGTACCCCAGGTACGGGGTCACCGGCGCAGTCGCCGTCGGCGTCCCCCGTTTCGCAGGGCACCACATCGCTCCCCGGAGCAGCGATCGCAGGCTTGCCGTAGCCTGGGCCGACGCGCGGCTCTCCCTGGTAAGGCGATTGAGCTGCGAATTCAGACTTTCTTAAGATTCGTTGGCCGCAAGGCAGGAAAGTCTGTGCACATTCTGATTAGCTTTTGATGTCGGTAACCGACCATGGTTACCTCCTTTCCACTTCCGAAGAAGGAGCTTGTCCATGTTGCTCTCGGCCCGTACTGCCCGACGTGCGGTAGCTGGCGCGGTGGGCACCGGCGCGATCGCCGGTGCGATGTTCTTCGGCGCCATGCCTCTGGCTTCGGCGCAACCGGCACCTCCTCCGCCTCCTCCGCCGCCCAACTGCACCGCGGCCGACCTGGCCGGCGTGGCTTCGGGTGTCTCCGCGGCGACGTCTGCCTACCTGTTCGCGCATCCGGACGTGAACTGGTTCTTCACCAGCCTCGAAGGCGTGCCGCGCGATGAGGTGCGCGACGACGTTCAGCAGTACCTCGATCAGCATCCGCAGACCAAGGCGGACCTGACCGGTATCCGCCAGCCACTCGTCGACCTGAAGAATCGCTGCGGCGACACCAACGGCGACGGCATCGCCGACAGCTAAGTCTGCGTCCGGGTGCAACAGGAGCCATCCAAGGGGGAGGGCGCTGGCCGCACCGTCTTGATGGTCGACGACGATCCGGACGTCAGAACTTCGGTTGCGCGAGGTTTGCGCCATTCGGGGTTTGACGTCCGGGTCGCGGCGACCGGCAAAGAGGCCCTGCGGCTGTTATCGAATGAGTCGCACGACGCGCTTGTTCTCGACGTTCAAATGCCAGAACTCGACGGCGTCGCCGTCGTGACTGCGCTGCGCGCACTCGGGAACGAGATCCCGATCTGTGTGTTGTCCGCGCGGGACACCGTCAACGACCGGATCGCGGGGCTGGAAGCCGGCGCTGACGACTATCTGACGAAGCCGTTCGATCTGGGTGAATTGGTCGCGCGTCTGCACGCGCTGTTGCGTCGGGCAGGCCATTCCGACCAGCAATCCGACACGATGACCGTCGGCCCGTTGACGATCGACACCGCGCGACGGCTGGTGTTCACCGGCGGTGAGCGGGTCAATCTGACCAAACGCGAATTCGATCTGCTCGCCGTGCTGGCCGAGAACGCCGGCGTCGTGCTGAGCCGGCAGCGGTTGCTCGAACTGGTGTGGGGTTACGACTTCGACGTCGACACGAACGTGGCCGACGTCTTCATCTCCTATCTGCGACGCAAGCTCGAGCGCGAGGACCTGCCTCGGGTGATTCACACGGTTCGCGGGATCGGTTATGTCCTGCGGGACGAGCCGTAGCGGGTGAGACTTCCGCGGTTCCTGCGATCCGCGTCGCTGCGCACCAGAGTTGCCGTCGCGTCGGCAGCCGCAGCGGCCGCGGTGGTCGCGGTGTTCACGATCGCGACGTCGGTGGTTCTCGCGAATAACGATGCGGCACAACTGGATCGCCGACTCGATTCGATCATCGACGCCAGTATGCGTCCCGAACAGCTACAGGATCCGCGCCGCGGAGTGCTGACGACAGGACGGTCCGAATCCACCGGACAGGTGGTGTTCCAGCGGGGCTTCCAGTTGCCGCCGCTGCCGCCGGGCACCGACACGGTGGAAGTCAACGGGGTCGAGTACCGGGTACGCACGCTGCCCGTCGACCAGCCCGACGGCGTCTTGATGTCGATCGGTATCCGCGCCGACAGCATCCTGTTGAGCGCCTCCAGAATTCCGCTGTACGCCGCGGCGGGCCTGCTCACGGTGCTGATCGCCGCGCTGCTGGGATGGATGCTGGCGGGCCCAGCGATCCGGCCGCTGCGCAAGCTGACCGAACACACCAAGCAGTTGCGCCGGGGCAGCGAGGAGATGCCCAAGGTGCATGGGGCGCGGGAAGCCGAAGACCTCTCCGAGGCGATGTCGGCGATGCTGAGTCGACTGACCGCCGCGCAGCGGGCGACCACCAACTCGCTGCAGGCCGCCCAGGATTTCGCGGCCAACGCCGCCCACGAGCTGCGAACGCCGCTGACAGCGATGCGCGCCGATCTGGACACGCTGCGAATCCACGACCTCCCCGCCGAGGAGCGCGACGAGGTGGTGGCCGACCTGTCCCGGGCACAGCGACGGGTGGAGGCGATCATCACCGCGCTGGGGCAACTGGCGTCAGGTCAACTGGCGCAGGCCGAAGATCGCGAACTCATCGACATCACCGACATGCTCGACCGGGTAGCCCGGGAGAACATGCGCCTGCGCGATGACGTCGAGATCGTCGTCGAGGCGAAGGACGACCTCGGTGTCATCTGGGGCTGGCCGAGCGGTCTGCGGCTGGCCGTCGACAACCTGGTGCGCAACGCGATCCAGCACGGCCAGGCGACGCGGATCGTGCTGGAGGCACTGCGGGAGCGCGACGAGATCGTCATCATCGTGGACGACAACGGCCGCGGTCTGCCCGTCGAGGAGCACAAGGCCGTTCTCGGCCGATTCTCCCGCGGCACCACCGCGGCGCCGGGCGGCTCCGGGCTCGGCCTCGCGCTCGTGGCGCAGCAGGCGGCGCTGCATCGCGGCAGCATCGAGCTGAGCGACGGGCCGCTCGGCGGGTTGCGCGCGACCCTGACCGTGTCAGCCGCGACTGAGCAGGGCGACCCCGGCACGCCAGCCCAGTAACAGGAGGGCCGTCGAAAGTGACGCCACAACAATGAAACTCGGTGCCACTCCGGCGGAGGTGAGTTTGCGCAGCAGCATGCCCACCACCACGGTGCACAACCACACCGCCACGCCGGTGGGCACCAGTGCGGCCGGACGCTGCCAGGCCCTCGACAACAGCCAGCCGGTGAGCGTGCCGACCAGGAAAGGCCAGGCCGTCTCGGCGATGCCGGAAAGGGTCAACCCTTCGGCGTGACTGCGCCGGCCGATCGTGCAGAAGACGACGACGCAGACGACGTCGGTCGCCAACGCGGTCAATGCGGGGCGGGTCTGTCCGGCGCTATCGATTGGCATAGGTCATCACGTCCAGTTCCATTGGCATGACGCTGTTTTCGTCACGCGCGGTGAATCCGGGTTGCATCGGTGCGGGTTTACCGTCGAACAGCACATTCAGGTTGCTCGCCGGTTCGGAGACCCTCGAGTCGAGCCGGAATCTGGAGAACACGAACGGAAGGCCGTTCGAGCGCAAGGGATCCGGTGAGCTCATGACATGGAAGTGCAGATGCGGTGCATCGCTGTTGCCGGTGTTGCCGACCGCGCCGATCACTTGGCCGGCGGTGAGGCGGTCGCCGACTGCTACTTTGACCGCGCCCGTCTTGATGTGGGCGTACAGCGCATAGTTGCCGTTCCCGAGATCCTGGACGATGTGGTTTCCGGCGTACTGGTTCAACTCCAGTCCAGTGGGGCTCGCACCGGGGATCTGCTCGGGCATCCCGTCGACGGCCGCGATGACCGGACCGTCGGATACGGCGCGGATGTCAGCGCCGAAGTAGGAGTAGCTGTCCAGCTTCGAACGGTCACCGGAGAACAGCGTTCCGTCCGGCCGAAGCTGGACATAGTCGATCGCGTACCGCTCGGCGGCCCACAGTTGGCCGTCGATCGGGTTGAGCGCCATCCGGTGTGCGCTGGTGCCGCAGCAGCCGTCGCCGTTCAGCCAGTCCGGTCCTGACAGCGGCGGCGAGATCGCTATCGGCTTGCGGGACTCTACCGCCGTCGGGGCGATGTCGATGGTCATGGTCGCTCCGAACAGCGGCGGCTTCGGGTCGGGCAGCGACAGGCTGATGGCGTGCACCAACTGCTCCGGTACAGCGGCATCCTTCTCCAGCGCGACGTCGAGCCAAACGACGGCGGTCTGCGCGGGTCCGATTTTCGTTGTCGGCGTAGGGTTTCCGACGACGCGAGTCCTGTCGGCGAGCCGCTCGCCGACCAGCTTGAGCAGCGAGACGTCGCGGTCCAGCGCGGCCAGCGAGGTGAGTGTCACCTCTTGGGAGAGCACATTGGTCAGCTGAACCTCATAGGCCAGGTGCACGCGGCCATCGGTCGCCGGCACGGGGATCGGCGGGGCCAGCACGCTGCCGATCAACGGGGTGACCACCGGCTGTTCGGGCCCGCGGATCGGCCCGGCATTGGTGGTCGGGGAGGTCGATGTCGTCGACGGCGCCGGTGGCGCGGACGAGGACGAGCAGCCGGCGGCCAGCAGCAGCGAGACAGCGAAAAGTGCAGGGACAGCGAGGGTTCGCATGGGCGAGGTGACTACCTTCTACGAGTCGGGTTCGGCGTCGGGATCGAGCTCGGCCTCGGTGCGGAACATGAAGAAGAACACCACCCAGCCGATGGCGGCGATGAAGATCCAGCTGACCATCCGATAGATGAGCATGGCGGAAATCGCTGAGGCCAAGGTCATTCCGCTGGAGACCAGGCCCGGCACCAGCACCGCCTCGACCACCAGTAGCCCACCGGGCATCAGCGGGATCGATCCGACGGCGCGGGCGGCGACGTAGGCGACCACGACACCGAGCAGCGACGGTTTTCCGCCTGCGGCGAAGCACGCGAAGAGCAGCGTGCCCACACCGGTGACGAGCGTCATCATCGACCACACGAACGCCACGCCGAGCTGGCGCCTGGTCAGGTTCACCGACTCGAGCTGGGCCAGGGTTTCGCGCCATTTGGCCAGCCCTTTGTCCGCCGGTTTGGCGCGCACATAGTTGACCCACGACAGCACTCGCACCCCGATACCGTCGAGCAGGTCCGGCCGCGACGCGACGGCCTGGGCCAGCACGATCAACATGATGAACCCGGCGAGGGTGAAGATCAACGAGAACGGATTGTGTTTCGCGCCAAGGAAGAAGGCGCTACCGATCCCGAGCAGCGTCAGGCTGATGACTTGCAGTGCACCCGACATCACCAACTGCCATGACGCGATCACCGGGCTGGCGCCCCACCTGCGCTGCTGGCGGTAGATGAACGTCGCCGACAGCACGGGGCCGCCGGGCAACGTGGTGCTCAGCGAGTTGCCCGCGTAGAACGCCGCCTGCGAGCGCCATTGGTGTACGGGCACGCACGCCGAGCGCAGCAGCTTGCGCTGAATGTCTCCGAAGAAGTGCATCGACGCCATCGCCGCGCCCACCGCGGCCAGCACCCACCACCAGTTCGCGGAGTACAGGCTGCGCCAGGCGTTGGCGAGCTGGTCGCGTACCAGCGTCAGTTCGACGGACAGCACGACGACGGCCACGGCGATGATCGCCCACCGCAGCCACCAGTACTTGCCGCGCGCGGGGCGGTCCTGACC
This sequence comes from Mycobacterium sp. 29Ha, assembly GCF_032883055.1. Taxonomy (NCBI): domain Bacteria; kingdom Bacillati; phylum Actinomycetota; class Actinomycetes; order Mycobacteriales; family Mycobacteriaceae; genus Mycobacterium; species Mycobacterium sp. 29Ha. The sequence goes on from NZ_JAMQTI010000011.1 coordinate 129,964, forward strand.
GCGGGACTCGCGCGCCGGCGCGTCGTGCGACACGCCCTACAGGGTAAAGCGTGAGGTGGCGGTTTCCCGAGATACCGGGTCTGCGCGGGGCGGGCCGTTACGCTGGCGGGATGTCCGCGGGTCTATCTGACGCAGACGAGGCGGTCAGCCCGCTGGTCCGTAAGGCCGCGGCGTGGTCGTGGCGGCTGCTGGTCATCGGGGCCGCGGTCGTCGCGGTGCTCTGGGTGGTCCAGCGTCTCGAGTTGATCGTCGTGCCGGTCGCCCTGGCGACGATGGTGGCGGCGCTGCTGTTGCCCGCGGTTGACTTCCTTGATCGCCTTGGCGTTCCGCGTGGCGTCGCGGTCGCATTGATGCTGCTGTCTGGTATCGCGGTCGTAGGCGGCATCCTCACTTTCGTCGTCAGCCAGTTCGTCGAGGGGTTGCCCGACCTTGCCGAGCAGGTCGGCCAGAGCATCGAGGGTCTGGGTAACTGGCTGTCCAGCGGCCCGCTGCATGTCGGCGGCGACCAGATCAAGCAGGCCCGCGAGACCGCCCTCGAGGCGCTGCGTGACAACCAGGAGAAGGTGACCAGCGGCGCGCTGTCGACGGCGGGGACACTCACCGAAATCGTCACCGGCGCGCTGCTCGTGCTTTTCACCCTGATCTTCCTGCTGCACGGTGGCCGCAACATCTTCGGGTTTCTTACGAAGATCTTCCCCGAGAACGTGCAGCCGCGCGTCCATGAGGCCGGCCGGGCGGGGTTCCGGTCGCTCATCGGCTATGTGCGCGCGACGTTCCTGGTGGCGCTCGTCGACGCGGTGGGTATCGGCACCGGCCTGGCCATCATGGGCATTCCACTGGCACTTCCGTTGGCGTCGCTGGTGTTTCTCGGTGCGTTCATCCCCCTGGTCGGTGCGGTGGTCGCCGGATTTCTGGCCGTCATCGTCGCGCTGATCGCCAAAGGCTTGATCTATGCACTCATCACCCTCGGCCTGATCATCGCCGTCCAGCAGCTCGAGGGGCATGTGTTGCAGCCGCTGGTGATGGGTCGTGCGGTGTCGATCCATCCGCTGGCTGTCGTGCTGGCCATCGCCGCGGGTGGCATCACGGCGGGCATCGTCGGGGCACTACTCGCGGTGCCCGCGGTCGCCTTCCTCAACAGTGCGGCGAGGGTGCTGCTCGCCAGGGATCCCGCGGCGGAGGAGGCCGCGCAGGCCACCGGGGACGAAGCCGTCATCCAGGCGACCCCGGATGACATCGGGGACAGCGCCAAGGACTAGCTCTCTGGTGTATCCGGACGGCGAGATTTACAGCGGAATCGCGCCCTGGGGTTACACACGCGGGGATGTCAGCGTCCCTGTGCAGAATCCGGCCATGAATCAACCCTTTGTGGGCAGTGCAGCGACGGCTGCCGGAGCGCTGACGCGCCACGCGCTGCGCCGCGATTTCATCGCGCTGCACAAGGACATATACCTGGACAAGAACACGCCGGTCACCCCCGTCATTCGGGCCAAGGCGGCTTGGCTGAGGTCCCGACGCCGTGGCGTTCTTGCTGGCCTGTCGGCATCTGCGTTGCATGGCGCGCGGTGGATCGACGCGAGCTCGCCCGCAGCGATCATCGACACCAATCGCAGGCGTGCTGAAGGCGTCACCGCGTGGGCTGACTCCATCGAGAGCGACGAGATCTGCGTTGTCGACGGTATGCAGGTGACCAATCCGGCGAGAACCGCCCTCGACCTCGCGTGTCGTTACCCGGTCGACTCGGCGGTCGCCGCGATCGACGTGCTCGCCCGGGCGACCCGCGTGAAGATGGCCGATGTCGAGTTGTTGGCCGATCGGTATCGCGGCCGCCACGGCATCCCGAAGGCACGCAAGACTTTGGAACTCGTCGACGCGGGCGCGGAATCGCCGCGGGAAACGTGGCTACGCCTGGTTCTCATCCGCAACGAATTTCCCCGCCCCACAACACAAATACCCGTGTACGACGGTTACGGCACACTCGTCGCCGAACTCGACATGGGCTGGGAGGACATCAAGGTGGCGGCCGAGTACGAAGGCGACCACCACAGGACCGACCCCGAGGTGTTCAACAAAGGCATCAGACGGCATGACGAGCTCACCGGCCTTGGCTGGCTCGTCGTACGAGTCACCAAACGGGACACCGAAGGTGCCGTCGTCGGCCGGGTCGCCACCGCTTTCGCGCGTCGCGGGGTGTAACCGAACGGCGAGATTTCAGGCGAAATCGCGCCCTGGGGTTACACACGCCGACGCGCCCTACATCCGCCCTTCGCGGCGCAGCAGATCCGCGGCGCTCACTCCGCCGCCACGCCGCTTCGGCTGCTCTTCGGCGGCGGCGTTGAGCTTCTCGGTGGCGGTGTCTGAATCCTCGGCGCGTTGAGCGGGAATCGCGGTCGTCGCTGCGTCGTCGGGCTGCGCTTGAGGCTGCGCCCTGCCTTGCGGCGGGGGCACCGGACCCTGGCTTTCCGGTGCGGCCGCACCCGGCATCTTGCGGGTGGACGCGGTCGACGGGCGGCCCCGTGCCTCGGTGGCCGGCCTTCTGCTGGGCGGCGGCGCCGGCTGACCGGCAGGCGCGCCGGTGCCGCGCAGTTCGCCGAGCCACGACTCGATCTCGCGTTCTTCCCGCGGGGGCGGGGGACCGGCGGCCCCGCGGGTGGCGGACGCGGCGTTATGCACGGCGTTGCGTACCGCGTCCCGTGCGGTCGACAGGCGCGTGGTCTGCGGTTCGTCTGCCTGCGGGCGTCCGGCCGGCATGCGCGTCGTCCCCGTGCTCGATGGCGCATTCGTCCGTGGCGGCGCGGCGGCCCGGCTGGCAGCGCCGGGACGCGATGCGCCCTCGGCCGCCGGATGTGTGGGATCGTGCGGCGGGCGGGAACGCGCGGGCGCCGGTGCGCCCGCACCCACCAAAGCTTCGGGGTTCTCGACGGATTCGCGCACCGCGGGCCGCCTGCGCTCGTCGGGCAGCTCGGTCTCACCGAGGCCGAGGCGTTCCTGGATCCGTTTCATCCAGCGCGGCGCCCACCAGCAGTCGTCGCCGAGCAGCTTCATGATCGCGGGCACCAGGAACATACGGACGATGGTGGCGTCCAGCAGCAGGGCGATCAGCAGGCCGAACGCGAGGTACTTCATCATCACGAGGTCGGAGAACACGAACGCACCCGCGACGACCGCGAGAACCAGTGCGGCGCCGGTGATCAGCCGGCCCGTGGTGGCTGTACCGATGCGGATCGCCTCGGCGGTGGACATGCCACGTTCGCGGGCCTCCACCATTCGGGACACCAGGAATACCTCGTAGTCGGTGGACAGACCCCAGATCACCGCGATGATCAGACCGATCATCGGAGCCATCAGCGGCTGTGGTGTGTAGTTCATCAGGCCGGAGCCGTGGCCGTCGACGAACATCCACGTCAGCACGCCCATCGTGGAGCCGAGCGTGAGCGCGCTCATCACCGCGGCCTTGATCGGCAACACCACCGAACCGAATGCCAGGAACATCAGGATGGTCGTGGTGACGATCAGGATGGTCACCATCAACGGCAGCTTGTCGAACAGGGCGTGGATGCTGTCCTGCTCCAGCGCGGGGGTACCGCCGACGGAGATCGTGAGTCCACGAGGCGGGGAGATCGAGCGCAGCTCGTCGACCTTCTTCGCGGCGTCGTTGCGGTCGATCAAGCCGTTCTGGATGACGCGCACGGACGGATCGGTGGACTCCCCGCCGCGGGCCTGCCACATCTTGGCGGGATCGCCATCGGGCTCGATGAACCCGGGGACCGTCATGGCCTTACTGCGGATCTCTGCGACCTGCTGGTCGGTGACCGGCTGGCCGTCGGTGTTCTCGATCACCAACGTCAGCGGTTCGGTGCGGAATCCGGGGAAGGTCTTGTCGAAGTTCTCCTGCGCCGAGCGGACCGAGTTGTCGGGCGGCAGGTACTTCTCGCTGATGCCGCCGAGCGCCAGCTGCCCCAGCGGGATGACGAGCACGATCATGGCGATCGCGATGGGTGCGGCGAAGGCGACGGGCCGCTTCATCACGACGTTGACGAGCTTGCCCCAGAAGCCCTTCTCGACCTCGGCGCGCGTCTTGGTCTTCTGCGTCTTCTCGGCGAGCCAATTCAGCCACCACACGATCGGGGTGCGGGCCAGCGGGACATAGCGCGCGAGCACGACGCCGACGACAACCACGGCGACGAAGATGACGATGCCCATCAACACCCAGTAGAGGGCGGTGCCGAGGGTGTCCTTCGAAGCCGAGATGGCGTAGGCGAGACCGCCCAGCAGGGTGATGTAACCGAGCGTGAGGCCGATGAGCGCAAACTGCGCGCCCTGCTCACCGGTCTCCCTGATGCGCTTGCGTGCCAGGTGTCCGAGCGCGATACCCACCGGCGGGAGCAGCAGGCCGGTCGGGATCGACGCGATCGCGAACGTGTTGGTGCGCGGGTTGTTCGGGTCGGACCTGATGGTGTCCGGCTCGGCGAACTTCATCAGCCAGCGCACGCCGAGGGCGTCGACCCGTGAGCCGAGAATGGCGAGCGCGGCCGGCAGCACGGTGATCGACAGGATCGCCGCGAGCATGACCGACGCGATGATCGCGTAGGTGATCGACTTCAGGAAGCCCTGCGGGAACAGCAACAGCGGCACCGAGGACGCCACGAGGATGACCGCCGAGAACATGATGGTGCGCCCCGACGTCATCACCGAGCGGCGTACGGCAGCCTCGGTGTCGTAGCCCTCGGCGATCTCCTCGCGGAACCGGCTCACCATGAAGAGGCCGTAGTCGACCGCGATACCGAGACCCATGAGCGTGACCACGGGTTGGGCGAAGAAGTGCACAGGCATGAACTCGGCGAGCAGCCGCATGATGCCAAGTGCGCCCGCGATGGTCAGGCCACCGATGATGCCCGGAAGGGCGGCCGCGACCACGCCGCCGAAAACGAAGAACAGCACGACACAGACCAACGGGATGGCGGCCACCTCGGCGCGCTTCTGGTCCTCGCCGATGGTGCCGGTGAGCTCGCTGGCCAGCGGTTGCAGGCCGGCGAGCTGGATGTTGCCGTCGTTGACCTCGCGCAGGTCGGGCTCGATCGCCTGGTAGTTCTTCAGGATCGTGTCGTCGTCATCGCCCTTGAGCGGGACGCTGATGAACGTCGTCGACATGTCCGACGTCTTCATCTGCTGGACCGTCGGGTCGTCGCTGTTGGGGGCACGCAGCCAGCCCACCCAGCCGACCATCTTGTCCTCGTGGTCGGCGACGAGCTGGTTGAGCTCGTCGGTGACCTTCTTCATCCACTCGGGGTCGTCGACCTTCTTGCCGTCGGGCGGCGTGAGTATCGCCACCACGTGGCTCGTTCGGTCACGCCCGTAAGCCTCGTCGGCGGTTACCGAGGCATGGACAGACTGGCTGCCCTCGTCATAGAAGCCGCTCTGCGTGACGTTCTCGCCCAGACTGATGCCGAACACGCCGCCACCGAGACACAGTGCAACCATGACGCCGATGACGGAGTACCGAAACCGGTACACCATCCGACCCCACCAGGCGAACACCTAAGCTCCTAACACTTACAAATCTTCAAGGCGCGACGTCGCGCGGTTCAGTTGTTGACGCGCGAGGTCAGTAGCGATGACAGCGGCCGGAACGGCTGCAGCCAAGCCCCCTGTTCGGGCAGCGAATCGAGGCCGATCCGCGGCAATGGCTCCCGGAAAACACCAGGAATGTCCTCCAGGTCGACGAACACCAAGGTATCCGACGCTAGCGCCCAGCTCGCATGTTCGCGAAATCCGAGCACCTGCACAGGCACGCCGTCGCGGGCGATTTCCTCCAACGGCTGTTTGAACGCCTGACCGTCGGCCGAAGCCACCAGCACACCGGCCAGTCCCTCACTCCTGCGCAGCGCGATGTGATTGAGCATGTCGATGTCGACGTCACTGTCCTCATCGATCTTCGGCTTCGCGAACACCGCGAAACCGACGTTACGCAATGCCTCCACCCAAGGTCGAACCACATCGGCGCTACCAGGGGCGATGTTCGTGAACACCGTCGCTTCGGGCTCCAGCGAGACATCGGGCCGAGTGGCCGACAGCTCGGCTGTGCGCGACAGCAGCCAGCGTCCCAGCGCGTCGAACCGGGGCCGGTGTGCCGCGGTGGGACGACCGCCGAGGATCGAGCCGAGGCCCATGTCCAGGTTCGGCGCGTCCCAGACCAGCAGCACCCGGCCGGTCGCAGCGGGTGTGTCGGACACCTCAGCTATCTGTGTCATGTCTTCGGTGAGGCTCATTCGGCCTTCTCCCAGAGCAGTTCGGTCACGACGGGGCCGGCGAGAGCCTTGCGCTCGTACTTCGTCACCGGCCTATCGACCGATATGGGTAGGGCGTCCTCGGTGCCCACGCGGCGCAACCGCGGCTCGGCGTCACCCACCTCGGCGATGTGTTCGGCGTAACCCATGTGGTCCGTCGCGGCGTGCAGCACACCGCCGGGTCGTAACCGGTCGGCGATCAGCGCCATCGTCGCGGGCTGCAGCAGCCTGCGCTTGTGGTGGCGCGCCTTGGGCCATGGGTCGGGGAAGAAGACCCGCACGCCGGTCAGCGAGTCCGCCCCGAACATGTACTGCAGGACGTCGACGCCGTCGCCGCGGACCAGGCGGATATTACGGACGCGTTCCCGGTCGATACCGGACAGCAGTTGTGCCAGCCCGCGACGGTAGACCTCGACGGCAACCACATCGATGTTCGGTTCTGCCTGGGCCATCGCCAGTGTCGAGGTGCCCGCTCCGCAGCCGATCTCGACGACGATCGGCGCCGTGCGCCCGAACCACGCCTCGGTGTCCAACGCGGGAACCGGGCCGTCGCCGTCGCGGGCGTGCATGCCCAACTCAGGCCAGAGCCGGTCCCACGTGGCCTGCTGTGCACTGCTCAGCGTCGTCCGGCGGGTTCTGAAGCTGGTCACCCGGGGATGCAGATGTGACGGGGGTGGTGCCCCGACATCCGCCGGCTGAGCCGGCAGTTCGGCAGGGGCCGGCTGAGCCGGCAGTTCGGCAGGGGCCGGCTGAGCCGGCAGTCCCACACCCCCGCTACCCGAAAGCATCCGTCCATGGTCGCTCACAAAGGGGGGAGTACCCGCATCGTGGTACAGATTGATACCCAACAGTTGCCTTCGACTGCTAGGCCTCGACTGCGGGCTGCCGGTTTACCCCCAACCGCCACAACTACCGCTCGCGACATGCCTGTGGAGATGCCAGCATCGTGGGTGGGGAGCGGGGGCCACCGACCGTGGAATCCGTGGGGAACATGGAGGCTGCTGAGATTTTCGTTGACGTCTTGACGCAATTCGCTGAGCAGAGCCGCAATCCGCGGTTGACCCCGATCATTCGGCGGTCCGGTGCGCCGGTACGCGTTGCCGTGTGCGGTCGCCGCGGTGTCGGGCGGAGCACGGTGGCTGCCGCGCTGGCCGATGCGGGCGTTGCGGTGACGGCGGACGCCGCCGACGTCACGGTGCTCGTCGTCGCCGAAACCCTCAAGCCAGAGGATCTGATCGTGGCGAACCGTTCGGACCGGCCGACGGTGGTCATCTTGAACAAGGCGGATCTGAGCGCGTTCGGTGACGCCGGGCCCATGGCGACCGCGCAGCGCCATGCCACCGCCCTGCGCGCACTGACGGATGCGCCCACCGTGCCGGTGGTGGGTCTGCTGGCCCGCGCCGAGTTGGACGACGAACTGATGACCGCATTGCAGACGCTGGTGGATGCCCCCGCGAACCTCACGTCGACCGACGCCTTCGTGCACTCCGAGCATCCGCTGTCATCCGAGATCAGGAATCGCCTGCTCGACGCGCTGGACCGGTTCGGTATCGCCCACGCGGTGCTGGCCGTCGAAGGCGGCGCCGACCTCGCGGCAGTCCAGGCGGTGCTGCGTCGAACAAGCCGGATCGATGAGGCGGTCGCGCAGGTGACGGCGTCCGGCGCGGCGATCCGGTACCGGCGGGTCCGCGCGGGGATCGACGAATTACGCTCGCTTGCAATGCGATCCGGCGATCAACAGCTAGCTGATTTCCTCGTCACCGACGACGTGGTGCTGGCCGTGATGGGCGCCGCCGTGGAGGCGGTGGAGGCCGACGGCATGCACGTCGACCGTGGTGACGATTCCGCCGCGCATCGCAGACGTGCCGTGCACTGGCGGCGGTACGGCTGCGGCCCGGTCCACGCCGCGCATCGGAGGTATTCGGCCGATATCTGCCGAGGCTCTCTGCGTTTGCTCGGGCGGTCTCGGTGACCAGCGAGAGCACCGATACACAGGTCGGGGAGCGCAGCGATCCGATCGCCGCGGCCGACGCCGTGGTTGCCGCGATCGAACCGGGTCTGACGTCGCCCGGTGTTCAGGGCCGCGACGTCGTGTTGGTGGTGGGCCCGTGGCTGGCCGGCACCACCAGCCTGATCGCAACGTTGCGAGAACAGCTGCCCGAGCACACGTTCGTCGAATCCGAAGACCTGCACCCGGCGCACGCTCCGGCGGCGGTCGTTTTCACCGTGTCCGCGATCGCGCCGATGACGGAATCCGACTGTGCGCTGATCGATTTGGCCAGCAGGCACACCGACCTGGTGATTGGTGTGGTGTCGAAGATCGATGCGCACCGCCACTGGCGCGAGGTACTGGCTGCAAATCGTGAGTTGCTGACGCAACGCGCGCCGAACTACGCCCAGGTGCAGTGGGTGGGTGCCGCGGCCGCCCCCGATCTGGGTCCGCCCCGCATCGACGAGCTCGTCGGCCTGCTACGGCAGCGGCTGTCCGATCCCGATGTCGCGCGCCGAAACAGGCTGCGCGCGTGGGAAACCCGACTGCTGGGTGACATCGCACACTACCGGGCCGACGGTGACGGAACGGACCGGCGGGCCCGGGTGAGCGCACTGCACTCCAAGCGCGACGACATCCTGAGCCGCCGACGGCTGTCGAAGTCCGAACGCGCGATCGCGCTGCGCAGCCAACTGCAGCAGGCCCGTGTGCAGCTGGGGCACTTCGCCCGTAACCGCTGCACGTCCGTGCGCAGTGAACTGGCCGAGGACGCCGCACAGTTGACCCGCCTCAAGATCGGCGCGTTCGAATCGCGTGTGCGGGCCCGCATGCACGAGGTCGTCGACGAGGTGGAGGAGGGCATCACCGATCAGCTGACGGACGTGGCGACGGAGGTGGGCCTACCTGTGCCGCCGGCCGCCGCATCGCCGTCCACACCGGAGATCCCCGCACCGCCACTCAAATCGCGTCGGCAGGAAACCCAGTTGATGATGATCCTGGGCGCCGGCTTCGGGCTCGGGGTGGCGCTCGTGGTGACCCGGCTGTTCGCCGGGCTGGCACCCGGGATGACCGTCGCGGGACTTGCGGCAGGAGGCATCGTCGGGCTGGTGCTGACGGTGTGGGTGGTCGGCATTCGCGGGCTGCTGCACGATCGAGGGGTGCTCGACCGCTGGATCAGCGACGCCGTCAACGTGTTGCGGTCCGCGGTGGAGGAACGGGTTGCCACTCGGGTCCTGGTCGCCGAGACGGCGCTTACCTCCGAGCTCGCCCATCGCGACGAGGTGGAGGGCGCCACCGCCGCCGGTCGGGTTGCCGAGATCGACGCCGAACTGCGCGACCACGCGCTGCAGACGGCCAAGGCGGCTAAGGCCAGGGACCGCCGGCTGCCCCCGCTGCTGGCGGCTGTGGACGCCGTCCGGGCCGAGCTATACGGAAAAACCGCGACGAGCTGAATCGATACACCGCGCACATACCTTCTGAGCGGGCCTTCTGAATCGTTCCTGTGAGTGATCGGACATAGATCCGATTTACCGCGGGTATGTCACCCGCGTTAACCTCTGTATTACAGGGACGACCGAGACGCGCTGTCTTTTATTGGTACACGCTCCTCAGTCCCGCGTCCTGGCAGAAACGCATACGCAGCAAGATTGCAGGAGACACACAATGACCGCAGCGACCATTCCAGGTCTGGACACCGCACCGACGAAGCATGAGGGGCTGCTCGCCTGGGTCCAGGAGGTCGCCGAACTCACGCAGCCCGACCGGGTCGTGTTTGCCGACGGGTCCGAGGAAGAGGCTGCGAAGCTGACGGCGCAACTCGTCGAGGCTGGCACCTTCCGGAAGCTCGACGACAAGAAGAAGCCGAACTCGTATCTTGCGCTGTCGGATCCGTCCGACGTGGCGCGCGTGGAGTCGCGCACCTACATCTGCAGCGAGCGCGAGGTCGACGCGGGTCCGACCAACAACTGGATGGACCCGACCGAGATGCGCGGCATCATGACGGACCTGTACCGCGGTTGCATGCGCGGCCGCATCATGTACGTGGTGCCGTTCTGCATGGGCCCGCTCGGCGCCGAAGACCCCAAGCTCGGCGTGGAGCTCACCGACTCGGAGTACGTCGTGCTCTCGATGCGCACGATGACCCGGATGGGCCAGGCGGCGCTGGACAAGATGGGCACCGACGGCTTCTTCGTCAAATGTCTGCACTCGGTCGGTGCGCCGCTGGAAGCCGGCCAGGCCGACGTGCCGTGGCCCTGCAACGACACGAAGTACATCACCCACTTCCCCGAGACCCGCGAGATCTGGAGCTACGGCTCGGGTTACGGCGGCAACGCACTGCTCGGCAAGAAGTGCTACTCGCTGCGTATCGCGTCGGCGATGGCCCACGACGAGGGTTGGCTGGCCGAGCACATGCTGATCCTCAAGCTGATCTCGCCGGAGAACAAGGCGTACTTCATCGCCGCGGCGTTCCCGTCGGCATGCGGTAAGACCAACCTGGCGATGCTGCAGCCGACGATCCCCGGCTGGCGCGCAGAGACCGTCGGCGACGACATCGCCTGGATGCGGTTCGGCAAGGACGGCCGGCTGTACGCCGTCAATCCGGAGTTCGGCTTCTTCGGCGTCGCGCCGGGCACCAACTGGGACTCGAACCCCAATGCGATGAAGACGATCGAGGCGGGCAACACCGTCTTCACCAACGTCGCGCTGACCGACGACAACGACGTGTGGTGGGAAGGCCTGGAAGGCGAACCCGACCACCTGATCGACTGGAAGGGCAACGACTGGATTCTGCGTGAGACGGAAACCAAGGCGGCCCACCCGAACTCCCGCTACTGCACCCCGATCTCGCAGTGCCCGACGCTGGCGCCCGAGTGGGACGATCCGCAGGGTGTGCCGATCTCGGCGATCCTGTTCGGTGGCCGCCGCAAGACGACGGTGCCGCTGATCACCGAGGCCCGCGACTGGCAGCACGGTGTGTTCATCGGCGCCACGCTCGGCTCCGAGCAGACGGCCGCCGCCGAGGGCAAGGTCGGCACCGTGCGTCGCGACCCGATGGCGATGTTGCCGTTCCTCGGCTACAACGTCGGTGACTACTTCCAGCACTGGATCAACATCGGCAAGAACGCCGACGAGTCCAAGATGCCGAAGGTGTTCTTCGTCAACTGGTTCCGCCGTGGCGATGACGGCCGCTTCCTGTGGCCGGGCTTCGGTGAGAACAGCCGCGTGCTCAAGTGGGCCATCGAGCGCATCGAGCACAAGGCCGACGGTAAGAGCACGCCGATCGGCATCGTGCCGACCGCCGCGGACATGGACCTCGAGGGCCTCGATGTCGATGCTGCTGACGTCGACCTGGCGCTCGCGGTGAACGCCGATGAGTGGCGCCAAGAGGTGCCGCTGATCGAGGAGTGGTTCGAGTTCGTCGGCGAGAAGCTGCCCACCGGCATCAAGGACGAGTTCGACGCCCTCAAGCATCGCCTCGCCGAAGCCGAGTAGTTCGTTTCTGCGCTGAAGCCCCCGCTCGCCGGCGGGGGCTTTCGCGTTCCCCAGTCCCCTACTTGCGTGTGGGCCCATGCGCTGTGGGCCCACCGGACCCACTTGACACCTGTCAAGATCCCACGTCGTAGAGTCGGCGCATGCAGATTCGCGAGCATGCCGAGGCCACCCCCGACAGGCCGGCCGTCATCATCCATCCGGCCGGAACGATCGTCACATTCAAGGAGCTGGAGGAGCGGGCCAACCGGCTGGCTCACCACTTCCGCGAGGCCGGCCTGGTCGAAGGTGACACCGTCGCGGTGCTCATGGAGAACAACGAGCATCTGCCGACGGCGATGTGGGCCGCGCGCCGCAGCGGCCTGTACTACACCGTGATCAGCACCCACCTCACCCCGCCCGAGGTGGCCTACATCATCGACAACAGCGGCGCGAAGGCCATGCTCGGATCGCGTGCGACGCGCAAGGTCTGCGAAGGGTTGGCCGAGCTGGGCGCACTGCCGGACCTGCTGCTGATCGCCGACGACGACCTCGACGGCTGGCAGCGCTACCCGGAGTGTGTGGCGGACCGGCCGAGCACACCCATCGACGACGAGATCGAGGGCGATCTGCTGCAGTACTCGTCGGGAACGACGGGCCGTCCCAAGGGAATTCGCCGAGAGCTCACCCACGCCAAACCTGCCGACGCACCGAACCTGGTGTCCGCGCTGCTGATGGCCATCCAGATGAGCCCGGAGTCCGTATACCTGAGTCCGGCGCCGCTGTACCACACGGCGCCGTGTCTCTGGTCGATGAGCGCGCAGGCGATGGGCGTGACGACGGTGATCATGTCGAAGTTCGACCCGGAATCGGCGCTGGACGCCATCCAGCGGTACCGAGTGACCAGCGGCCAGTTCGTCCCGGCGATGTTCGTGCGGATGCTCAAACTCCCTGAGGACGTACGCAATTCGTACGATCTGTCGAGCCTGCACCGCGTGGTGCACGCCGCCGCACCGTGCCCCGTCGACATCAAGAAACAGATGATCGACTGGTGGGGCCCGATCGTCGACGAGTACTACTCGTCATCCGAAGGCGCAGGCATCACCTTCATCTCCGCCGAGGAATGGCTGAAACGCCCTGGCTCCGTTGGCAAGCCGCTGCTCGGTGTGGCGCACGTCCTCGATGACGAGGGCAACGACCTCCCGCCCGGTCAGGCGGGGCAGATCTACTTCGACCTGGGCGTCGTGCCGTTCGTCTATCACAAGGATCCTGAGAAGACCGCCGAGTCACGAGACAGGCACGGCTGGGTGACAGTCGGCGACGTCGGTTACGTCGACGACGAGGGCTACATGTTCCTCACCGACCGCAAGCACCACATGATCATCTCCGGTGGCGTCAACATCTATCCGCAGGAAGCGGAGAACATGTTGATCACCCACCCGAAGGTGCTCGACGCGGCCGTGTTCGGCATCCCCGACGACGAGATGGGCCAGAGCGTCAAGGGCGTCGTCCAGACGGTCGACCCCGCCGACGCGAGCGAGGCGTTCGGTGACGAGCTACTGACCTGGCTGCGCGAGCGGCTGGCGCACTACAAGTGTCCGCGGTCGATCTCCTTCGAGGCGCAGCTGCCGCGCACCGAAACCGGCAAGATGTTCAAGCAGGAGCTGATAAAGAAGTACTCGTGAAGCAGGTGGAACTCGCCTCGGGTGTGGTCGTCGCGATCGGATTCCCATCGGAGGACGCGACTTTCACACTGACCGAGCAGGACGCCGACGATCGCCGCGCCGTGACCGTCGGCTCGATACCCGACGTTCTCGACGACTTGCGTGCGCGGTGCCTGCGCTGGCCGCAGGCCGCCGCGATCTGCAGCGATGTACTACGTGCGTTCGACCCCGGCGCGCCCGCGTTCGCCGGCGTCGTCACCGAATCGCTCGCCTACTCGACGCTGCAGTCCGGACCCGAATTCGCGCGCTGGCTGGGGGAGCGGGGACCGGCGCGACCGGCGAATCTGCCGGACCCGGTACAGGCTGAGCGCGTCGAGGACAGCCTCTACGTGCGGTTCAACCGGGGGCAGCGGCACAACGCCTTCTCGACCGACGCGCGGGCGGCGCTACTGGAAGCACTCGAGGTGGCTCGCCTCGATCCATCGGTCACCGATGTCGTGCTGTCGGGCAATGGTCCGTCGTTCTGCAGCGGCGGCGATCTCGCCGAGTTCGGCACGTTCGACGATCCGGCCAGTGCCCATCTCGCCCGCACCCGGCACAGCCCGGCGCTGGTGCTCGATGAATTGACGGCCAGGTTGGGCACGCACTGCCGCGCCGAGGTGCACGGTCAGGTACTGGGCAGCGGGTTGGAGATGGCCGCCTTCTGCGGCTGGGTCCGGTCGCGCCCGGATGCGGTCTTCGGTCTGCCGGAGCTGAGCCTGGGGCTGATTCCCGGAGCGGGCGGCACCGTCAGCATTGCCCGCAGGATCGGGCGCTGGCGGACGGCCTATCTGGTGCTGAGCGGGCAGACCATCGATGCGCCGACCGCACTGCAATGGGGCCTGATCGACGAAATCCTGTGAATTCGGCGCGCAAACGCACCGCAGCGGTTGATCAGCGCGCCGAAATCACAAACTAGCCCGACCGACGCAACGTCACCCGATAGGTGTACTGCTCGGGCAGGAAGTGGCTGACGGACAACTCGACGGGGTGGTGGCTCGCGTCGGAGTAGAGCCGGTCCACCCGCAGCATGGGATGGCCGGGTTCGCACGACACCGCCTCCGCGACGGCAAGCTCGGCGGGCGCGACCGTAATCGACTGCGCCGCTTCGGTGATCGGCTGGATCAGATGCGGCTCGAGGATGCCGATCACGGTCTGGGTGCCGACAGCACCGTCTCGGAGTTCGGGCGACGACAGCACCGCATGGGCGACCGCGGGAACCAGGTGCACAGTCGTCATAACGAACGGCACACCGTCGTGCAGCCGCCGGAACACCACCGAATAGACGACGTCGTCGTCGAGCCGCAACCGGCTGGCGGCGTGCAGGTCCACCCGCCTGCGCAGCCCGGTGAGCACTTCCATCGTGGTGTCGTCCGACAGGCTCATCAGGTCTTCGATCGAGCCGAGCTGCCGCAGATAGCGTTGCCCGGTCTCGCTGGCGTACGTGCCGCGCCCCGGCACCCGGTACACCACGCCTTCGGCGACCAGATCCTGGAACGCCCGTCGCACCGTCTGCCGTGAAAGGCCATGGCGCTCGACCAGTTCGGATTCGGTGGGCAATCGAGAGCCGTCGCTGTACCGACCCGCTGCGATATCGTCGCGAAGTTGCTCGCGCAGGGTCTGGTACGCGGGCGCTGATCGCACTAGATGCCGCCGCGGGCAACCAGTTGGGCGGCGATCACATTGCGCTGAATCTCGTTCGTTCCCTCACCGACGATCATCAGTGGTGCATCGCGGAAGTACCGCTCGACGTCGAACTCGGTCGAATAGCCGTAGCCGCCATGGATCCGGACGGCGTTCAGCGCAATCTCCATCGCCACCTCGGAGGCGAACAGCTTCGCCATCCCGGCCTCCATATCGCACCGTTCGCCGCTGTCGTAGCGCTGCGCGGCATACAGCGTCAGCTGCCGTGCGGCAGTCAGCTTGGTCGCCATGTCGGCCAGGTAGTTGCCGATCGACTGGTGTTTCCAGATCGGCTGGCCGAAGCTCTCGCGCTCCTGGGCGTACTTCAGCGCGTCCTCGAGTGCCGCGGTGGCCACACCGAGTGCGCGTGACGCGACCTGAATACGGCCTGTTTCGAGGCCTTTCATCATCTGCGCGAAGCCCTTCCCGGGCTCGCCGCCGAGGATCGCGGTCGCGGGCAGGCGATAGTCGGCGAAGGTCAATTCGCAGGACTCGACGCCCTTGTAACCCAGCTTCGGCAGATCCCGTGACACCGTCAGACCGTCGCCGTGCTCGACCAGCACCACCGAGATGCCTTTGTGCTTCGGCGTCGCGGTCGGATCGGTCTTGCACAGCAGGGCGATCAGGCCGGAGCGACGAGCGTTGCTGATCCAGGTCTTGGACCCGTTGATGACCAGATCGGAGCCCTCGGTGGCCGCGACGGTGCTCATGTTCTGCAGATCCGACCCGCCGCCGGGCTCGGTGAGCGCCATCGTCGCCCTCAACTCACCGGTCGCCATCGGCGGCAGATACCGCTGCTTCTGCTCCTCGGTGCCGAACAGCCCCAGCAGCTTCGCGACCACGGTGTGCCCGCCCATCGCGCCGGCCAGACTCATCCAGCCCCGCGAGAGTTCCTGGGTGACCTCGACGTAGCACGGCATCGACACCGGGGAACCGCCGTACGACTCGGGGATGGCCAGACCGTAGATACCGATCCGCTTCATCTGATCGATCCACGCCTGCGGGTACTCGTTGGCGTGTTCGGTCTCCCGGACGGCGGGTTTGACGTCACGGTCCACGAAGGCCCGCACCGTCTCCACCAGCATGGCTTCTTCTTGCGTCAACATTTGTACGGCCATATTGACACTTTGTGCGGCCTAATGCCAACATGGCTGCCGTGACCGGCCCATACTTCGACGATCTGGAGGTCGGCCAGGTCTTCGACGCCGCACCATCGATGACATTGACCGCCGGCGCCGCGGCCGTGCACCAGTCGATCATCGGCGACCGTCTGCGCCTCGCCCTCGATGCCGAACTGTCGACGGCCGTCACCGGCGCCCCCGCGCCGTTGGCCCATCCGGCGCTCGTGTGCGACGTGGCGATCGGGCAGACGACGCTGGTGACGCAGCGGGTCACGGCCAACCTGTTCTACCGCGGGCTGACGTTCCAACGCTACCCGGTCATTGGTGACACATTGTTCACCCGCACCGAAGTCGTTGGGCTGAAACAGAACTCGATGAAGCCCGGCCGTGCTCCGACCGGTCTCGCGGCGTTGCGGATGACGACCGTCGACGACGTCGGCCGACTGGTCCTCGACTTCCACCGCTGCGCGATGTTGCCGCTCAGCGAGAAGGCACCCGACACCGGCCATGCCGATGACATGTCGGTGATCGGCCTCGATCAGGCGCCGGTGCCCGACCCGACGGCTGACTGGAATGCCGACGCCTACCGCGCCAAGGTACCTGGAGCACATTTCGATGCGGAGCTTGCCGGCGCCGTGCTGCACAGCAGCGCCGACGTCGTCAGCAGTGCACCCGAACTCGCGCGGCTGACGCTGAATATCGCGGCCACCCATCATGATTGGCGAGGCAGCGGCCAACGGCTGGTGTATGGCGGCCACACCATCGGATTGGCGTTGGCGCAAGCCAGTCGGCTGTTGCCCAACTTGGTGACGGTGTTGGGCTGGCGGTCCTGTGACCACACCGCACCGGTACATGAGGGCGACACGCTCTACAGCGAACTGCATGTCGAGGGCGCGGTGCCGCTGCCCGACGGTCGCGGCGGTGTTCTCGAGTTGCGGTCCGTGGTCTACGCGGTTCCAGGGGGTAGGAGCGAAGCGACTGGGGGGATCAACCCAGGTGAGCCTGACCAGCAGGTACTGGACTGGCGCTTTACTGCTCTGCAGTTCTGAGCACAATAGGGCTGTGACGTCGTTGGCGGTCCCCGTTGGAGTAGTGTCGCGGGCTCGCCGTGTCGCCAACGGTTTTCGCACCCTCACCGACACCGAGGTTGACGCCGACGTCATGATCGCGGGCCGCGCAGGGTTACTCGGCCACACACCGCAGGGCCGAGTCTCCGCCGGTGGGGCGACGCATCTGATGCCAAGCCGCGACGGGTGGTGTGCGCTGACGCTGTCGCGTCCCGATGACGTCGACACGGTGCCCGCACTGATAGAGGCGGATGCCGTCGGCGATGACGTCTGGCCCGCGGTGCACCGCTGGATCATCGAACGCGACAGCGCCGAGATCACCGAACGCGCTCGCCTGCTTGGGCTTCCGGCCGCCGCGCTCGGCGAGACGCCCGCCGAAGCGCCGCGCATCTACCCGTTCGGCGCGGCGACCATAGCCCGCAGCCCCTCGCGACTCCTGGTCGCCGACCTGTCCGCGATGTGGGCTGGCCCGCTCTGCGGACAACTGCTCGCGCGTGCTGGTGCGACCGTCGTGAAGGTCGAAAGCGTTTCGCGCCCCGATGGGGCACGCGCGGGAGCGCCGGCGTTCTTCGACTGGATGAACGGTGGAAAGCTCTCGTATCTGGCGGATTTCGACGATCCCACCGGATTGCGGGCCCTGCTTGCCGCCGCCGATGTCGTGATCGAGTCGTCGCGCGCGTCGGCATTGAACCGCCGTGGACTCGGACCGGTGGCGATCGGTCCGCGAGACGGCAAAGTCTGGCTGAGGATCACCGGCCACGGCACCAGGGAGGAGCACGCCAACTGGGTCGCCTTCGGTGACGATGCGGCCGTCTCCGGCGGGTTGGTCTGCGGTGGTGACGATTCGCCGGTCTTCTGCGGTGACGCGATCGCCGACCCGCTGACCGGTCTGGAAGCGGCGTTGGCGGTGGCGCAGTCGTTGCGCAGGGGCGGCGGTGAGCTGATCGAGTTCTCG
The DNA here is from genome assembly GCF_032883055.1 of Mycobacterium sp. 29Ha. Classification (NCBI taxonomy): domain Bacteria; kingdom Bacillati; phylum Actinomycetota; class Actinomycetes; order Mycobacteriales; family Mycobacteriaceae; genus Mycobacterium; species Mycobacterium sp. 29Ha. Next base: position 148,238 of record NZ_JAMQTI010000011.1, read on the forward strand.
ATGTCGGCCGTCGCCGCGACCTACGCCGAACTGCCGAATGCCGGCGAGACCCGTTGCAGTGCGACGCCACAGCTGTCCACCAAGGCCTCGGAGTTGGGTGCGGACAACGGGATCGTGGAACAGTTGATCGTCGACAAGCATTCTGCCGCATGCTGATTCAACGTGCGGCACTCCTCGACGGGGGTGTCGTCGACATCCGCGTGGAGGACCGGATCATCGCGGTCGAGCCGCGGCTCGAGACCCTACCCGGCGAGCAGGTATACGACGCCGGGGGCGGCACGGTGATTCCCGGCCTGCACGATCATCACGTCCACCTCCGTTCGGCCGCAGCGGCATTGACGTCGGTCCGGGTGGGGCCGGCCGAAGTGCACACCCGCACCGACTTGGCGCGGGTACTCGCGGCCGCCGATGTCGGCGATGACGGCTGGGTCAGGGCCGTTGGGTATCACGAGGCAGTCGCCGGGCCGCTGGACAGAGCCACCTTGGACGACGTCTCGCCGCCGGTACCGGTCAGGGTCCAGCACCGCAGCGGCGTCCTGTGGACGCTGAACTCGGCGGGCTTGGCACGAGTCGGACTCACCGATCACCCGGACGGGCGGCTGCGCAGTTCCGACCACACGTGGTCGGACACGTTGCAGCGCAACGAGATCGGGCTCGCCGACGTCAGCGCACGGTTGACCGCCTACGGGGTGACCGGTGTCACCGATGCGACCCCGGATCTAGAGGTCGGGGATGTCGTCAAACTCCTGGACGCCCACCGTCGCGGCGAACTGCGTCAGCGGGTGCACTGCCTGGCGCCGGGCAAGCGCATACTGCACGACACCGACCTCGATCTCGCAGACCTGACCGAGTGGATCGCGCAGCGGCACGCCGATGACGCGCCGGTCGCGGTGCACTGCGTCACCGCTGCGCAACTGGTGATCACCCTGGCGGCACTGCGCGCGGCGGGCGGTCATCCGCACGACCGCATTGAACATGCCGCGGTGGTGCCCGAGGCCAGTATGGCCGACGTCGTCGACGTTGGCGTGACCGTCGTGACGCAGCCCAACTTCGTCGCCGAGCGCGGTGACCAGTATCTGGACGACGTGCCCGTCGCCGAGCATCACGAGCTGTGGCGGGTGGCTTCGCTGTTGGCCGCCAAGGTGCCGGTGGCGCTCTCGACTGACATGCCGTTCGGTCATGACGACCCGTGGAAGGCGATGCGCGCGGCGGTCTTTCGCACCACCGGTGGAGGCGCGGTACTCGGGACCGACGAACGCGTGGCGCCGCGCGACGCGCTGACGATGTTCTTCGGTGCGGCCGACGCGCCGACGGTGCCGCGCCGGATCGCGCCGGGTCAGCCGGGCGACCTGTGCGTGCTGGGCGCTAAACCGCACGAGGTGCTGAAAGAGCTCGACTCCGGTCTCGTCGCTGCCACGGTCATCGCCGGGACCGTGGTGATCGGGGGCTAGGCGGCCGCCGGCGCGAGCAGTCGCTGCAGCATGGTGCACTGACTGTTGAAAAATGCTTGCGACACTGCGGCTTTCGGGACGATTCCGTCGAATCCGTGGAACGCACCTTTGACGATCTGCACGTCACACGGCACGCCGGCTGCCTTCAGTCGCTCGGCATACGCGAGGTCCTCGTCGTGGAACAGGTCGAGCGTTCCGACACCCATCCACGCCGGTGGTAGGCCGCTCAGATCGGTCCGGCGTGCGGGCACGGCGATGTCGCGGTCGGCGTCGCCCAGGTAGGCCGCCCACCCGAACCTGTTGTTCTGGCGGTTCCACAGCCGCAGGCCCGGATGCTCCTGTACGTCACGGCCCACAGTGCGGTCGTCGAGCATCGGGTAGACCAGCAATTGGGCGGCCACTGCGATGTCACCGCGATCGCGGGCGAGCAGCGCCAGCGCCGCCGCGAGTCCGCCGCCCGCGCTGGCACCGCCGATCGCGACCCGGTTCGCGTCGACCGTCGGAAGTCCGGCCAACCAGTTCAGTGCCGCGTAGCAGTCCTCGAGCGGGGCCGGATACGGGTGCTCGGGGGCCAGTCGGTAATCCACCGAGGCGACCGTGGCGCCGAGACGCTGGGCGTAGCGTCGGCACAGCTGGTCGTCCTGGCCGGGATGGCCGATGACGTAGCCGCCGCCGTGGATCCACACCAGCGCGGGTCCGGGATGAACAGCGCCGGACGGCCGATACAGCCGCACCCCGACACCCGACGGCAGGGTCAGCGCCTCGACGTCCTTCGGGACGCGTCGCCACATCTTGCGGGTGACCAACCGAATGGCCGGCAGCGTCACCGGCGTCACCACCTGCTTGGGGACCAAACGCGCGATGCGGCGCAGATCCGGATGGAAGTCTGAAGGGTTGAAGGCGCCTGCCACCAAACCAGTATTACGCCAGCGTGGTTTCGACGGCGATGCGGTGCCCGCGGTACAGCGCACGGACCACCTCGATTACCGGCGTGGAGTCACTTCAGCAGCGGATCGCGGGGCAGTCCCAGGATGCGCTCGGCGATCGTGTTGCGGGTGATCTCGGAGGTGCCGCCCGCGATGGTCATGGCCCGATTGCCTAGGTAGGAAAGCGTCAGGGTCGGCGTCTGCCCGACGATGGCCGCCGAGCCGGCCAACTCCAGGCCCAGCTCGGTCATCCGCTGGCCGGCCTCGGCGACCAGCAGCTTGGTGACGTTGCCCTCGGGGCCGGGTTCGGACCCGGCGATCGCGCGCGTGACCCGGCGCAGATTCAGCAGCCGCAGCGTGTGGGACTCGGCGATCACCTCACCCGCACGACGCACGTAATACGCGGCGGTTTCGGCGGGCGCATTGTCGAGCAGCTTGATCAGATCATCGGCGGAGAAGCCACTCGTGCCGCCCGAGCCGCCGCCGATCGACACGCGCTCGTTGCCCAGCGTCGCGCGGGCCACCAGCCAGCCCTTGTTCACGTCGCCGACCACGTCCGCGTCGGGCACGAAGACGTCGTCGAAGAACACCTCGTTGAAGTGTGCGTGACCGGTCAGGCCCTTCAGCGGATTGACCGTGACGCCTTCGGATTTCATGTCGATGGCCATCATGGTGACGCCGGCGTGCTTGGGAGCGTCGGGATCGGTACGCACGGTGGCCAGACCCCACTGACACAGGTGCGCCAGGCTGGTCCACACCTTCTGTCCGGTGACGCGCCACCCGCCGTCGACCTTCTTGGCCGACGTGCGCACCGCCGCGGCGTCGCTGCCCGCACCGGGCTCGGAGAACAGCTGGCACCACATGACCTCACCGCGCAGTACCGGCTCGACCCACCGCTCACGCTGGTCGTCGGTGCCCGCCTGCGAGATCGTCAGCGTCACCCACCCGGTGATGCCCATGTCCGGGCGGTCGACACCGGCGAACTCCTCCTCGATGACCAACTGCTCGAGCACGTCCGCGGCGCGGCCCCACGGCTTGGGCCAGTGCGGCACCAGATAGCCGGAGTCGACGAGAAAGTCGCGCTGCTGGTCGGTGGGCAACCCGCGCAGCGTCGCGACGGCCTCGCGCGCCTGCTCGCGGTACTTCTCGGCGTCCTCGGGCAACGTGAACGACGCGCCGTGCGCCTGGCCGCTGCGCTGGCCCTCGACGACGTCGAGCAGCGGATCGCCAGCCTCCTGCATCAACGCGGCGAGGGTGCGGGCGCGACGCAGATACAGATGTGAATCATGCTCCCAGGTGAAACCGATACCGCCGTGCAGCTGAATGTTGTTCTGCGAGTTGAAGACCTGAGTCCGGATCGCATGCGACGCGGCGACCGCGGCGGCGAACCACGCCGTGTCCAGATCGTCGGCGCGCGCCGCATCCCAGGTCGCCGCGGTGGTCTCCTCGGAGTTGACGAGCATGTTGGCGGCATGGTGCTTGACGGCCTGGAACGTGCCGATCGTGCGGCCGAACTGCTCGCGCACCTTGGCGTACTCGACGGCCATCTCGAGTGTCGCCCAGCTGACGCCGACCGCCTCGGCCGACGCCAGGATCCGGAACACCGTGCGTGCCTTGCGGGCGGCGCCGCGCAGCACCCGGTCGTCGGCGACACTCACGCCGCTCAGCGCGACGGATCCGAGGCTTCTGGTGGGATCCAGCGACTCCAGCGCCGTCACGGTGACACCGTCCGCCTTCGCTTTCTGGCTAGCGTCGACCACCACAACGTCCTCACCGGCGACAACGACGAGCACGTCGGCGTCGGGAGCGCCCAGCACGGCGGGGCTCTCGCCGGTCACCACCAGATCGGAACCGATCGTCACACTTCCTGAAACGGCCAGTGCACCGATGGTGGTGCCGTCGGCCAGCCCCGGAAGTAATTGTGCGCGAAGAGAATCCGATGCACAGCGGTCCACGACCACGGCTGCGGCAACGCTCGGCAGGAACGGGCCGGGGCACAGCTCGTGTCCCAGGGCCTCCAGGACCACCGCCAATTCGGACAGCCCGAAGCCCGACCCGCCGTGTTCCTCGGCGATCGCCAGGCCGGTCCAGCCCAGGTCGGCGGCCGCCTTCCACACGTCGGCGGGATGTGAGGGCCCGCCCTCGAGCGCCGAGCGAGCGGCGGCTCGGCTCTTCACCCGGCTGAGCTGCCCAAACGCCGCGTCGGCAAGATCGGTGTGCTCTTCGGTGATCGCCAGGGCTGACTTACTCACGATGGGGAATCCTCATTCACATTCGGCTTACATATGACGCTCGTCATGTCACGCTAGCCCTCCGGTGCAGCTCAGCGTCTACGTGATCCGGGTCACAAATAACGTCTCGAGTGCAATCGCTAGACATCTGGCGAATGTTGTCGTTTGGAAACTCTCCAGCGGGGTACAGTCGCGAAATGTCTCCTCAACCGGACACGCGGTACCCCGGACCGACGATCTGGACACGTGCCCGGTGGTTGCTGAACGCCGGGCCCTCGGACTACATCATGGCAATGAGCGTGGCGTCGGCGTCCCTGCCCGTCATCGGGAAACATCTTGAGCCTCTTGGCGCTGCCACCGCCATGAGTGTCTGGGGATACCGCCACCTCCCCGACTTCCTGAACGCGACGGCGAAGTCTTTGCTTAGCCCCGGCAGCGGTGAGCAAAAGCGCGCCGAGCGCGACAGCACCCAGAACGTCACCGCGACGGCGCTGCGCGGCATCGTCAACGCCAAGGATCTTGACATCGAATGGCCGGCACCCGAGAAAGTGCCCCCGCTGTGGAAGATGCGGGAGCAGCGCCGCAACGTCCACCGCACGTCAGTGCAATACGGTCCGCGGCCGTCTCAGCTTCTCGACGTGTGGCGCCGCAAGGATCTGCCCGCCGAACCCGCGCCCGTGTTCATCTTCGTGCCGGGCGGCGCTTGGGTACACGGCAGCCGGCTGCTGCAGGGTTATGCGCTCATGTCGCACCTGGCCGAACTCGGCTGGGTCTGCCTGTCCATCGACTATCGAGTGGCGCCACACCACACGTGGCCGTCGCACATCACCGACGTCAAGACGGCGATCGCGTGGGCGCGCGCCAACGTCGACAAATTCGGCGGCGACCGCAACTTCGTGACGATCGGCGGCACCTCGGCCGGCGGCCACCTGGCGGCGCTGGCCGGCCTGACCCCCAACGATCCGGAGATGCAGGCCGAACTTCCGGCGGGCTCCGACACCTCGGTAGACGCCGTCGTGCCGATCTACGGCCGTTACGACTGGGAGGACCGCTCCACTGTCGAACGGGTCAGGTTCGTCGATTTCCTGGAACGCGTCGTGGTCAAGCGCAAGCTCGACAAGCATCGCGACGTCTTCCGCAAGGCGTCGCCGATTGCCCGCGTGCACTCCGACGCACCTCCCTTCCTGGTCATCCACGGCACCGGCGACAGCGTCATCCCCGTCGCGCAGGCGCGCAGCTTCGTCGAGCAAATGCGCGCGGTGTCGCAAACGGTGGTGGGTTACGTCGAACTGCCGGGCGCGGGGCATGCGTTCGATATGATCGACGGCGCTCGCACGGGATCGATGTCGACCGCAATCGGGTTGTTCCTCAACCAGATTCACCGCAGCCGGTCGCTGATCGGGGCGAAGAAGGTCATCTAGCTGCCCCGGGCAGGGAGGTAGCTTGTGAAGAGACTCAGCGGGTGGGACGCCGTCCTGCTATACAGCGAGACGCCGACCGTGCACATGCACACCCTCAAGCTCGCGGTGATCGACATTTCCGAGCTGAAGGGCCGGCCGTTCGGCATCGATGAGTTCCGCCAAGTCATCCACGGTCGCCTCTACAAACTCGAGCCGTTCTGCTATCAGCTCGTCGACGTCCCGCTCAAGTTCCACCACCCGATGTGGCGGGAGAACTGCGAGGTCGACCTCGAATACCACGTCCGCCCGTATCGGATCGACAGTCCCGGTGGCCGCCGTCAGCTCGACGAGGCGGTGGGGCGGATCGCCAGCACCCCGCTTGACCGCAGTCGGCCGCTATGGGAGATGTACTTCATCGAAGGCCTCGCGAACGGCCGGATCGCGGTGCTGGGCAAGATCCACCACGCTCTCGCCGACGGTGTGGCGTCGGCGAACCTGTTGGCGCGCGGCATGGATCTGCAGCAGGGCTCGCAAGCCGACCGCGACTCGTATGCCACCGACCCGCCGCCGACCAAGGGCGAGCTTCTGCGAACGGCCTTCGCCGACCATATGCGGCACATCGGCCGATTCCCGGGTGTGGTCGCGTACACGGCGAAAGGGCTTCGACGCGTGCGGCAGAGCTCGCGCAAGCTGTCGCCCGAGCTCACCCGACCGTTCACCCCGCCGCCGTCGTTCATGAACCATCGCGTCGATGCGCAACGCAAGTTCGCGACGGCGACGCTGTCGCTGGCCGATGTGAAGGAAACCGCGAAGCACCTGAACGTCACGATTAATGACATGGTGCTCGCGATCTCGGCGGGCGCCCTGCGGCAGCTGTCACTGAAATACGACGGCCAGGCCGACCATCCGCTGTTGGCTTCTGTGCCAGTGAGTTTCGACTTCTCCAAAGACCGGATCTCGGGCAACCGGTTCAGCGGCGTCATGATGGTGGTGCCGATCGAACTCGAGGATCCGTTGGAGCGGGTGAAGGCCGTGCACGACGCGGCGGTGAACGCCAAGGAAACCCATCACCTCATGGGCCCCGAACTCGTGAGCATGTGGTCGTCCTACTTCCCGCCGGCACCCGCGGAGCGACTGTTTCACTGGCTGGCGGACAAGGACGGCCAGAACAAGGTGCTGAACATCCCGATCTCGAATGTGCCTGGGCCGCGGGAGCCCGGTCGCGTCGGCGGCGCGCTGGTCACCGAGATCTACTCGGTCGGACCGCTCACCACCGGCAGCGGGCTGAACATCACGGTGTGGAGCTACGTCGACCAGCTCAATGTGTCGGTGCTCTCCGACGGTGCCACCCTGCTGGATCCGCACGAGCTGACCGATGCCATGGTCGACGCATTCATCGAAATTCGCTGTGCCGGTGGACTTTCCGAGAAGTTGACGGTGATCGAAAACGCTATGTCGTGATCGCAGGCACAGCCGACTCTGTCTTTGCCTGGCGCTTGGCGTGCACCCAGGAGAGGAACACCTCCACCGCCCGCGCCGTGTAGTGCGCGCGTGGCGACCCATAGTAGAAGTCGAACGCGTGCTGCGCGTGCGGGATCTCCGCGTAGGCGACGGTGGATGTCGACACCTCGCGCAACGCCGAGGCGAACTCACGGCCCTCACCCACCGGGATTATGGAGTCGTCTTGACCGTGCAGGATGAAAAACGGTGGCGCATCGGCGCGTAACCGCCTGATCGAGGACGCGTCGAGATAGGTCTGCCTGTTCTGCGCGAACGGCTTTTTCACCACGAACTTCTGCAGGAACGCGATGAACTCCTTGCGGCCGGAACCGTGGGAGGTGAACCAGTCGTAGCGGCCGTAAATCGGCACGGCGGCCACGACCGACGTGTCGGCATCCTCGAATCCGGGCTGCCATTGCGGATCGTTCGGCGTCAACGCGGCCAGCGAGGAAAGGTGGCCACCGGCCGAACCCCCGGTCACCGCAACGAAATCCGGGTCGCCGCCGTAGTCGGCGATGTTCTCCTTGATCCACGCGATGGCACGCTTGACGTCGACGATGTGGTCGGGCCAGGTGTTCTTGGGGCTGACGCGGTAGTCGATCGACAAGCACACCCAGCCGCGTTCGGCCATATGGCTCAGCAGGGCATAGGACTGCGGGCGCCGCATTCCGATCGCCCACGCGCCGCCGGGCACCTGCAGCAGCACGGGTGCCTTGGCGTCGCGGGGCAGGTCGGCACGACGCCAGATGTCGGCACGGTTCGACCGGGCGTGCGGACCGTACTGCACGATGCCGGCCTTCTCGACGTAGCGTCTGCGGACCAGGTCGGTCGGCCACACGCCGATATTGGCGCGGCGCCGGCGTCCCGGCTGCGACTGGGCGGCGATCTGTTCGTAGTCGTCGCCGAGCGCCCTGCGCAGCGGTTCCTCGAAGTGCGGTTCTGACGCCACGTTGCGACGATGGATGAGGTAGAGCAGAGCCCACGCAATCGCCGTCAACACCAACGCGATTCGGCCCGAGGTGCCGCGGAAGTCGCCGCGAATGCCGCGGCGCAGCGCGTCGAGCATCGAGACGCCCATGTACACCGGTGACATCTCCGACGTCGGCCAGCCGAACGCGAACACCGGGATCGTGGGGTAACCCTCGCGAGCGATGGGTTGTACGCCGTTGGCGGCGTTGACGAGTTCTGCGACCGCGCGCAGCACCGTATAGCGACGCTTACTCATGAAACCTCTTGATAGCCAACGGGCCGATATTCAAAACCAGCTCAACCCAGTATCGGAAGCCGGCGTTCGCTGGCCAGTTCGTCCAGCGCCCGCTGCATCACGTGCCGCACATGCGCGTCGATCTCGTCGATGTCGGGATCGTCACCGAACTCGGCGGTGAGGTCGATAGCCGGCAGCACCTTCATCACGATCTTGGACGGCAGCGGAATGTTGGGCGGAACCACCAGGGACAGCCCGAACGGGAAACCGAAGGACACCGGCACGATCTTGGTGCGCGCCAGACGGGCGATGGGCCCCAGACGCTTGGCCAGCCAGGTCCCGCGCGTGAGAAAGATCTGGGTCTCTTGGCCACCGATTCCCACTGCGGGCACGATCGGCACCCCGGCGTTCAGGGCGGCCTTCACGTAACCGGTGCGGCCGCCGAAGTCGATCACGTTCTCGGTGAACGTGGGCCGATATACGTCGTAGTCGCCGCCGGGGAACACCACCACCAGGCCGCCCGACCGCAGCGCTTCATCGGCGTTGGCGTGGTTGGCGCTGATGTAACCGATCTTTTTGAAGAAGTCACCCGTTGGGCCAACCGACAGCATGTCGTGGCTCAGCGTGTAGAGAGGGCGGTCGTAGCCGTGGTGGTCGTAGAAGTCGGCCGCCAGAATCGGAACGTCCATCGGCAGCATGCCACCGGAGTGGTTGCAGACCAGCAGCGCTCCGCCGGACGGGATGTTCTCGAGCCCTCGCGTCTCCGAGCGGAAGTACCGCTTCAGGAAGGGCCGCATGATCCCCATGACGCGCTCGGTCAGACCCGGATCCCACTTGGTGAGCTCCGACGGTTCGGTCTCGGTCACAGGTGCTTCCCCTCGCTTCAAATTGAAACGTGTTCTAGTTTACCTTGGTTTGAGGCACTGTCCCACGGGCTACGTTATCGGCCATGGAGGGCCGCGAAATGCTTGCGGGCCGATACGAGGTGCGGGGCCTGCTCGGCCGAGGCGGAATGGCCGAGGTCTACGACGGGTGGGATACCCGTCTGAGCAGACCAGTGGCCATAAAGCTGCTGTATCCCGCCTTTAAGGCCGACGCCGATGCGCGTCACAGATTCGAGACGGAGGCGCAGGCCGCCGCCTCGCTCAACCATCCCAACATCGTGGCGGTGCACGATTGCGGTGATCACGACGGGACACCGTTCATCGTGATGGAGCGGCTGCCGGGCCGCACACTGGATGACGAGATCGCGGCGGGCCCCATGGCGCAGCATCGGGTCCGGGCGATGCTCGACGACGTGTTGGGCGCGCTGGCGACCGCCCATGCAGCGGGAATTGTGCACCGCGACATCAAGCCCGGCAACGTCCTGGTCACCGATGACGGCGGCGCTATGAAGGTCGCCGACTTCGGCATCGCGAAGACGGCCGGTGCCGCGCTCACCGCAACCGGGCAGATCGTCGGAACGATGGCGTACATGAGCCGCGAGCGGGTCAAGGGTGCTCCCGCGTCGGTCGCCGACGACCTCTACGCGGTGGGCGTCATGGCACACGAAGCGCTCAGCGGGCGACGACCGTATCCCCAGGAGAACCCCGCGTCGCTGATCCGGGCCATATTGGACGATGCGCCCCCGCCGATCGAGGCGGTACGACCCGACGTCGACGCCGACCTGGCCGCGGTGATCAATCGCGCGACGGGCGCCGACGGCACCAGGCCCAGATTCGGCAGTGCCCTCGAGATGCGGGCCGCACTCTCGGGCGCTCCGCACGTGCAGTATTCGGCCACACCGACGGCAGCGAAACACCGGCCGTCAACCAAGGTGCTCGCACAACCGCTGGCTCCGTCGGCCAACTACGTGGCTCCATCGGCCAACTCGGCTCCGTCGGCCAATTACTTCGTGCCATCGGCTCGCCGTAGGCCCATGAGCCGGGGGCGGAAACTGCTGCTGGCGGCCGCCGCGTTCGTCGCGCTGATCGTCGGAACGCTCGCACTGGCACTCGATCCGTCGTCGACCACGCAATCTCCACAGCCGATCAGCACAAGCACCACCGTTCCTCCGACGTCCCCCCCGACGAGTTCGCCGCCCCCGCCGCCGCCGACGAGCTCCGTTCCGGTAGTGGATGAGCCCCCGGCTCCGAAGAAACCGAAAGGCAGGGGGAACGGCAACGGCAAGAAGGGCTGACCGGGCGGGCCGTTACGATCACCGGCGTGAGTGATAACAGCGAACAAGCAGTCCTAGTCGAGCAGCGCGACCGGATTTTGATCATCACCATCAACCGGCCGCAGGCCCGCAACGCCGTGAACGCCGACGTCAGCCGAGGTCTCGCCGAGGCAATGGACCGCCTCGACGGCGACGCCGGACTCTCGGTGGGGGTGCTGACCGGAGCCGGGGGTTCGTTCTCCGCGGGGATGGATCTGAAGGCCTTCGCGCGCGGCGAGAACGTCGTGGTCGAGGGCCGCGGCATGGGCTTCACCGAAAAACCGCCCGCCAAGCCGTTGATCGCTGCGGTCGAGGGGTACTGCCTGGCCGGCGGATGCGAGTTGGCGTTGGCCACCGATCTGATCGTGGCGTCCAATGACTCGGCGTTCGGCATCCCCGAGGTCAAGCGCGGCCTGGTCGCCGGCGGTGGCGGACTGTTGCGGCTGCCGCAGCGCATTCCGCCGGCCGTTGCGATGGAATTGGCGTTGACCGGTGAGAACCTGCCCGCCACCCGCGCCAAGGAGCTTGGCCTGGTCAATGTGTTGGCCGAGCCGGGTCAAGCGCTCGACGCGGCGATTGCGCTGGCGGAGAAGATCACCGCGAATGGGCCGCTGGCCGTGGCCGCCACGAAGCGGATCATCGTCGAGTCGCGCAATTGGGGGTCTGACGAAATGTGGACCAACCAGATGAACATCCTGGCGCCCGTCTTCATGTCCAACGACGCCAAGGAGGGTGCGATCGCGTTCGCCGAGAAGCGCGCGCCCAAGTGGACAGGCACCTGACAGCCGCGACGTCTTGACCTCAACAATAGTTGAGGTCGCACGATGGCGGCCATGACCGATCTGTCCGACTACTTCCTTCGCATCGGCTACGCCGGGCCGGCGACGCCGACGCACGAGACGCTGCATGCGCTTGTCGCGGCCCACACCGGCGCGATCCCGTTCGAGAATCTCGATCCGTTGATGGGTATCCCCGTCGCCGATCTCGGCCGGGCCGCGTTGTTCGACAAGCTCGTGGCGCGGCGTCGCGGCGGCTACTGCTACGAGCAGAACGGCGTGATGGGATATGCGCTGGCGGAGTTGGGTTTCGGAGTGCAGCGACTCGGCGGGCGCGTGGTGTGGATGGACAGCTCGGGTGAATTGCCCGCGATGACGCACGAGGCGTTGTCGGTGACCGTGCCCGGTGACGACAGCCCGTGGCTCGTCGACGTCGGCTTCGGAGGACAGACCCTGTCGTCCCCCATTCGGCTCGAGGTCGACACCGTGCAGCCCACCCGGCATGAGCCGTACCGCATTCTCTCCGACGGAGATGGCTACGTGCTACAGGCGCAGATTCGCGGCGACTGGCAGACGCTGTACATGTTCACCGCGCAACCGCGCCCGCGTATCGACCGTGAAGTCGGAAGTTGGTATGTGTCAACGTATCCGCGGTCGACGTTCGTCGTCGGGCTGTCGGTTGCGCTGCTCACCGACGACGCCCGCTGGAATCTGCGTGGCCGCAACCTGGCTATTCACAGCGGCGGGGCCACCGAGCGCATCCGATTCGCAACCGCAGCCGACGTGCTCGACACCCTGACCGACAGGTTCGGGATCGACCTGACCGACCTCGGCGACCGGGTGGACGTCGAAGCACGCGTCAACGCGGTTCTGGACAGCTGACCACGACCTGCCACGGGTCCTCGGCGGCGAGTGCAATCCGCCCGAGTCGCCGCGCGTACTGCGTTGTCGCACCGAAATCGGCGACCCAATTGCGGGCCCGCGTCGTGAACAGCCACAGCCGGTGTTCGACGGTCACGCCGATCGCGCCGTGCAGCTGGTGCGCGATCCTGGTCACCGACTCGACGGCGCGGCCGACGGCGACCTTGGCCACTGTCACCGCGTAATCGGTTGCCGCGCTGTCGAATCCGAAGTCGGTGGCGGCGGTGACGGCCAGATCGGTGGCGGCTCGGGCACGCTCGATCTCACCCGCCATCTCGGCCAGGGAGTGCTGCACCGCCTGGAACTTGGACAGCGGACGGCCGAACTGAACACGCTCGCTGGTATGCCTCACCGTGAGATCTCGGGCGGCTTCGAGTGCGCCGATCACCTGCACGCAACGAGCCCATGCACCACGGCGGGTGAACTCGTCGATTACCTGAGCGTCGAGCACGTCGTGCGCCTGGAACTCGAAGTCGAATGTGCCGCGTGGCTCGCCGGCGAGGTTGTGGCTCGTCGCGGTCGGTTCAGCGGTCACCAGTCCGACGTACAGGCCGTCGGCCGTCTTGGCGGCGACTACCACGGGCGTCGAGTCCGCCCACAGCACATCGTGTGCCGTTCCCGCGACGGTGCCGTCGCGCAAGTCGGCATCTGCCAGCGCGACGGTCAGCGGTCCGGTCTCAGGGACGGTGACGTTGGCCTTGGCCACGAGAAACATTGCCAATAGGTCGGTTTCGGCGATCGGCACCGCTGCCGCACTCCGGGCCAGACCCGTGAGCAGTGTCGCCGCTTCCGCGGGCCCGGCGTCCTCGGTGGACGTCAACCGGCTCAGCCCGGTCTCTTCGAGGTTGCGCCACAGCTTCTCGTCGAATGTGTCGGGGTACGCGGGTCTACCGTGCCGGGCTTCCAACGCGCGCTCACCGATGTCGGCGACGAGTTGTTTAAGTTCGTTCACCGCACACCCAATCCTCGTGCCACCACACCCCGCAGGACCTCGTTGGTGCCGCCGCGCAGCGTGAACAACGGCGAATGCAGTCGAGCGGTGTCCAACAACGCACGCAGGCGCCGGGCGTCCGGGGTTCCACCGTCGTCCACTCGGTCGAGGAGATCGGCGACCAACTCGACGGAGTCCTGCTCGAATCGGGTGCCCAGATCCTTCACCAGGGCGGCGCTGGTCGCCGCGTCCTCACCGGCGGCGAGCGCGCGCGCCACCGAAATCGACAGCTGCCGAAGCGAAATCATCCGGGCCACGAGGTCACCTACCGCCGCCGCGGTGCCGTCGTCGGCATCGTCGGGCAGAGCGCGGATGACGTCGCATATCAAGGTGACCGTCGACAGGATGCGTTCGGGTCCGCTGCGCTCGAAGCCGAGCTCGGAGGTGACCTGCCGCCAGCCGTCGCCGATGCTACCCAGCACGTCGCTATCGGGCACGAACACGTCGTCGAACGTCACCTCGTTGAAGTGATGTTCTCCGCCCATTTGCACGATCGGGTCGATCGTGATGCCCGGGGAGTCCAGCGTCACGAAGAATTGGCTGAACCCGGCGTGCCGATGCTCGGGATCGAGCGGACTGGTGCGGGCCAGCACGACGATCCGCTGCGCGAGATGTGCGCCGCTGGTCCACACCTTGGTGCCGCTCAGCGACCAGCCGCCGTCGACCCGGTCGGCGCGTGTCTTGACCGCGGCCAGGTCGGAACCTGCGTCGTGCTCGCTCATCCCGATCGCCGCATGCAGCCGGCCCTTGGCGATGACCGGCAGAAACTCCCGACGCTGCTCGTCGCTGCCGTAGGACAGCAGCGACGGGGCGAACTGACGATCGGCGAACCAGTGGGCGGCGACGGGCGCGCCGTGAGCCAGCAACTCCTCGGTCACCACATAGCGGTGCAGGTGCCCCAGCCCGTGTCCGCCGTACTCGGTCGGGATGGTCAGGCCGACGAAGCCCGCGTCGGCCAGCCGGGCGGAGAATTCGCCGTCCCACCTGGCCAGCCAGGAGTCGATCGCGGGCTCCCAGCCGAACTTCTCGCGGTCGGCGACGAGAAACTCCCGGATGGCCGATCGTAGTTCGGCCAGCTCCGGGTCATTGGCGCACAGTTCGTCAAATTTGGTCACTGGCTATGACACTAGAGCGTGGCACCGCAGCAGGAATTGTCATGTCCCTGCCAGGGCCGCGGCGACCATACTCGAACATCGTGAGCGAGCCATCCCACCGCGACCGACTGCGCGAGCTGCTCGACGCCGTCGTGGACGCCGACAACACCGACGTTCCGGAGATGGCGCGCAGCAGCTACGCGTCGGAGTTCCACTTCTCCCGGGAGGTGCGACGGCTGACGGGGGAGTCTCCGGCCGCGCTGCGGCGCCGCATCATGCTCGAGCGCGCGGCATGGCGTCTGCACCGGGGCGAGTCCGTATCGGCGGTGGCCGCCGACGAGGGCTGGTCGTCGGCCGAGGTGTTCTCCCGCGCGTTCAGCCGTACCTTCGGGACGCCGCCGTCGCGGGCGGCCGAGATCGGGTTCCGGCTGCCCGCGCCGAACGGACTGCACTTCCATCCCCCACACTCTCTCTGGCTCGACAGCGACGAAAAGTCCGGCGAGACCGAACAACCCGACATCTCGAGGTTGATGGTCGCTCACGACCTGGCCGACACCGCCTACCTCATCGATCAGGCGACCGCGCTGTCCAAAGAGCAGTGGGCAGGCGATATTTCGCCAGCACAGCAGGTGCTCGAATGGGACGGTCCCGAAGCCAGCGTCGGTGCGGTGCTCGGTGCCCTCGTGTGGACCAAGCAGGTGTGGCTGGCGACGATCGAAGGCCGAGATTTTCCCGACCGTGCGGCGACGCAGCCCGACACCTGCACGGCCGAACGGCTGGCCGATCATCACTCGGATATTGCAAAGCGCTGGAGCGCAATGGTTTCGGAGTACTCGGCGGCCGGGCGACTGGGCGATACGGTCATCGACGCGCTATGCGATCCACCGGAGTCGTTTCAGCTCTTCGGGATCGTCGCCCACGTGCTGACCTTCTCCGCGCACCGTCGCGGACTGGCCAGGGCCATGCTCGCCCACCACGGCATCCGCACCGGCCACGGCGACCCGCTCGAATGGATGATGAAGGCACGCGAAAGGTAACGCACATGGCAACCGTCTACTACACCGCGTCCAGCTTGGACGGCTACATCGTCGACGAGTCCGACAGTCTCGACTGGCTGACGTCGCGCGAGATCGATCCCGACGGCCCGTTCGGGTACGACGAGTTCATCAAATCCATCGGGGCACTGGTGATGGGATCGGCGACATACGAGTGGCTGTTGCGCAATCAGCCCGGCGCGTGGCCCTACGAACAGCCGTCGTGGGTGCTGACCCATCGTCGACACATCATCGTCGAGGGACACCCGGTGCAGACGTTCGACGGCGATGTGCGCCAGTTGCATTCGAAGCTCGTCGCCGACGCGGCGGGCAAGGACGTGTGGGTGATGGGCGGCGGAGACGTGGCCGGGCAGTTCGCGGCCGCCGGTCTCATCGACGAGATGATCGTGAGCTATACCCCGTGCTCGTTGGGCGGCGGGTCCCCGGTGCTGCCGATCCGCTCGGAATGGGTGTTGGCGGAGGCGGGGGTCAACGGCGAATTCGTGTGCGCGCGTTGGCGTAAGGCCTAGTGCTTGCCGACGGTGGTTGGATTGTCGGCTCGGCCGACGGAAGGCAGCCCGTAGCGCTGCACGAATTCCCTTGATTTGATCAGGAACTCGAGCTGGGAAGCGACGTCCTTCAGCGGGTCGACACTGCGCGTCGACCGGCACAGCACGACGGCACCCTCCAGGGATGCGATGCAGGTGATCGCCAAGGAGGCGGCATCGAGTTCGGTGAAGCCGTCGGACATGAAGGCGCGGGTGAGTGCGTCGCGCCAGAGGCTGAAGATGCGGCCCGCGACCGTGGTGAGCTGTGGCTCGTCCTCGGCCGAGCCGATCGCGGCGGCGACCACCGGACAGCCAGCGGTGAAATTGCTCTCGACGAGCAGTTCCTCCCAGAACACGACGAATTTTCTGACCAGGAACATGCCCCCGTTGGCGGCGGCTTCATCGATGACCTCGGTGATGGCTTCACCGGCGTACTGCAGGGCCTCGGCGAGGATCTGATTTCGGCCGCCGGGGAAGTGGTGGTACACCGACCCCCGGGGTGCGCCGCTGCGGGCCAGCACCTCGTCGATCGTGACGCCTGCAGCGCCACGCTCACGCAACACCTCGGCGGCACTGACCAACATGGCGGTGCGGCTGGATCCGCGTTTGGTGGCGGGCTTGGTCATGCTGGGAGACAGAACAAACCTCCGAGAAAGATCATGCGGCGCTGGACTGCGGAAGCTGCGACTGGCGCCAGCCGAGCTTGCGCGAGCTCAAGCGGACGAACGGTCGCCGGGCGTGCACTTCGTGGACGAATCGACGGCCAGCGACATTGATCTCAATGATCCACATGGCGTGCCTCCCTGCCTATGACAAGCATCATAAAAGAGAGAACACACGAACGCGAGAATTATATTCCGTGTCACAGCCCGATCGCCGGTAACAGCAGGTGAACTCGTATATAGCCTGGCCACGAATGCGTAGGCCGATCAAACGACGGTGTCGGTGATTATGGTCTACAGCATAATTTCGCCGCGTCGCTCACTCCGCGGGGGTGTAGCCGAACGGCAGCAGGATGCTCTTGGGCTCGACGTACGCTTCGATGCCTTCGGGTCCGTTCTCGCGGCCGACGCCGGAGTTCTTGTAGCCGCCGAACGGGGCGCAGGGATCGAATGCGTACATGTTGACCGCGTAGGTGCCGGTGCGGATCTTGTTGGCGATCTCGACCGCCTTCTTGTTGTCCGTCGTCCACACGCTGCCGGCGAGGCCGTACACCGAATCGTTGGCGATCCGGATGGCGTCCTCTTCGGTCTCGTAGGGGATCACCGCCAGGACGGGTCCGAAGATCTCCTCCTGCGCGATCGTCATCGAGTTGTCGACGTCGGCGAAGACCGTCGGCTGGACGAACCAGCCGCTGTCCAGGCCCTCGGGACGGCCGCCGCCGGTGACGATGCGCGCGCCTTCGTCGACGCCCTTCTTGATGTAACCCTCGACGCGCTCACGCTGCTTCTCGGAGATCAGCGGGCCGATCGCGGCGTTCGGGTCGTCGGGCAGGCCGACGGGCATGGCGGCGATGAAGTTCGAAAGCTTCTCGACAACTTCGTCGTACCGGGAGCGCGGCGCGAGGATGCGGGTCTGCGCGACACACGCCTGTCCGCTGTTCATCACACCGGAGAACCCGAGCATCGGAAGCGTGGCGTCCAGGTCGGCGTCCTCGAGGATGATGGCCGCCGACTTGCCGCCGAGCTCCAGCGTGCACGGCTTGAGCTTCTCGGCGGCGATCTTGGCGATCTCCTTGCCGACGGCGGAACTGCCGGTGAACGTGAACTTGTCCAGCTCCGGGTTTGACGTCAGCGCGCGCCCGGTCTCCGGGCCGCCGGGGACGATCGACAGCACACCCTCGGGAAGGCCTGCCTCAGCGAAGATCTCGGCCATCGCGAACACCGAGAGCGGCGTCTCCGCGGCGGGCTTGAGCACCACGGTGCAGCCCGCCAGGAAGGCCGGGCCCAGCTTGTTCGCCGCGAGGAAGAACGGAACGTTCCATGCGGTGACGGCGCCGACGACACCGATCGGCTCGCGCACGACCAGCGTCTGACCGTAGACACCGTCGCGGATGTCGCGCCAGGGGAACTTGTCGGCTGCGCCCGCGTAGTACTGGAACGCCGACATGGCGGCCCCGTACTGCATCATGTCGACGATCGTCTGCGGCTGGCCGGTCTCGGCGGCGAGCAGGTACTTGAGTTCGTCGGCGCGCGCTTCCATGCCCTTGATGGCGGCGGCGAGGATCGCGGCGCGCTCCTCCGGCTTCATGTGGGGCCAGGGGCCCTCGTCGAAAGCCTTGCGCGCGGCCGCGCATGCCGCGTTGACGTCAGCTTCCACGGCGAGGGGAACCTTGCCCACCACCTCGCCGGTAGCGGGTGAGCGCACCTCGATGACCTCCGAGGAGGCCGGCTCGACCCACTTGCCGCCGATGAAGAGCTTGTCCCATTCGGTCTTAAAAGCGACGGTCTGTGTCATGCCCGTCACATTACCTACGAACCCGGAAAAGTAGAACCTGTTGCAGTCGGCGGCCGCAGGACCAGCATCACATTGCTGACCAGGAACTCCCGCAGCACCGGAACCCGCACCATCCACCACGCCCATCGTGGGTGGTAGCGGGGGAATGCGGTGAGCAGCGCGCCGGTAGAGGCCGCCCATTGCAGTCCGTCGGCGGCCGAGACGGCGAACAGTGACGAGCCGTAGTTGTTCTTCGGCCAATGGCCGTGCTTTCGGGTGTATCGCCTCGCGGCACGCTGCCCGCCGAGGTAGTGCCACAAGCCGGTCTCGTGGCCGCCGAATGGGCCCAGCCACACCGTGTACGACAGCACCACCAGTCCGCCCGGTTTCGTGACGCGCAGCATCTCGTTGCCCAATCGCCACGGCTCGGCGACGTGCTCTGCGACGTTGGAGGACAGGCAGACGTCGACGCTGTCGTCGCCGAACGGTAGCGCGGTGCCCGACGCCCGCACGTAAATGGCGGTGCCGGCGTTGTCGGCGGGTCCGGCGTGCATCTCTGTGGGATCGGGCTCGACCCCGATATAGGTGAAACCCTCGCGGGCGAACGCGGCCGCGAAGTAGCCCGGTCCGCCACCGACATCGAGCACAACCTGTCCGGTCGGCGCGAGCCCGCGCCCGGCCCGCCACAGGTCACCGACCAGCGCCGCGGTGTCCTCGGCGAGCGCACCGTAGAAGCGTGCCGGATCGGACTGCTCGAAGCGGAACTCCCGCAGTAACCGCACCGACCTCGACAGCGTTGCCCGACGGGCGAAAAGGTCGGTGACGGCCATCCAGGCCACCCTAGCCAGCGTCTAGGGTGGACGGGATGTCTGACCGAGGTGTTCGCTCCGTGCTGCTGTTGTGCTGGCGCGACACCGGGCACCCGCAGGGCGGCGGCAGCGAGACGTATCTACAGCGCATCGGGGCCCACTTGGCCGCATCCGGCGTCGACGTGACCCTGCGGACCGCGCGCTATCCGGGTTCGGCGCGGCGCGAGATCGTCGACGGAGTGCGGGTGAGCCGCGGCGGTGGCTCCTACTCCATCTACATCTGGGCGGGGCTGTCGATGGTGCTCGCCCGCATCGGGCTGGGCCCGCTGCGCAAGGTCGGCCCAGATGTGGTGATCGACTCGCAGAACGGGATTCCGTTCCTGGCCCGGCTCGCCTACGGCCGACGCGTCGCCGTCCTCGTCCACCACTGCCACCGTGAGCAGTGGCCCGTCGCCGGACCGATGATGGGACGCTTCGGCTGGTTCGTGGAGTCGAAGCTGTCGCCGTGGCTGCACCGCCGCAATCAGTACGTCACGGTGTCACTGCCGTCGGCGCGGGATCTGGCCGCGCTCGGTGTACAGCCCGACCGGATCGCGGTGGTGCGCAACGGTCTCGATGAGGCCCCCGCAGCCACCCTGACCGCGCCGCGGTCGGCGACGCCGAGGGTGGTGGTGCTGTCCCGTCTGGTGCCGCACAAGCAGATCGAGGATGCGCTCGAGGCGATCGCCGAATTGCGCCCGCGCATTCCGGAGGTTCATCTGGACGTCCTCGGCGGCGGCTGGTGGGAGCAGCGTCTGGTCGAGCACGCCGAGCTGCTCGGCATCTCCGACGCGGTGACGTTCCACGGACACGTCGATGAGCACACCAAACACGATGTGCTGCAGCGCAGTTGGGTTCACGTCCTGCCATCCCGCAAAGAGGGCTGGGCGCTTGCCGTGATCGAGGCCGGCCAGCACGGTGTGCCGACCATCGGCTACCGATCCTCGGGCGGGCTGACCGATTCGATCGTCGACGGGGTCACCGGACTGCTCGTCGACGATCACGGCGGTCTCGTCGACCGACTCGATCGGCTGTTGACCGATCCGGTGTTGCGCGACCAACTCGGCGCCAAGGCCGCGGTCCGCAGCGGCGAATTCTCGTGGGCGCAAAGCGCCGATGCGATGCGCACGCTGCTGGAGTCTATGCTGGCCGGCCGGATGGTCAGCGGCGTCGTCTAGCCCTCGCGGCGAGCCCCGCCAGCCCACCGAACAGCAGCAGCGCCAGCCACGCGAGATGCGCGGCCAGCACGACGCCGCGCCCCTGTGCGTGAGGCAGGTCGCCGCCAACGTGGTAAAGGGTGATGTCGTCGTCGTGATACGCGACCGGTAGCGCCAAAGTATCTGCGGCACCGCTGGATTCGACGACCACCCAGCCGACGCCGGCGTCGGCCAACTGGTCGCGATCGGCACCGTCCACCAACATCTGCTGCACGGCGCGGGCCCGTTCACCCTCACCGGGCACCGTGCGGCCGCCGATCGTCAGGTCGCCCGTCGACAGCACGTCCGCGCGCACCCACCGGGGCAACGGGTCGAGCACCGGCGCATCGCCCGCCCACTCGAAACGCCGCATGCTGTCGACCGGGAGGACGGCAACCGGCCGCGGGTCGTCGTTGATCATTGCCGTTGCCGTCGCCCACCCCGCGGGGTAACGCACCGGTGCGACCTTGCCGCCCACTCCCCACGCAAGATCGGGCAGCGTCGCGATGAGCGCGGCACAGCAGATCAGCGCAGTCGCTGCGGACGGAAGTCTCGGAAGTCCCCAAAGTCCCTGCCGCAGTGTGACGACCGCGGCGGCACCCGCGAGCGCGTAGCCGGGAACCGCCAACGCCACCCACTTCTGCCCGTCGCGCAGCACACCGAGTCCGGGCAGTGCTCGTACCGTCGCCTCGACGGCCGCCAAACCCGGTCCGGTCGCCATGAGCGCGGGCACCACCACCGCGAGTCCGGCCAAGCACAACAGCGGCACCGCCGTGCGGGTGCGGATCGCCACGGGCAACCCCAGCGCCACGATGCCGAGTAGGACAACCGCTGCGATGACAGCGAAAAGCGTTGTGCGCGAGGCTGGTACGGCCTCGCTGTTCCAGATCCCGCCGAGGCTGGCCAGCGTCCCGAACGTGCCGAGCCCGGGTTCGGCTCGCGCGGCGAACGCCGCCACGCCCTCGGCCTGCGACGGCGCCAACGACCTCGCCACGACCGCAGCCGCCAGCCACGGCAGCGCCGCGATCAACGCGGTGCAAAGCGCGACCGCTGCGCACCGCCACCGTGGCCACCCCGTTCCCGGCGCAAACACACACGCCGTGGCCACGCTCGCGGCGAGCATCAGCCCCGTCGGCGTCAGCCCGGCCAGTGCGATCCAGAACACGAGCGCGCCCACATCGGTCCAACCTGGTTCCGGCTCGCGCAGGCGCAGCATCGCGGTCGCCACCCACGGCAGGCAGCCATAGCCGACGATCAGGCTCCAGTGCCCCTGCAGCAGACGTTCGGCGACGTAGGGATTCCAGATCGCCAGCGTCGCCGCAACGCACTGGCCGGCCATCCCCGCTCCGGTTGAATTGCCGGCACCGCCGGCGGAGGGCAGGACCACGGCCGCCAACCGCGCCGCTCCCCAGCCGGCCAGCCACAGACCGACAATCACCAGCAATTTGACCACCACGCCGCCGTCGACCACCGTCGATGCCAGCGCCACCGCGAAATCCTGCGGCAGCGCCCGCGGTGCGGCCTCGGCGAGCCCCAGCGCCGCATCCGACAGATATGAGCGTGGGGTGGACACCGCATCGCGAAGCAGCAGATAACCCGGCGCCAACAGCGGCGCGTTCACCGCCAGGGACAGCACCAGCGCATACGCCGGGGCGATCAGCGATCGCGCCCGTACGGGCACCGTGAAACGCGCGGTCAGACCGGTCTGTCCGGCGGCAGATCGGTCGGCTTCTGTGCAGGCAGCTTCTCGGTCTTGGCCTCGGCGCCCGGCACCTTCATCCCCTGCGTGTCGAAGAAGCTGTGATCGGCCTCGTCGAGTCCGGGATCAATGAGGGCGGATTCCGCCCGCAGGCTGAACGATCCCAGCAGCGCACCGCCGACCAGTGACACCAGGCCGATGGCGATGAAGGTGATCGGCAGGATGCGCCCCCACAGCCCCACCCGGTCCCGCTCCTCTCTGGCGCTGGCGACCTGGGACTCTATGGTCTCCTCGTTGTAGGCAACCTTGAAGTCGACGAAGGTCACTTCAGGCTTGAGCGGCTCACGTGCGTAGTAGTGGTAGCCGTGGTTCTCTTTCTTGACGATGGTGCCCGACACCGGATCCACCCAGAAGGTGCGCTGCGCGGCGTAATAGCGCGACATCGTGATCCGCTCGTCGGGTTCGCCGGGGACACCCCACATCGCGGCGGAGGCGGTGACCTCGCTGTCGGCGTCGTCGTCGAGCAGTGACGCGTACTTGATCGGCTCGACGAGCTTTCCGTCGGAGTCGTAGCCGACGTTCTGGCTGAACCGGTACGTCGTCAGCCCGTTGACGTCTTCCTCGCCGTCGTAGTTGGCGTCGAACGGCTTCTGCGCGATCGGGTCGAATACGGAGTATGTCCGTTTCTCGGTGTCGAACGGGAACCGGTACGTAAGCCCCTCGTGCGGCAGCGCGATATTGGTCGGCGGCTGGTCATCGTCGATGGCACGCGGCTTCTGGACCGCGCCGCCGGGATTGCTTTCGCTCGAGACCGCTTCGGCCGTCTCGCGGTTCACCGTGACGGTGTCGACCATCGCGAGCAGCAGGCCGTCGTCCTTCTGCTTGTCGGTGCGGCGCAGCGTGCTGCCGACCTGCAAAGTCACCACGTCCGCGTTCGACGGCGCCTCGACGGAGACCTGCTCCTGCAGCGCCAGCGGCACGTCACGGTCGACGACGAACTTCTCCCGGTTCAGCGAAGCGGGATCGAACGCCGTCCCGGTGCCATCACTGATCAGTGTCGCGTCCAGGTTCAGCGGAACCTTCGCGATCTTCCCGAGGGTATAGGTCGACAGCAAGAGCGCGGCGATCAACAAGCCAGCGCCCAGCCCCATAATGCCGCAAGCCGCGATACGGAGCGCCACTGCGCGGTTCAAACCGTGCCTCCTTCACCTGCGGGAGTCCCGCAAACCCGTTCGACCCTAACAGCACAAGTTAAGTTGGATGTTTACTCCGAGTGCAGCCAACCATGAGCGGCCCGAGTACCCGTATTCAGCGGCTTTCGCTCCTCCCGGCACACTGTTTGTCGTGACGGATTCCAGCACTGAGTCCGGCGGCGCCGAAAACGCCGTCGGCGGAACGCGCGGATTCCTGCCCGCCGTCGAGGGCATGCGGGCCTGCGCGGCGGTCGGCGTCGTCGTCACCCACGTCGCCTTCCAGACCGGTCACACCGGCGGCATCACCGGCCGGTTCTTCGGCAGATTCGACCTGGCGGTCGCGGTGTTCTTCGCGCTCTCGGGCTTCCTGCTGTGGCGTGGTCACGCCGCCGCAGCCCGCGGTCTGCGGCCCAAGCCGCCGACGGGTCACTACCTGCGGTCACGGATCGTGCGCATCATGCCCGGCTATCTGGTTGCGGTCGTGGTGATCCTCACGTTGCTGCCGGAGGCCAAGGCCGACCTGACGGTTTGGCTGGCGAACCTGACGCTGACTCAGATATATGTGCCGCTGACGCTGACCGCCGGCCTCACCCAGATGTGGAGCCTGTCGGTCGAAGTGGCGTTCTATCTCGCGCTGCCGCTCCTGGCGCTGCTGGCGCGACGCCTGCCGGTGCGGGCCCGGATCCCGGCCATCGCGGCGACGGCGGTGGCCAGCTTCGCCTGGGCTTTACTGGTTGGGGCCAGCCCTGTCTCCGCGCCATACGGCGTCAACCCGCTGAACTGGCCGCCCGCGTTCTTCTCCTGGTTCGCCGCGGGCATGCTGCTGGCCGAGTTGACGGTGACGCCAGTTGGGTGGGCGCACCGGCTGGCCAGGAGGCGCGTGCTGATGGCAGGCATCGCGGTGGTTGCTTTCGCGGTGGCCGCGTCACCGATCGCCGGTCCCGAGGGGCTCACGCCGGGCACGGTGAGCCAGTTCATCGTGAAAACGGCGATGGGTGCGGTCGTCGCCGGCGCCTTGATCGCCCCGCTGGTGCTCGACCGGCCCGACACCTCACACCGCCTGCTGGGCAGCGCGACGATGGTGACGCTCGGCCGATGGTCCTACGGCCTGTTCGTCTGGCACCTCGCGGCGCTGGCGATGGTGTTCCCCGTCATCGGCGAGTTCGCGTTCAACGGGCACATGCCGATCGTGCTCGTGCTGACGGTGGTGTTCGGGTTCGCCATCGCGGCCGTGAGCTACGCGCTGGTCGAGTCGCCGTGCCGAAACGCGTTGCGGCGCTGGGAGCGACGAAACGATCCGACGCCCCTCGATAGCTCGGTCACCGATGTGACGGAGCCTGCCGCCGCGCGATGACCTCGTCGCGTACCGCGGAGCGGCGGGCTTTTCCGGCATCGTCGCGCAGTGGGGTATCGCTGAACTCCACCGTGTGCGGCAGCTTGTACCCCGCGACGCGCTCGCTCAGAAACGCGATGACGGCACCCTCGTCAAGGTCGTTGCCCTGCACGATCGCATGCGGCACCTGCCCCAGATCCTCATGCGGTACGCCGACCACCAGACAGGACAACACATCCGGGTGTGCCGACAGCGCCGACTCGATCTCCGCGGGGTAGACGTTGCGTCCACCGACGGTGAACATGTCCACGCGGCGGTCGTTGAGGTAGAGGAAGCCGTCCTCGTCGAAATAGCCGAGATCGCCCAGCGAATCCCAGCCGTCGCGTTGTTTCGCGGTGGCGCCGATGTAGCGGTACGTCGGCGAGGTTCCCGGTGAGCGCCGCATGTAGATCTCGCCGGTCACACCGGGCGGGCACTGGTTCCCGTCGTCGTCGAGCACCTTCATCTCACCGGCGACCACCACGCCGACCGACCCCGGGTGAGTCAGCCACTGATCGCCGGAGATGAACGTCAGCGCCTGTAACTCGGTGCCGCCGTACAGTTCCCAGATCACTTCGGGTCCAAGGATGTCGATCCACGCCTGCTTGATTACCGGCGGGCACGGCGCGGCCAGGTGCCAGAACCGCCGGATCGACGACAGGTCATACGCATCTCTGCCCGCTTCCAAAGCGGCCCGGTAGACCGGGAGCAGGCGTTGCATGATCGTCGGCACCGTCGCCAAGAACGTGACACGGTGTTCGGTGACCAGCTGCAGGAACTCGTGCGGGTCGAACCGCGGCATGAGCACCAGATGATGCCCCTGCACCAGGCCGATCGTGAAGGTGGTGAACCCCGTGTTGTGTGACAGCGGCACCGAGACGAGGTTGACGTCGCCTTCCTGCGCGCCCAACGGGTGGCCGGCCGCAGCAGGGAAGCGGGTGTCGCCGCCGGCCTCGATCAGCTTGGGCCTGCCGGTGCTCCCACCGGACGCCATGGCCTTGAAGACCGGTGACACCGCCTCAGGCAACGGCGCGTCGGAAACCGATTCGTCGGGCGCGAAATCGGCTGCCAGGCTGGGCGTCACGCCGTTGGGGTCCTCGCGTCCGACCAGCAGGGCCAGCGGTCGCAGCTCCAGCAGCGCAGCCAACTCGATGTCGGGCAGGCGTGCGGACAACGGCTGCGGCACCGCACCCAGCTTCCAGCACGCCATCACCGCTTTAACCCACTCAATCGAGTTGGGCAGCACGATCGTGACGTAATCGCCCTGTCCGACACCAAGTTCGGCGTAGGCGCGCGCGAGCCGGTTAGTCGACGCGTCCAGCTCGCGGCGCGTGATCGTGCGGCCCGCGCACGTGACCGCAGGTGCGTCCGGATCTGATTCGGCGAGGGCGGAGAACTGCGTCGGGATGGGTGGAACCGGCGACGGCTGCGCCATCAGTAGGCGCCCTGCGCTTCAAAGATCCGGCGCGGGTTGTCGACGAGCATCGTGGTCAGCTGTTCGTCGGTGACCCCGCGCTCTTTCAGCGCCGGGATCACGTCGTTGTGGATGTGCAGGTAATGCCAGTTCGGCATCACGACCGGCACCATGTCCTCCGGCAACCAATCCATGAGGCAGGCGGCGTCGTGAGAGAGCACCATCTTGTCGGCATGACCGCGTTCGCACATCTGCGCGACGGTGTTGACGCGCTCCTCGAAACCGAGGAAGACGTCGACGCCGAACCGGTCCATGCCGATGTAGGAGCCCGCCTCGATGAGCTCGGTGAGGTAGCCCAGGTCGGTCGAGTCGCCGGAGTGGCCGATGACGACGCGCGACAGGTCCACGCCTTCCTCGGCGAAGATCGCTTGCTGTTCGAGACCGCGGCGGGTGGCAGCGTGAGTGTGCGTCGAGATCGGCACACCCGTGCGTCGGTGTGCCTGCGCGACCGCGCGCAACACCCGCTCCACTCCGGGCGTCACTCCCGGTTCGTCGGTGGCGCACTTGAGGATCGCGGCCTTGATGCTGGTGCCCGCAATTCCGTTCTCGATGTCGCTGACGAACATGTCGACCATCGGCTCACCCAGCGGCGTCTCGGGTCCGCTGAAGTGGAAATACATCGGCACGTCGTTGTATGTGTAGACGCCGGTGGCCACCACGATGTTGAGGTCGGTCTGTTCGGCGATCTGCGCGATGCGCGGAATGTATCGACCGAGCCCGATGACGGTGAGGTCCACGATGGTGTCGACGCCGCGCGCTTTGAGTTCGTTGAGTCGCGTGACCGCGTCGGCCTGACGCTTGGCCTCATCGCCCCAGACTTCGGGGAAGTTGTTGTGGATCTCCGGAGACAGCACGAAGACGTGTTCGTGCATGAGCGTGACCCCCAGGTCGGTGGTCGCGATTTCTCCCCGGGCGGTATTCAGCTGCGGCACATAGCCGATGCTAGGGCTCGGCGGTGTCCGTGGCTGTGAAACGGGTGCGATCGTCGGGCACGACGGACGCGGCCAGCATCGCCACCGAGACGAGAGCAAGCAGCTGCACCCCGACGGAGTGACCGACGTATCCGTCGACCGATCGCCACGGGTACTGGCTCAGGATGGCCCCCGCCAGGATCAGCCCGCCCGCGGTCGTCGTGACCGTGACGGCGTCGCAGAGGCGTTCGCGGTTGCGCAGCAAATACCGCAAACCCACAGCGACACCGACGACGATGACGCCCGTAACCCCGGAGATCAGCGCCCCGACCGCAAGGACCGCAGCACTTGTCGGCCACCTGCCCGGCCGCCACACGCGCGCGGGCTCCTGGGGTTCGGTGCGACGGCGCGCCGGGACGAAGGCCAGCAGCAAGAGCAAAGGCAGCAGGGCGAGACCGCCGATGAGCCCGGCCCGGTAGAGGGCATTCGACGGAAACGTGAGTGTGACGGGCCCTTCGGTGCCCGGCGGCAGCACCCAGCCCTGCTGCCAGCCGTTGACCTTGACCGGTATCAGCGCGGTGCCGTCGGCGCGGTGCGCGATCCAGCCGGGGTTCACGCTTTCCGGGACGACCAGCACCCGCGACGCGTTGGACGCCGGCACATTCACCTCGCGGTGATCGGCGCTCCACGCGTCGATTTGCGCGGGAACCGTTGCCGCCGAACGGATCCGATCCGCGAGCGGTCCGTCGAGCTGGACGCCGTCGGCGGTGAACGCGGCGCCGGGGCTGATCAGCAGCTCCTGCTGGCCAACGGGCAGCCGGATCGGCCCAGCCTGGCACGGCTGCGCCGTCACCGGCTCGCCGTCGAGCAGCGCACCGACCGTCGTGCTGATCGACGTCTGGATGAACTGACCGGCGACACCGATGATGGGGCCACGGCCGCACGGTAGTTCGATCATCCGCGCACGGTTGCGTTCGGCGTCGGCCGCCGCGATCGGGGCACCCCGCGCGTCCAGGGCCGTCACCTCCGCCAACCCGGGAGGCTTGAGCTGATCGAACCCGAGCGCCGTGCGGTCGATGATGTCGTCCCAGTCGAGGATCGACACCTTCACCGTGTCGGTCACGCGGGGTTTGAGGTCAAGGGTCTGCGCGCCGGCGTCGCCGGCGAGCCTGCGCACCTGCGGTCCATCGCCGAGGTCGACGGCCACCAGCGTCGGATGGGCAGGAAGCTCAGACGAACTGGGCGTCACCCGGACGGCGGCCACCTCGCGGCGGCTGGGCAATCTCAGCGTCAAGGTGGGCGGCGACTTGTGTTGTACGACGCCTTGACGCGCGGTCCACGCCGTATCCGGGTCGCCGTCCGCGGCGGCATACGCCGAACCGAGCACGTCGATCGGGTCCGCGTCTCCGGTGGCGATCGCAGTGCCGGGTGCCCGCACCAGGTCGGCGAGGTTGGGACCCTGACGTGCCCGCACCCACACGGTCGGCGTCACGGCCATCGGCTCCGGCACCGTCAGTGTGCGGCTCAGGTTCACCGGTTCCTCCGGTGACAGAGCCATGGTCGCGGCGCACCGAATGCCGTCGGGGCTCTGCGCACAGCCCGACCTGCCCAGCAGTTCTGATCCCAGATCCCATTGCGCCACAGCAGAATCCGCGGGTGGCCCGGGGACAGCCACCGTGTGCCGGAGGTCGACGGGGTGGGCGAACCCGTTCGCGTCGTACTGGGTGACGGCGAAATCGGTGATGCCGAACTGGACGCCCGGCGACCCGTCCTCGGTGGCGACGGCGGTGATACGCACCCACGGCGACTCGCCGTACGGCAGCGCCGCGGTCAACGGCTTACCCGCTTCATCGAAGCGCAGTGTGCTGGTGCCGTTGACGGTCGATATCTCGATGCGGCGTACCTGCGAGCCGACCGCGGTGGCGCTCGGGGTGACCGTGATGGTCGCGTTGGTGACCGGATGATCGAAGTCGACCTGAAGCCACTGGCCGATCGCCGACTGCAACGCGTTGGACACCCAGCTCGTCGACGAATCGGCGTCGACGGCGGCGGCTGGGCCGGTCGCGGGTGCGACGTTGGGAAGGGCGGTCGAATCCGACGCCGAACTCGACACCGAGACCCGGCCGCCGGACCACTGGCCGTAGACCGTCTCGGCGTCTGGGGTCGGATAGTCCATCACACGGTTGAATGTGTTGCGGGGATCGTCGGGAGTCCGGATCGCCGACGAGTGGTCGTCGACGCGTCCGTAGTCGGTTTCCCGCGCGAGCGGGGTGTCGGTGACGACGACACCGGTCCCCGCAGGCACGGACAGACCGGCTTGCTGCGCATCCGCCGTCAGCAGCATGGGCCCCAGCGGTGGCTGCCCCAGGAGGCGGCGACGCTCGTCGAGGCGTAGCAGGACCTCGGGTGCGCCGTCGACGCGCGCCATCGCATCGGAGTCGGCCAGGTAGGGCGTCACCGGAACCGCGGGCGTGACCGGGTTCACCCGGTAGATCTCCACCGCGGGATAGCGCGGTCGCAGACCACTGTCGGTGATGAAGCCCGGCAGTGTGCCGGGCCCGACCGGGTCGCCGAACGCGGCGACCCGCTGCAGCCCCGGCGAACCGTCGATCGCGCGATGCACCAATACCGGCCGAGCCGATCGCGACGCCTCCGGATCGAGGTCGTTGCGGACCACGACAAACGAGATACCTTGCCGGGCAAGGGTATCTGCCAATCCGGCGGACGGTCTTCCGGCCGCGAACAGGCGTTGTACGGAGTCCAGGGCGCGAATGGTCTCCGGCGGCGTCAAGGGGATCGAGTCCCGCACTCCCCACGCGCTGTCGCCCAGCACCTGCAGCGGTTCGTCGTGGCTGCTGCCCCACACCTGAGTGGCGAACGGGGCGCCCGGCGCCACCAGCACCCGCCCGGAATCGTTGTGCTCGTCGAGCCAGTCGGCGGTCTCGTGCCAGTACTGCGGGATCGCGTCGAACGCCCCCGGTGGGGTGAGCCGACCCGTCCAGGCCAGCGACGTCGCAGCCATCACTGCCACCAGCACGACGACGCCGACCGCCACCCGCTTGTCGCGTTCGGGGTGGGCGAACGCATCCCGCCACACCGCGCGCGGTGCGCTGCCCGGCAGCGGGATGCGGCCAAGCAGGTGCGCGAGACCGAGCGTGATCGGCAGCCGCAGCAGCGGTTCGAGTTTGTGAATGTTGCGCAGCGGAGTGCCGTCCGCATCGAGGAAGGCTTGAACCGCATGGGCCATGGGCGATCCCAGTCCGCCCGAGTATCCGAGCGCGAGCACCGTGACGCCGGCGAGCAGGATGGTGATCAGACGTCCGCGGGCCGGCATGGACCGCATCGCCAGGCCCGCCAGACCGGCAGCGGCAACCAGCGTCGTCGCGAGCACCGCCACCGAACCCGTCACCAGCGAGGCGCCCGCCGTCGCGTTCGGCGCGACGAACGGGGTCCACACGTCGGTGCCGCGCAACATCTCGGTCAGCGACATCCACCGCGTCGTCACTCCGGAGGATTCGATGAAGTCGAGGAACGGCGGGCTGATCCGGCCGAGCAACGCCAGCGCGACCACCCACCACGTCACCGCGAGCACGATGCACAGCGCCCACCAACCGGTGAAGCGCCACCACAACCGGTTCGGTTTGTGACAGACCAGCCATATCGCCGCGACCAGGCATGCGGTCAGCGTTGCGACGGCGTTGACCGCGCCCATCAACGCGATGGCCACCGCCGACCGCGCAGCCAGCACCCGAACACCGCCGGTGCTTGTTCCCACCCCTCCGGACCCGCCCGTGCTTGTTCCCACCCCTCCGGACCCGCCCGTGCTTATTCCCACCCCTCCGGACCCGCCCGTGCCGCGCAGGGCCAGAATCACCGGCAACAGCACCCACGGCGCCAGCATTATGGGCAGCGTCTCCGACGAGATCGCACCGATGGTGGTCAGGACCCGGGGGGACAGCGCGAACGCGACTGCGGCGATCACGCGGGAGGTGGCGCTGCCGATGCCGAGCGCTTCGGCGATACGTAGGAGGCCCCAGAATCCGACGACCAGCAGCAGCGCCCACCACAGCCGCTGGACCACCCAGCCAGGCAGTCCGAGCAGGTCCCCGGCGAGGAAGAAGGTGCCGTGCGGGAACAGATAGCCGTAGGCCTGGTTCTGGGCCTGGCCGAACGGCAGCTCGCTGTTCCAGAGATTGAAGGCGCGGGACAGGAACCGCAGGGGGTTCGCGGTCAGGTCGAGCTTCGTGTCAGGGGAGATCTGTCCGGGTGACTGCGCGAACGACAGAACCAGCGCCGCCGCAGCGGCCACCCACAACCAGCGCCGCGACAGGGGCGCGAAATTAACTTCGGTCGCCGTACTCAACCCTGTTGAGCACCGACGACGCCGGATCGCCTGCCTGCAGCGGCGGCTTGCTGTCCTGCTGCACCATCAGCGTCACCCCGAATACGGCGGCCGCACCCAGCAGCAGGCCGACAACGATGCTGGCCGCGGCGGGCACGAGAAACCGATCCATCCGGCCAAAGTAGCAGACAATGTCGGCGTGCCCGCCGACGAGCGTGCGCCCTGCGCAGAACCGGCCGAGGACGTCGTCGACCTGGTCTGCGGCCACGTCGACGAGATCAGGCGCGCGGTGAACGGAGCTGGCTGCAGGACCGGGGGATCGAATGCGGCTTCGTTTCCTACTAGGGTCGGGGCCCATGGTCTCAATTGGTTCGGGGTTGCGCGGGCTGTGCGCCGCCGTGGCGTTGCCCGTGCTCGTGTCCGCGTGCTCGACGGCGGCGGATCAGGAGGTCCCGCATCCGGAGATGGCGGCGACGGCGGTGCCGCAGGCGCCGGTACTGGTCCCCGCCCCGGCGTGCGGCCAGGGGCCGGAGCTGCTGTCGCAGATCTCGACCCGCGACAAGCTCGCGCAGCTGTTGATGGTCGGCGTCACCAACGCGGCCGACGCTCGAGCGGTGGTCGAGAGCCAGCACGTCGGCGGGATCATGATCGGCAGCTGGACCGACCTGTCGATGGTCACCGACGGCTCGCTGGTCGACATCGCGAACTCGGCGGCGCCGCTGCCGCTGGCGGTGAGCGTCGACGAAGAGGGTGGCCGGGTTTCGCGGCTGTCTGCGGTGATCGGCACCCAGCCGCCGGCACGAGAGCTGGCGCGGACCCAGACACCCGAGCAGGTGTATGCTATTGCGCTGCAACGTGGTCAGGCGATGCGGAGCAAGGGCATCACGATCGACTTTGCGCCGGTGGTGGATATCTCGAACGCCCCGGACGACACCGCGATCGGCGACCGCTCCTTCGGATCGGACCCCGCCGTGGTCACCGACTACGCCGGCGCCTACGCGCGCGGCCTGCGCGACGCGGGAATGCTGCCGGTGCTCAAGCACTTCCCGGGGCACGGGAGCGGTTCCGGGGACTCCCACACCGGCAGTGTCACCGCGCCTCCGATCGGTGATCTGCAGAACGCAGACCTGGTTCCGTATCGCACCCTCAACGCTCAGTTGCCGGTCGGAGTGATGGTCGGCCACATGCAGGTTCCCGGACTCACCGGCAACGAACCGGCCAGCCTGAGCCCGAGCGCGTATGCGCTGCTGCGCTCCGGCGAATACGGTGGCCCGCCGTTCAACGGACCCGTCTTCACCGACGACCTCTCCTCGATGCGGGCCATCTCGGATCGCTTCGGGGTCGCCGAGGCGGCGCTGCGCGGATTGCAGGCCGGCGCCGACGCCGCGTTGTGGGTGACGACGGGCGAGGTGCCTGCCGTGCTGGACCGGTTGGAAAAGGCGGTCTCGACAGGCGAGTTGTCGATGCCTCAGGTCGACGCGTCGGTCCTGCGGATGGCTGCCGTCAAAGGGCCACATCAGCGGTGCTGATATTTGGCCGGAGTCGCGCTGCTGACCCCGCGAGTTCGCCCATTGCTTACTCTTGAGTAATGGCAGGTGGAACGAAACGGTTGCCGCGCGCGGTGCGTGAGCAACAAATGCTCGACGCCGCCGTGCAGATTTTCTCGGTCAACGGCTACCACGAGACGTCGATGGATGCTATCGCCGCCGAAGCCAAGATCTCCAAACCCATGCTGTACCTCTACTACGGCTCCAAAGAGGAACTGTTCGGTGCGTGCCTGAACCGCGAGCTGTCCCGATTCGTCGAAGATGTGCGCGACAAGATCGATTTCACGCAGAGCCCGAAAGACCTGCTGCGCAACGCTGTTCTGGCGTTTCTCACCTACATCGACACCAGCCGGGCGTCGTGGATGGTGCTTTACAGCCAGGCCACCAGTTCTCAGGCGTTCGCTCATACCGTGCGCGAGGGCCGCGAGCGGATCATCGACCTCGTCGGTCGACTCCTGCGGGCGGGCACGCGCCATCCGGAGCCCGAGACCGACTTCGACATGATGGCCGTCGCGCTGGTGGGTGCCGGCGAAGCCATCGCCGCGCGCGTCAGCACCGGCGATGCCTCGGTGGACGAAGCCGCGGAACTGATGATCAACCTGTTCTGGACGGGTCTGAAGGGTAAGCAGTCCGAGAAGGACGCGACGGCGATCAGCGCCAGCTAGGCGTCATCAGCACGACCATTACAGCGCTGTCACCGAACCCAGCAGATGGGGATCGCCCTTGGTGGCGTGGCGCAGCGCCAGCTCCCAGCCGTCGGTTTGCCGCTCGACGTAAAGGTTTGCCCGCGCAGGCAACACCACCGGCTTGACGAACCGCACCGAGTACTTCACCGCGTCGGGCAGTTGACCCTCGATATTCGCCAGAACCGCTGCTGCACTGAACATTCCGTGTGCGATCACCGTCGGAAAGCCGAACAGCTTGGCCGCGATCGGGTTGGTGTGAATCGGGTTGTGGTCCCCGCCGACGGATGCGTAGTGCCTTATCTGGCCCGGCGTGATGCGCAGCACCGCGTTCGGGGGACCCAACTTCGGTTGCTTCTGCGGCGGCGGCTTCGGCTCGTCGGAGAGGCTGGTCTTCTGCTGATGCAGGAAGGTCGTCACCTGATGCCATGCGGTCTCGTTGCCGACGTTCACCTCGGTGATGATGTCGACGAGCAGGCCGCGACGGTGCTCACGCAGGTTCTCTGCGTGTACCTTGACCGACACGGAGTCGGTCACCGCGATCGGGCGGTGCTGCGTGATGTGGTTCTCGATGTGCACCGAACCCAAGGCGGCGAAAGGGAAGTCGAAGCCGGTGACCAACGACATGACGGTCGGAAACGTCAGTGCGAACGGATAGGTCAGCGGCACGGTGTCGCCGAATCGCAGCCCGGTCACCGCGGCGTAGGCCGCCACGTTCGCGCTGTCGATCGGCAGATCCTCGACGGTCAGGGTACGGTCCGGCAGCGACTCGTCGCGCGGGATGAACGGCAGCGCACCCACGGCCGCGCGGAGCATGTTGTTCATCGCGCTCACGCCCCCAGCATGGCCTGGCCGCATACCCGGATCGTGTTGCCCGTGACGGCATTCGATGCGGGGCTGGCGAAGTAGGCGATGGTCTCGGCGACGTCGACCGGCTGGCCGCCCTGATACAGCGAGTTGAGCCGGCGGCCCACCTCGCGCGTGGCCAGCGGGATGGCCTCGGTCATCTTGGTTTCGATGAAGCCGGGCGCGACGGCGTTGACGGTGATGCCCTTGTCGGCATACTCGGCGGACAGCGCGTCGGTCAGCCCGATCATGCCCGCCTTCGTGGCGGCGTAGTTCGTCTGGCCGCGGTTGCCCGCGATGCCGGCCATCGACGACAACCCGACGACCCTACCGCCCTCGCCGATCGTCCCGTTGTCCACCAAGCCTTCGGTAAGGCGAAGCGGGGCAAGGAGATTGACGGCCACGACGGCGTCCCAGCGGCCTTCGTCCATGTTGGCGAGGAGCTTGTCGCGGGTGATGCCCGCATTGTTGACGAGGATGTCCAGGCGGGAGCCGTGGTAGTGCTCGCGCAGGTGTTCGGCAATGCGGTCCACCGCATCGTCGGCCGTGACATCGAGCGTGAGCGCGGTCGCGCCGACCTTCGCGGCGACGTTTCCGAGGTCCTCGTGGGAACCTTCGACGTCGACGGCGATCACGCTGGCACCGTCACGTGCGAACACCTCGGCGATGGTGGCACCGATACCGCGCGCCGCACCGGTGACCAAGGCGATCTTGCCGTCGAGCGGGCGATCCCAGTCTGCTGGCGGTGCGGAATCGTCGGCACCGACCCGGAACACCTGCCCGTCGACATAGGCGGACTTTCCCGATAGCAGGAACCGCAGCGTCGACTCGAGGCCGGTCGCGGCGGGCTTCGCCTCGGCTGCCAGGTACACGAGGTTCACGGTGGCGCCGCGCCGCATCTCCTTGCCGAGTGAGCGCGTGAACCCCTCGAGCGCGCGCTGCGCAATCCGTTCACCGACGCTGCCGGTGTCCTCGGGGGTGGTCCCGATGACGACGACGCGTCCCGACGGTCCGAGGTTGCGAAGCAGCGGCGTGAAGAACTTGTACAAGCCTTTGAGGTCGACGGGTGCGGTGATGCCGGTGGCGTCGTACACCAGCCCGCCGAACGAGTCGGCCCAGCGGCCACCGAGGTTGTTGGAGACGACGTCGTAGTCCTCGGACAGCGCAGTCCGCAGCGGTTCGACCACCCGGCCACCGCCGGCTGAGCCGGCAATCGAGCCGGAGCCGCCGATCAGCAGCGTGCCTGCGAGTGGCGGATCGCCGGCCCGGTAGCGGCGCAGCGTCTCGGGCTGCGGGATGCCGAGCTGCTTGGCGAGGAACGATCCGGGCGTCGAGTGGACGAGTTGCGAGTACAGATCGGTAGCCATGGGGACGAACTTACTCCAGAGTAAGAAGGGTGGGTACTATGGGTCTCATGGCTAGTGATACCCGTCGACGGGTCGCGATTCTCGGTGGCAACAGAATTCCCTTCGCACGCTCGGACGGCGCGTACGCCAACGCGTCCAACCAGGACATGTTCACCGCCGCGCTGGACGGCCTGATCGACAGGTACAACCTGGCGGGCGAGACGCTGGGTGCGGTGATCGGCGGCGCGGTGCTCAAGCACAGCCGCGACTTCAACCTGATGCGCGAGTGCGTCCTCGGCAGCTCGCTGTCGGCGTACACGCCGGCGTTCGACATTCAGCAGGCGTGCGGGACGGGATTGCAGGCCACCATCGCCGCCGCCGACGGCGTCGCCGCGGGCCGCTACGAGGTCGCGGCGGCCGGGGGTGTTGATACCGCCTCCGACGCTCCGATCGCGTTCGGCGACGACCTGCGACGGGTACTGCTGGGGCTGCGACGTTCGAAGTCCAACGTCGACCGCCTCAAGCTGGTCGGCAAGCTGCCCGCGTCGCTCGGTGTGGAGATCCCAGTCAACAGCGAGCCGCGCACGGGGCTGTCGATGGGTGAGCACGCCGCGATCACCGCAAAGAAGATGGGCGTCAAGCGTGTCGATCAGGACGAGCTGGCGGCGGCCAGCCACCGGAACATGTCCGCCGCCTACGACCGCGGGTTCTTCGACGACCTCGTCACCGGATTCCTCGGCGTCTACCGCGACAACAATCTGCGCGCCGATTCGTCGGCCGAGAAGCTGGCCAAGCTCAAGCCGGTGTTCGGCGTGAAGGCCGGTGACGCGACGATGACGGCGGGCAACTCGACCCCGTTGACCGACGGCGCCTCGGTGGCGCTGCTGGGCACCGACGAGTGGGCGTCCGCTCGCGGAATCGAGCCGCTGGCGTACTTCGTCGACGGCGAAACCGCGGCGGTCGACTACGTCAACGGTGATGACGGCCTGTTGATGGCGCCCACCTACGCGGTGCCTCGGCTGTTGGCGCGAAACGGCCTGAGCCTCAGCGACTTCGACTTCTACGAGATTCACGAGGCGTTCGCCTCTGTGGTCCTCGCCACACTGGCGGCGTGGGAGTCCGAGGAGTATTGCAAAGAGCGGCTCGGTCTCGACCAGGCACTGGGCAGCATCGACAGGTCCAAGCTCAACGTCAACGGATCGTCGCTGGCAGCAGGCCATCCATTCGCCGCGACCGGCGGTCGGATCGTTGCGCAGCTGGCCAAGCAATTGGCCGAAAAGAAGAAGCAGACGGGCGGGCCGGTCCGCGGTTTGATCTCGATCTGCGCAGCTGGCGGCCAGGGCGTGGCGGCGATTCTCGAGGCCTGAGAAGTATTTCGGTGAAGGCTGTAACGGCTGCGTAAGAGGCGTCGATAGACCGGATAGCTCCGTGTTGGCGTCTGACCCCCCGACCCGACGTCAGCACGGGGCTCTTAATCCATTTCTCCCGCGAGTGTGGGCTTGTGGCACGTCCAACAGCCTTAGAGCGTGCGGGTAACCCACGTTCGCCAGGCCTAGGTGCCGGGCGGCGGATCCTTCTTGGCCTTGATCGGCCCGGCGGCCGGCGGCGGAGTGAACAAACCTCCGCCGAGGCTGCCGCGAGCCGTCTGCACGGCGACCAGCCCCCACGTCCCCAGCAGGGCGAGGTAGGCGATCGCGGCGGCCACCCGGAACGCGGGCAGCCCGGTGTGGTTCGCCAGCTGCGTCGTGCCGGTGACGAACGTGCCGACGGGGAACGTCAGGCTCCACCACGTCAGCGCGAACGGCATCCCGCGCCGCAGTGTGCGGACGGTGAGTTCGGTGGCCAGCACGATCCACAGCACCGCGAAGCCCCACACGGGCACACCGAACAACACCGCGAACACGTTCATCCCGCCGGCCAGGTCGGGCGGGACGGCCAACGCCGCATTCGCACCGAGCAGGCCCGCGGCGGTGATGCCCTGACCCAGTGGGCCGAGCACGATCCACAGCGTCGGCACCCGGGTGGTTCCCGATGTGCCGTAGAGGGCGAGGCGGCTCCAGATCATCGAGATGATGATCAGCGCGGCGACGAGCGACAGCCCGAACATCGCGTAGCAGCCGTACAGCATCGTGGTGCGCCCGGTGCCTTCGGCCATGTGGGGGATCAGCAGCGCGCCTGCCGCCGCGGACACCATCGGCGGCACGACGGGCATCAGCCAGCCGCCGAAGGCCGCGTCCGGTTCGACGTTGATCTGCGTGAACATCAGGAACGGGATGGTCGCGGCGGTGAACAATCCGCCGATCGTGCCCGCCGTCCACAACACCCACGCCAGGTCCACGGCAATGCGCTCGCCGATCAGGTCTTTGCCGATCAGCAATGCGCCCGATCCGACTGTCAGCAGAGCCATCGGCGCGGCGCCGTAGAAGTGCGCCATCTGAGGGTTGCGGGCGTGGCTGCGCGAGGCCGACGGATGCCGAACGCGTTGCACCGTCACTGCGATGATGAGCACGACGAGCAGGACCGCGGCCGCCACCCATACGACCCGCGTGAACACGTGCAACCCCGGAATGTGGATCGGCAGCGTGGCACCGGCGGTGGCGACGATGCCCGTACCCATCACCGACGCGAACCAGTTTGGGCCGAAGTGTTGGAGTCGAGCCAGTTCGGTCGTCATCGGCAAGTATGTTCGCATTCGCGTGCTTCGATGACAGATATGGACATCAGCCTTTCCATCGTCGGACTGAACACCGCCGGGCCGTCTCCCGTCGACTCCCTGGTGCGCAACCTCGCCAAGCTACGCGACGAGGGCTTCCGCAGGGTCTGGATGGCTCAGCTTCCCTACGACGCCGACCTGCCCATCGCGCTCGGGATAGCGCTGCGCGAGGTCGACGGCATCGAGGTGGGCTCGGCCGTCATACCCATCCAGGTGCAGCACCCGATGCAGCTGGCCCAGCGCGCTCTCACGCTCAGCCTCGTGGGCGGCGGCCGATTCTCGCTCGGTATCGGCATGAGCCATCGCATGGTGACCGAAGGGGTGTGGGGAATCTCGTGGGACAGGGCGGTGCGTCAGATGCGTGAGTATCTCGACTGTCTGCAGCCGCTGTTGGCGGGGCAGCCCGCGGATTCGACCGGCGAATTCTGGACGGCGCGCGGGTCGTTGCAGATTCCCGGCGCACCAGCACCGGACGTGTATCTCGCCGCGCTCGGTCCGCAGATGCTGCGGCTGGCGGGGCGGCGCACAGCCGGGACGCTCACGTGGATGACCGGGCCGAAGACCCTTGCCGAGCATGTCGTGCCGACACTGCGCGGTGCGGCGGCCGAGGCGGGCCGTCCGGAGTCGGTGGTGCGGGTCGCCGCTTCGCTGCCGATCAGCGTGACCGACGACGTCGACGGCGCGCGTAGGCAAGCCGCAGAGGAGTTCGCGATCTACGGTTCGCTGCCGTCGTACCGCGCGATGCTCGACCGCGAAGGGTATGGCGGACCCGAGGATGCCGCGATCATCGGCGACGAGGAAACCGTGTCACAGCGCCTCGACGAACTGAGCGCAGCGGGTGTCGACGAGTTCACCGCATCGATCTTCGACGGGTCACCGGAGGTGCGTGCGCGCACCCGCGCACTGCTGCGAAGCAAGGACGAGAGGGGTTGAAAATTGCCCTGGTGTGACTGCGATCACAAGCGTACGATCGATCGCACGACGGGTTCGGGAGTGACTAATCCGAAGTGCCGGTGAGGGTTGAAAGCCGGACGCGCGAGACCAATGTGACGCACCCATTGTCCTCCCGAACCCGCCCCCATGACATGAACCGCAAGACGCCCCCGGGCAGGGTCCGGGGGCGTCTTGATGCTCCCGTCGCGCCGCGTCGATCACCTGTAGGCGCAATGCAAAAGGCCCCCGGGAAGAGTCCGGGGGCCTTTTGGTGTGAAGCGGCGAGGGGCTAGAACGCCGCTTCGTCCAGTTCCATCACGTCGTTGTCGAGGTGCTCGACGACCTGGCGGGTGCTGGTCAGCAACGGCAGGAAGTTCTTCGCGAAGAACGAGGCCACGCCGATCTTG
Organism: Mycobacterium sp. 29Ha; assembly: GCF_032883055.1. Lineage (NCBI taxonomy): Bacteria > Bacillati > Actinomycetota > Actinomycetes > Mycobacteriales > Mycobacteriaceae > Mycobacterium > Mycobacterium sp. 29Ha. The sequence goes on from NZ_JAMQTI010000011.1 coordinate 188,457, forward strand.
CCTTCGTAGAATGCGCGATCGGCAGCCGCGGCGCCGTTGTCCAGCGCCTCGATCGCCACCGCGGCCTGCTTGGCAAGCAGCCAGCCGATCACCAGATCACCGACGCTCATCAGGAAGCGCACCGAACCGAGTCCGACCTTGTACAGCTCGGCCGGGTTCTCCTGCGCAGCCATCAGATAACCGGTGAGCGTGGCCGCCATGGCCTGCACGTCTTCCAGCGCGGTGGCCAGCAGCGCGCGCTCGGCCTTGAGCCGCCCGTTTCCGGACTCGTTCTTGACGAACTGCTCGATCTGTCCGGCGACGTGGGCCAGCGCCACACCCTTGTCGCGGACAATCTTGCGGAAGAAGAAGTCCTGCGCCTGGATGGCCGTGGTGCCTTCGTACAGCGAGTCGATCTTGGCGTCGCGGATGTACTGCTCGATCGGGTAGTCCTGCAGGAAGCCCGAACCACCGAAGGTTTGCAGGCTCTCGGTCAGCTTCGCGTAGGCCTGCTCTGAGCCGACACCCTTGACGATCGGCAGCAGTAGGTCGTTGACCTTGACGGCCAGATCGGCGTCGACGTCGTGCACGGTCTTGGCCACCGCGGCGTCCTGGTAGGTCGCCGTGAACAGGTACAGCGCGCGCAGACCCTCGGCGTATGCCTTCTGGGTCATCAGCGAACGACGCACATCGGGGTGGTGCGTGATCGTGACGCGCGGTGCGGTCTTGTCGGTCATCTGCGTCATGTCGGCACCCTGCACGCGCTCCTTGGCGTACTCCAGGGCATTGAGGTAGCCGGTCGACAGCGTCGCAATCGCCTTGGTGCCCACCATCATTCGGGCCTGCTCGATGACGTCGAACATCTGCGCGATGCCGTCGTGCACCTCGCCGACAAGCCAGCCGACGGCGGGCTTGTCATGCTGACCCAGCGAGAGCTCACAGGTGGCCGAGACCTTCAGGCCCATCTTGTGCTCGACGTTGGTGACGTAGACGCCGTTGCGCTCGCCGGGCTCACCGGTCTCGGGATCGAAGTGGAACTTCGGCACGAAGAACAGCGACAGACCCTTGGTGCCCGGACCGGCGCCCTCGGGGCGGGCCAGCACCAGATGCATGATGTTCTCGAACAGGTCATCAGAGTCGCCAGAAGTGATGAAGCGCTTGACGCCGTCGATGTGCCAGGTGCCGTCGGCCTGCTGCACGGCCTTGGTGCGGCCGGCGCCGACGTCGGAGCCCGCGTCGGGCTCGGTCAGCACCATGGTGGCGCCCCAATTGCGTTCGGCGGCCAGCACGGCCCACTTCTTCTGCTCGTCGGTGCCGTTCTTGTAGAAGATCTCGGCCATGCCCGAGCCCATCGCATACATGTAGGCCGCCGGGTTGGCGCCGAGGATGTGCTCGATCAAGGCCCACTGCAGCGCACGGGGCATCGGCATGCCGCCGAGTTCTTCGAGCACGCCGACCTTGTCCCAACCGCCCTCGAGCAGCACGCGCATCGACTTCTTGAAGGACTCCGGCAGCGTCACCGTGTGCGTCTTGGGATCGAACACCGGCGGGTTGCGGTCGGCGTCAGCGAAAGATTCCGCGATGGGCCCCGCGGCCAGCTTCGCCATCTCACCGAGCATCTCGCGCGCCGTGTCGGCGTCGATGTCCGTGTAGTCGCCGTCACCGAGAACCTTGTCGAGTCCGAAGACCTCGAAAAGATTGAATTCCTGGTCACGTACGTTGCTCTTGTAGTGGCTCACTGTTCCTCCTCGTCGAGAGTGCCGCCTGTGGTTGGGTACTTTTGGCTAAGTTACCCACCAGTAACTGCTTCGAACTATACCGCCCGGTAACTTCAACACAAAGCACGCGGGAGCAATTTCCACGACCTAAGCAACCCGGTGGTTGGTCGGGACCCTAAATGGGCAGTTGGCGACCGGTTTTCGGGGCGATTCTGGTCACTGTGAATCTCGTCACGGGGCCGACCGATAGGGTGGACGCGTGCTTCGAGTCGCGGTATGGGGAACAGGCAATATGGGGGCTACGTCGATCCGGAGCGCGGTGGCGTTTCCCGGGTTGAAACTGACAGGTGTCATCACGTCTTCGCCGGACAAGGCGGGCAAGGATGCAGCCACCTTCGCCAACCTGGATCAGCCGACGGGCATTACGGCCTCCACCGATATAGACGCGGTCCTGAAGGAGTGCGACGCGGTGGCGTACATGGCGTCGGGCGACATCCGCCCCGACGAGGCGATCGTCGACATCGAACGGTGTCTGCGCGCGGGTTCGCACGTCGTCACACCGTCGCTCTACTCGCTCTATGACCCGCGCTCGGCGCCGCAGGAGTGGGTCGACCGCCTGAACCAGGCCGCCGAGGAGGGTGGGGCAACCCTGCTCGTCAGCGGTGTCGACCCCGGCTGGGGCAACGATGCGCTCGCGGTCATCGCCGCGGGGTTGTGCACGCGGATCCAGTCGATCCACTGTCAGGAGATCTTCGACTACTCCACCTACAACCAGCCGCACGCCGTGAAGATTCTGTGCGGTTTCGGCGGTTCGATGGACGAGGTGCCGATGATGTTGCTGCCGTCCATCCCGACCATGGTGTGGGGAGGCAACCTTCGGCTCATCGCGCGCGGGCTCGGCCTGGAACTCGACGAAATCACAGAGGAGATCGAGCGGCGTCCGCTCGAGGAGTCCGTCGACACCGTGATGGGCCGCTTCGAAAAGGGCACCCAGGGGGCGTTCTGGCTCAAGGTGATCGGAAAGTCGGGTGGCCGCGAGCGAATCGTCATCGACCACATCACCCGCATTCACGAATCCTGCGCACCTGACTGGCCGTATCCCGACGAGGGAGTGGGCGACCACCGGGTGATCGTGCACGGCGACCCCGAGCTCACCATCACCAGTCGCGCCGACGTGCCAGGTGGCACGCGCGCCGACGGCGGCAACACCACTGCGGCAAACCGGCTGCTCGGCGCACTCGACTGGTTGTCGACGCAGAAGCCGGGCATCTACGACGGTCTCGACGTGCCGATGCAGACCGGCCGTCCCGCTGAGCTGGAAGCCCAGCGCTGGGCCGACTGATACGTGTGAAGATGGAGGCGATGAGCGAAAAGGATCTGAGCCCCACCTCTTTGCGAGAGGCATTCGGGCATTTCCCGTCCGGTGTCATCGCGATCGCCGCCGAGGTCGACGGTGTCCGGGTGGGTCTGGCGGCGAGCACGTTCGTCCCGGTATCTCTCGACCCGCCGCTGGTGTCCTTCTGCGTGCAGAACAGCTCGGAGACCTGGCCCAAGCTCAAGGACCTGCCCCATCTGGGCATCAGCTTGCTCGGTGAATCACACGATGCCGCCGCGCGCGCGTTGGCCGCCAAGACCGGCGACCGGTTCGCCGGCCTGGAAACGCATTCGCAAGAGTCCGGCGCCGTCTTCGTCGGGGGCACCAGCGTGTGGCTGGAGAGCTCGATCGAGCAACTGGTCCCAGCCGGGGATCACACGATCGTCATCTTGGCGGTCCGGTCCATCACGGTGCACGACGACGTGCCACCGATCGTGTTCCACCGCAGCACATTCCGTCGACTGGGCGCATAGCGCCCGCGCCGATCAGGGACGGCCGGCCAGTTCCTCGCGATAGCCGTCGATGCGCGACTCGATCTCCTCGGCGTCGCCGGTGCGGCCCTCCTTGCGGGCCAACTCGGCGCGACTGCTCAACTCGCGGATCGCGTTACGGATGTCGTTGATGCTGTGGGGTTCCCGCAGACTCATGGGCGCTGCCTTTCGTCGATGATTGGCCGCTCGACTAGAGGCTACCCGCGAGAGTGGTCGTGAATCAGTTTCGCCGGAACAGCTTGTTCCCCAGCCACACCACCGGGTCGTACTTGCGATCGGCCGCGCGCTCCTTCAGCGGGATCAGCGCGTTGTCGGTGATCTTGATGTGTTCGGGGCACACCTCGGTGCAGCACTTGGTGATGTTGCAGAAGCCAAGGCCGTTCTCTTCCTGCGCCTGCACCGAACGGTCGGTCCGGGTGTCCAGCGGGTGCATGTCGAGCTCGGTCTGCCGCATCAGATACCGCGGACCCGAGAAGGCCTTCTTGTTCTCCTCGTGGTCGCGCACCACGTGACATGTGTTCTGGCACAGGAAGCACTCGATGCACTTGCGGAACTCCTGTGACCGGTTCACGTCCTCCTGCATCATCCGGTATTCGCCGGGCTGCAGGTCCTTGGGCGGCGTGAACGACGGGATCTCTCTGGCCTTCTCGTAGTTGAAGGACACATCGGTGACGAGATCGCGGATCACCGGGAAGGTGCGCAGCGGCGTGACGGTGATGGTCTCCGTCTCGGAGAACGTCGACATCCGCGTCATGCACATCAGCCGCGGCCGTCCGTTGATCTCGGCCGAGCACGATCCGCACTTACCCGCCTTGCAGTTCCACCGCACGGCCAGATCGCCGGTCTGCGTCTGCTGCAGGCGATGGATGATGTCGAGCACCACCTCGCCCTCGTTGACCTCGACGGTGTAGTCCTGCAGGTCGCCGCCGGCTTCGTCGCCGCGCCACACCCGCATCTTCGCTTGGTAGCTCATCAGGCTCTCCTAACCTTTCCGAGCCGAGTGATGCTCGAGTTCCTCAGGGGTGAAGTACTTCTCCAGCTCCTCGACCTCGATGAGCTCGAGCAGGTCCTCGCGCATCGGGATCTGGTCCTCGCGGGTGATGGTGATGTCCGGCACGACCACGTCACCCTCGGCGCGACACACCAACAGCGTCTTACGCCAGGTCGCATCCATCGACGGATGGTCGTCGCGGGTGTGCCCGCCGCGGCTCTCGGTGCGCTCCAGCGCGGCCATCGCGATGCACTCGCTGACGATGAGCATGTTGCGCAGGTCGATGGCGAGGTGCCAGCCCGGATTGAAGTGCCGGTCGCCCTCGACCCGGACGCGCTTGAACCGCTCCCGCAACTCCTTGAGCTTCTCGATGGCCTCGGACACTTCGTCGGCCTTGCGAATGATGCCCACCAGGGTGTTCATCGAATCCTGCAGATCGAGCTGCAGCGTGTAGGGATTCTCCGCCGCGTCGCCATTGGACGGACCCTCGAACGGCGCCAGCGCCAGCTTGGCCGCGTCTTCGATGGCCTGCTCGGACACCTTCGGCCGCTCGGACAGTGCCCGCACGTAGTCGGCGGCACCCATCCCCGCCCGCCGGCCGAACACCAGCAGGTCGGAAAGCGAATTGCCGCCGAGTCGGTTGGAGCCGTGCATGCCGCCCGAGCACTCACCCGCGGCGAACAGTCCCGGTGTCTTGGCTGCGCCGGTATCGGGATCTACCTCGACACCACCCATCACGTAGTGACACGTCGGGCCGACCTCCATCGGCTCCTTCGTGATGTCCACCTCGGCGAGCTCCATGAACTGGTGGTACATCGACGGCAGTCGGCGCTTGATCTCCTCGGCCGGCAGACGCGACGCGATGTCGAGGTACACCCCGCCGTGCGGGGTGCCGCGTTCCGCCTTGACCTCGGAGTTGATGGCGCGGGCCACCTCATCGCGCGGGAGCAGGTCAGGGGTGCGTCGCGCGGAGTCGTTGTCCTTGAGCCACTGGTCGGCTTCCTCGATGGACTCGGCGTACTGCCCCTTGAAGACCGGCGGAATGTAATCGAACATGAACCGCTTGCCCTCGGAGTTCTTCAGCACTCCGCCGTCGCCGCGCACGCCCTCGGTGACCAGGATGCCCTTGACGCTGGGCGGCCAGACCATGCCGGTCGGGTGGAACTGGACGAACTCCATGTTGATCAGGGTCGCGCCGGCGCGCAGTGCCAACGCGTGCCCGTCGCCGGTGTACTCCCACGAGTTCGACGTCACCTTGTAGGACTTGCCGATGCCGCCGGTGGCCAGCACCACGGCGGGGGTCTCGAAGAGGATGAAGCTGCCGCTTTCACGCCAGTAGCCGAACGCGCCTGCGATCCGGTCGCCGTCTTTGACCAGGTCGGTGATGGTGCATTCGTGGAAGACCTTGATGCGGGCCTCGTAGTCCCCGAACTCGGCCTTGTCCTCCTGCTGCAGCGAGACGATCTTCTGCTGCAGGGTGCGGATGATCTCGAGGCCGGTGCGGTCGCCGACGTGGGCCAGTCGTGGGTAGGTGTGGCCGCCGAAGTTGCGCTGGCTGATCCTGCCGTCCTTGGTGCGGTCGAAGAGCGCGCCGTAGGTCTCCAGCTCCCAAACGCGGTCTGGCGCCTCCTTGGCGTGCAACTCGGCCATCCGCCAGTTGTTCAGGAATTTCCCGCCGCGCATGGTGTCGCGGAAGTGGACCTGCCAGTTGTCCTTGGGGTTCGCGTTGCCCATCGCGGCGGCACAGCCGCCTTCGGCCATCACGGTGTGCGCCTTACCGAACAACGACTTCGTGACGACGGCCACCCGCAGGCCACGTTCCCGCGCCTCGATGACCGCACGCAAACCCGCGCCGCCGGCACCGATCACGACCACGTCGTAGGAGTGCCGTTCGACCTCAACCATTTTTGATAATCCTCACTACCGTTTTCCGTAAAAGTCTGTCAGCCAATAAATCTCAGGTCAGAAATGGTGCCACTGGCGACCAACATGATGTAGAAGTCGGTCAGCATCAGCGTGCCCAGGGTGATCCAGGCATACAGCTTGTGCCGGGTGTTCAGCCTGCTGATCTGCGTCCACATCCAGTACCGGACGGGATGTTTGGAGAAGTGCTTGAGGCGGCCGCCGACGACGTGGCGGCAGGAGTGGCAGGACAGTGTGTACACCCACAGCATCACCACATTGACGACGAGAATGATGTTGCCCAAACCGAATCCGAAGCCGGATGGCGACTGGAAGGCGATGATCGCGTCGTAGGTGTTGATCACCGAGATGATCCCGGCGATGTAGAAGAAGTACCGGTGGGTGTTCTGGATGATCAGCGGAAAGCGTGTCTCACCAGTGTATGTCGCGTGCGGTTCGGCCACCGCGCACGCGGTCGGGGACTGCCACACCGACCGGTAGTAGGCGCCGCGGTAGTAGTAGCACGTCAACCGGAACAGCAGCAGGAACGGCAGCGTCACCGCCGCATACGGCAGCCACCACACGTCGGGAAGGAACTGACCGAAGTGGCTTGCTTCGGGGATGCACCCGGACTGGGTCGCCTCGTTCCACTTCACCACGCAGGGTGAGTAGAACGGCGTCAGGTAGTGGTATTCCGCCACGTAGTAGTTGTTCTGCAGGAAGGCCCGCACCGTCGCGTAGATGACGAACGCGGCGAAGCCCAGGTCGACGACCAACGGCGATTGCCACCATCGGTCGGTCCGCAAGGTGCGCTGCTTGATCTGGGCACGGCCCGGCGAGAAGACGCCGGTCGCCTTGCGGTCGGCGGTTGGTGCGCTCACTGTTGCCTTTCGGTGTTGATGTCCCGGTCGGTCCGCGCCTAGCGCGTACCGCCGAGACCCTCGTCGTCGACACCACGCCAGAAGTCGCTGTCGTACGCGGTGTCCGGGATCGAGATTTTTTCGCCGGCGTGGTGGTGTTGCACCACGCCGCGGGCAAGCTCCAGTTCCTCGGCGTCAATGTCGAGACGATCGATGTCGTTGAGGATCCGCTCGGCGTCGTTGACGATCCGACGCGTCGCAGGGCTGTCGCCATACCTCGACGCCAACGATGTGACACACCGCCGCAGGCTTCCGATTAGCTCGTGCAATTCGGCAAGTTCGGTAGTGCTGGACAATTGACCTCCTTGGGCTGAAGGGTGTCAGGCATCACGTTACGACACCTGACGTTGTTCACATCATGCAGTACCCAGTGAGACAGATCACGTCTGAAGCGGAGGTTTGCCAATGTCCGACCGGGTCCTGAAAGAGCGCGCCGAGTCCCTGCTGGCCTTGCACCAACCCGGAAGCCCGGTGGTCCTGCCGACGGTGTGGGACGCCTGGTCGGCCAAGCTGGCGGTCGACGCGGGGTTTGCCGCGCTCACTATCGGCAGCCATCCGATGGCCGACTCCATCGGCAAGGAGGACGGTGAGGTGATGTCGTTCGACGACGTCCTGACGCGGGTCGCCCAGATCACCGCGGCGGTCGACGTGCCGATCTCGGTGGATATCGAGTCTGGATACGGAGAATCGCCGAGCCGGCTCATCAACGGGTTGCTGGAAGCGGGCGCCGTCGGGCTGAACATCGAGGACACCGTCCACAAGGAGGGCAAGCGACTACGGTCGTCCGGCGAGCATGCCGAGTTGGTCGGTGCGCTGCGCAAGGCCGCTGACGATGCGGGTGTGCATGTGGTCCTGAATGCGCGCACGGACCTGTTCCTGCGCCAGGACGGCGATGAGTCCGACCGCGTGGAGAGAGCGATCGCGCGGCTCGAGGAGGCCGCGGCCGCGGGTGCCGACTCGCTGTATCCGGTGGGGCGCCACGATCCGGAGACGATGCGGCGGTTGACCTCTGAGCTTTCGTTGCCGGTCAATGCGATCGCGCTGCCGGAGGCCGACGACCCCGCGTCGTTCGGGCCGCTCGGTGTCGGCCGGATCAGCTTCGGCCCGTTCCTGCAGCGCGCGTTGTCGGTCAACGCCACGGAGATGCTGCAGCGCTGGGCATAGACCGTGACGCGTGACGATGAGCCGAACTGGCAGGATCAGCGGTCGTTGGTGATTTGGGCGGGCGTCGCCGTGCTGCTTCTGTTGGCGATCCTGGTCTATGCCGTGTCGTGCACCGCGGATGAGTCCAGGGTGCCCGAGACGCTGCCGACGGCGCCGTCGTCATCGGCAACCCCGTCGACCTACACCACGTCATCGACGTCTTCGACGCGCTACACCACTCCGAGTGTGGAAACCAGTCAGGACAATCCGGTCATCCCCGGACCTACAACGGAAACCAGGGCGGAGTCTGAGACGACGACGGGCTGAGGTGAGCGAAACCGGGCAAATCCACTGCAGGTGGCCGCTGGGGCGAGAAGACTCGCTCCATGACCGAGGACATGTGGGGAACCGGCGACTACGAGGCGGTAGCGGAGAAGGTGACGTCCATCGGTGACGTTCTGGTCTCGAGAGCCGATATCAAGCCGGGCGAGAAGGTCCTCGACGTGGCCTGCGGAACTGGGAACGCTACCGTTCCCGCCGCGAAGTCAGGGGCAATAGTCACGGGCGTGGATCTGTCGCCGGGCCTGATCCGGATCGCGCAGGCGCGGGGAGCACGAGCCGGCGTGGACGTCGAGTGGATGGAAGGTGACGCGCAGGCCTTGCCATTCGACGATGACATTTTCGATCGAGTCATCTCGGCGATCGGCCACATGTTCGCCCCCGATCACCAGCGAGCCGCGGACGAGTTGCGCCGGGTGTGTCGGCCCGACGGGCGGATCGCGATCGCTTGCTGGACTCCAGAAGGATCGATCGGGTCGATGTTCGAGACCCTGGGCTCGATATCGCCTCCGCCGCCGGACGGGTTCCAATCACCGCTGTTGTGGGGTACTGAGGATCATGTCCGTGAGATGCTTGGTGGCACAGTGAAATTCGAGCGGCACAGCGTCGAATTCCGCGAGCCGTCGCCCGAAAGTTACGCCGACTTCATGTTGGCGAGCTTTCCGCCTTTGATTGCCGCGCGGGCTCAGCTCGGCGAGAAGTTGGTGCGAGACGTCTACCTGGGATGGGTGATCGACGTGAACGAGGCCACGGACGGGACGCTGTTCTACCGCGGCGAATATCTGGTCGCGGTCGCCTAGCCGGACGACGCCGCCACCACACCGTCTGCACAGTTAACTTGAGTCGACCACGCTCAGGTTTCAGCATGGCATTCGCTGTCAGCGAACCCGCTCACATCAGGCTTTCGGCGGCGGTGAGCACACCGTGATGGCCGCTTCACACAAGGCGACATAGCGGCAATATCGGCTGCCTAGCCTCACGTCATGTCTTCAAAGAACGTCGTGGTCGTCGGCCACGGCATGGTTGGCCACCGGTTCGTCGAGGCGTTGCGTTCGCGCGACAGCGCCGGTGAATGGCGGGTGACGGTGCTCGCCGAGGAGGCCGACGCCGCCTACGACCGTGTCGGGCTGACCGGATACACCGAACACTGGAATCGCGCGCTGCTGGCTCTGCCCGGCAATACCTATCCCGACGACGACCTGGTGGAGACTCGGCTGGGCAGCCGGGTGACGGCCATCGACCGCGACGCCAAGTCGGTGCTGACGGCGGATGGCGGGCGGGTGAACTACGACGCGCTCGTGCTGGCCACCGGTTCCTATGCGTTCGTTCCCCCGGTGCCCGGACGCGACCTGCCGGCCTGCCACGTGTACCGGACCCTCGACGATCTCGATGCGATCCGAGACAGCGCAGAGCGCACGAAGGACGCGGGCGCCCCGGTCGGGGTGGTCATCGGTGGAGGTCTGTTGGGTCTGGAGGCCGCCAACGCGTTGCGCTCTTTCGGGCTGCACGCGCACGTCGTCGAGATGGCGCCGCGCCTGATGGCCCAACAGCTCGACGAAGCGGGTGGCGCCCTCCTGGGCCGGATGATCAGCGACCTCGGCATCACCGTGCACACCGGCGTCGGTACCGCCAATATCGCTCCGGCACAACGAAACCGACCGGTGCGCCGTTCTGCCGAAAACGATTCGATGCGGGTCACGCTGAGTGACGAGTCGTTCATCGACGCCGGCGTGATCGTCTTCGCAGCCGGCGTGCGGCCCCGGGACGAGCTGGCCCGCGATGCAGGCCTTGCGATCGCCGAACGTGGCGGTGTCCTGACCGACCTGTCCTGCGCGACAGACGATCCCAACATCTACGCGATCGGCGAGGTCGCGGCGATCAACGGCCGCTGCTACGGCCTGGTCGGTCCTGGCTACACCAGCGCCGAGGTGGTGGCCGACCGCCTCGTCGGTGGCGGCGCGGAGTTCGGCGAGGCCGACATGTCGACCAAGCTCAAGTTGCTCGGGGTCGACGTCGCCAGCTTCGGCGATGCGATGGGTACCACCCCGGATTGTCTCGAGGTGGCGATCAACGACGCGGTCAACCAGACCTACGCCAAGCTGGTGCTTTCCGACGATGCCAAGACGCTGCTCGGCGGCATCCTCGTCGGGGACGCGTCGGCGTACGGCGTGCTGCGGCCGATGGTGGGCGAAGAACTGCCCGGCGACGCGCTCGCGCTGATCGCGCCCGCCGGATCAGACGGCGGCGGGGGACTGGGCGTCGGCGCATTACCGGCCGCCGCGCAGATCTGCTCGTGCAACAACGTCACGAAGGGCGATCTGACCGCGGCCATCGCGGGTGGCTGCTGCGATGTGCCCGAGCTGAAGAAGTGCACGCTCGCCGGTACGTCCTGCGGTTCGTGCGTCCCCTTGCTCAAACAGTTGTTGGAGGCCGAGGGCGTCGAACAGTCCAAGGCGTTGTGTGAACACTTCAGCCATTCGCGCGCAGAGCTCTTCGAGATCGTCACCGCTACATCGATCCGGACGTTCTCGGCGCTGATCGAACGCTTCGGCACCGGAAAGGGCTGCGACATCTGCAAGCCCGTGGTCGCCTCCATCCTGGCGTCCACGAGCTCGGACCACATCCTCGACGGTGAGCAGGCCTCGTTGCAGGACTCCAACGACCACTTCCTGGCCAACATCCAGCGCAACGGCAGCTATTCGATCGTGCCCCGATCGCCCGGTGGTGAGATCACGCCCGAACAGCTCATCCTGATCGGCGAGATCGCCCGCGATTTCAACCTTTACACCAAGATCACCGGCGGACAGCGCATCGACATGTTCGGTGCGCGGGTCGATCAGCTTCCCGAGATCTGGCGGCGACTCGTGGACGGCGGCATGGAATCGGGCCACGCCTACGGCAAGGCGTTGCGCACGGTGAAGAGTTGTGTCGGCAGCACATGGTGCCGATATGGCCAGCAGGACTCGGTCGACATGGCGGTCGAGATCGAAAAGCGCTACCGCGGCCTGCGTGCACCACACAAGATCAAGATGGCGGTGTCGGGTTGTGCGCGCGAATGCGCGGAAGCCCAGAGCAAGGATGTCGGCGTCATCGCGACCGAGAACGGCTGGAACCTCTACGTCTGCGGAAACGGCGGCATGTCGCCGAGGCACGCACAGTTGCTCGCGAGCGACATCGACGACGAGACGTTGATCCGCTACATCGACCGTTTCCTGATGTTCTACATCCGTACCGCCGACCGATTGCAGCGCACCGCACCGTGGTTGGAGTCGCTGGACGGCGGGCTGGAGCATCTGCGTGACGTCGTGTGCGACGACTCGCTTGGCCTGGCCGCCGAGTTCGAAGAGGCCATCGCCCGCCACGTCGAGGGCTACTCGTGCGAGTGGAAGGGTGTGCTCGAGGACCCCAACAAGCTGTCGCGCTTCGTGTCGTTCGTCAACGCCCCCGAGGTCGCGGATCCGACGATCGAGTTCACCGAACAGTCTGGGCGCATCGTGCCCATCGGAATGCCGAAGGTACCCCAAAGATGAGTCTTCTCAATGACATCCAGGTATGGACCGTGGCCTGCCCCTACGACTACCTCATCCCCAACCGCGGTGTGGGCGTGCTGCTGTCCGACGGTACGCAGGCGGCGCTGTTCCGGCTCGACGACGGCACTCTGCACGCGGTCGGCAACATCGACCCGTTCTCCGGCGCCGCGGTGATCTCACGCGGAATCGTCGGTGACCGCGGCGGCCGCGCAACCGTGCAGTCGCCGATAAAGAAGCAGGCGTTCGGCCTCGACGACGGTGTCTGTCTCGACGATGCGAACGTCGCGCTGCCGGTCTACCCGACGCGCATCACTGCTGACGGTCAGGTCGAGATCGGCTCCTGACCCCGGGGCGGATCAGCCTCCGGTGCCGGGCAGCGGAGGCACGGTGATCTCCGGGATCTGCGGAGGCTGAATCACGGTGACGGTGCTGGTGCTCGTGCCGGGGGCGACGCTCGTGGTGGACTCGGCCGGGGCCGGAGATGTCGTCTCGGTGACGGTGGCCGGCGGAACTGCGGTCGTGGTGACGGTCGAGGTCGACGTCGAGGTCGACACGGAGGTACTGGTGGTGCTCGCCGGGCTGAGTACGCCGCAGGCGATGCGCTGGTCGGAAGTGGCGTCCTGGTGTAGCAGGATCGCCGAGCCGCCTGGACCCTTGAGTTGGTCCTCGGTGAAGCCGTCACTGGTGGCGACGAGTTTGCCGGCTCCGTCCGAGCGCACGAGCAGAGGCGGAAGATCTCCGCTCGCGGGCTCGCCGGTACGCCCGGGCGCCTGGAAGTGGTCGCCCGCGGACATGAAGTCGCCTTCGCACGTGCCGACCGCATGGATGTGCAGGCCGTGCAAGCCGGGCGAGAGGATTCCGGTTCCGATGGTTTCGACGGTCACTGTGGCGTATCCGCTGGTGAAGTCGATCGTCGCGTCGGCGACGGGTTCGCCGTCGGTCGACTTCAGCTGGGTGGTCAGCGTCTGTGCGCCGGACGCCGATCCGGAAGTGGTCGTCGTCGAAGAGCTGTCGGAGGACTCGTTCGCGCAGCCGCTCAAAATGGTTACGGGCGCGGCGAATAAGGCGATGGCGGCGGTGGCATGCTTGATCATGAGGCGCACGTACCCGTGCGGCGGTGGCGACAAACCCAGGGTTCGTTGGCTCCTTCCGAAGGCAAAGACCCCGCTACGCCGCGATCGGTAACCGGGCGCGCCGGAACCTGCTCGCGATCAACCGTACCGTCGCCGGGTGGGCGCCCAGCGGATCGGTGACGGCGTCGGCGCCACTGTTTCGCAGCCGATCCTGAAAGAGTCCGTCCGCCAAAAGGTATGACGCCACGACGACGCGCTTGGCGCCGCGGTCGCGGAGCTGGGCGACCGCGCAGGCAACGGCCGGCTCACCCGTCGCGGCGAACGCCAGCTCAACGCGGGAGCTCGTGAGCGCCGACACCCATGCGGCCATCTTGTGAAGGTCGCTGCGGGCGGCCGGATCCGATGTTCCCGCCGCCGCCAGAATCACGGAGTCGCCTGGACGCCAATCACTTTCGATGAGTCGATCCGCAAGCACGCGCGCGATCTCGGGACTGGGTCCCAGCGCCTGAGCGACCGTCACGTCGGGATGCCCGCTCGCCGCGACATGCGTCGGGATGTCGGCGTTGACGTGGTAGCCCCGCGACAGGAACGCCGGAACGACGACGGCCGGTCCCGCGAGTCCGCGGAGGACATCGGCGGGCGTCGGGCCGAGCACATCGACAAAGGCCACGTGAACCGGGGTTCTCAACGCGGCCGTCACCCGATCCGCCAGCGAACCGATCATTTCCACACCGGTGCGCTTACGAGTGCCGTGTGCTACGAGCACGTGTCTCATCGTGCGTGCACCAAGTCCTCGTCGACGGCCAGTCGGTACCCCCGCTTGACGACCGTCGATACGATGTTCTTGTCTCCCAAGGCAGTTCGTAACCGCAACACGGCCGTCTCCACAGCGTGGGTGTCGGTACCGCTGCCGGGCAGCACCGAAAGCAGCGCGTGGCGTGACACCACCGCGCCGGGTTGATGCGCAAGCGCCCGGATCGTCGCCATCCCGGCCGGTGAAACCGCCTTGACCTCCCCGTCGACGAGGACGCAGGTGCCGCGGATCTCGAGCACGTGGCCGGCCACCCGGGTAGTGCGCGCGCACAGCAGCGGGAGTTCGTCGGTGATGTGGCGGGCCAACGCGCCCAACCGCATTCGCTCCGGTGCCGATGTAGGCACACCGAGCCGGACCAGTGGCCGCGCCGTCACGGGCCCGACGCACATCGCGTGCACATTCGTGCGCAGCGCGGCGAGCAGCCGATCCTCGATCCCCAACTCGGCCGCACGCATGAGTACCGACGCGACCGCCGGCGCCGAGGTGAAACTCACCGCGTCGAACTTCTCGTCCGCGATGCCCATCACCAATTGATCGAATTCACCGTTGCGCGGTGCGGGATGCCAGCGGTAGACCCGGATCGGCACCACCTGAGCGCCGGCGGCGCGCAGTTCGTCGAGGAACTCCGGAAACGGATCCCAGTCGTCGGTGGCGCCGTGCAGTTGCACCGCGATGCGTTTCCCGGCGATGCCGCCCTCGACGAGGTAGTGCAACACCTCTCGCGACGATTCCGACTCGGGTGACCACTCCTCGGGCAGCCCGGCGGCGCGCAGAGCGCCCGTCGCCTTGGGCCCGCGCGACACGATGCGGGCATTCCCGAGCGCGGCGGTCAGGTCGTTCGCCAGCCCCCAGCCGTCGGCCGCCGCGATCCAACCGCGGAATCCGATGCCGGTGGTGGCGATCACGATGTCGGGCGGTGCATCGATCAGCGCCTCGGTATGTGCGCGCAGCGCCTCATCGTCGGGCAGCGGCACCATCGTGATCGCTGCCGCGCTGGTGACGGTCGCGCCGCGGCGTTCCAGCAGCGTGCCAAGCTCCTCGGCACGCCGGGCGGAGGTCACCGCCACCCGAAACCCGGTGAGCGGTGCCCAGTCAGGCTCACTCATGTCACCTGTCTATTCACGTCATGTTTCCAGGCGATTACTTGGTCATTGCCTGGACATGTCGCGGCTCGTCGGCAATGCATAACACCAAGTTAGAGGGGCTTTATTGCCCAGCAATGCGTCGTGGTGACCCCACCGTGAAATTACGCTCACGCGGCGGGTGGTGTGCGTGTGAGCGCGGCTACCAGACGTCGCCGTCACGCCAGTCGCAGGTGATCTCCGCGGTGCGGTCCAGTTCACCGCCGTCAGGCAGAGCAATCGGCAAGACGAACAGGCAGCCGTCGTCGTCCGGGGTCCGCGTCACTCCGGCGGGCCCCAGTACCGACGTCGGGCCCTGCCACGGCAGCCAACCGCGGGCCGGATAGATGTGTCTGCCCGCATCCGACGCGCTCAGCGCGCCGAGGTGATACGCGCCGCGCAGCACCTGTTCCACGGCGTTTATGACGGCGCTGGCCAGGCCCTGGCCGCGCCGGTCTTCACGCACCGCGACACCTTCGACGTAGCCGCATCGCAACGCGGTACCGCGGTACAGCAGCCGCCGTTGGACCACCGCCGCGTGTGCGATCAACGCGCCGTGATCGGAGATCAGCGCGTGCATACCGCCCAGCGAGTGCTCCCAGTCGGCGTCGGTGAACTCGCCGCCGAACGCGTCGGTGACCATTCGGCGCGCGTCCTCGCGGGTCTCGTTGTCGAGATCGGAGGTGTGGATCAGACGGGCGCAGTGCACGCGAGGAAACGGGTCCTCCCGCAGATGAGCGACGCTCGAGCTGTGCGCGTGCACACTGCCGTTCTACCAGCAGCGAGCGTCCTATGGGCTGCCTTCGAATGGCCTGCGCGGTCGCGTCCAGTGCATGCGCACCGTCTGCCCGGGCCGGATTTGGGCGACCCTGTCGATGTCGTCGTCGGCGACCACGCCGATCACCGGGTATCCGCCGGTGACTGGATGGTCAGGGCCCAAGATCACCGGGAAACCGTTCGGCGGTACCTGAATTGCTCCGCGCGTCGCGCCCTCGCTGGGCAGCTGGCGATCGGGCCACCGATATTCCAGCGGCATCCCGACCAGCCGCATCCCCACGCGGTCGCTCTTGTTGGTGGCCTGCCAGTTGGTGCGGATCAGCACATCGGGGTCGACGAACCAGTCGTCGCGCGGGCCCGGCACCACCATCAGTTCGAGCACGTCATCCTCGATCGCGGCCACCGGTGCCTGATCCAGCTCGGGGAACTCGTCGCTGTGCTCGCCGACAGGCAGGACGTCACCCGGCGCAAGGGGCAGCGGCCCGATGGCCGACATGACGTCGTATGAGCGGGAGCCGAGCACGGGCTCGACGTCGATGCCGCCGCGGACGGCCAGATAGGTCCGAAGGCCCGAGTGCGGTGCGCCGAGCGTGATCACCTCGCCGTCGCGCACAAAGTGAATGCTGTTCGTGCCGAACGGAACTCCATTGACGGCCGGGTCGGTGTCGGCTCCGGTGACCGCGATGGCGACGCCTTTCTTGTCCCCGCCGCGGACACGCGCCGTCAGGCCGCCGAACGTCACCTCGATGGTGGCCAGCTCTCCCGGATTGGCCACCAGCCGGTTCGCCAGGGTGTGGGAGCGGCGATCGGCGGCACCGGACCTGCTCACCCCCATGTGAGCCAGACCCGGTCGGCCCAGATCTTCGATCAGCGACAGCGGACCAGAATGCAGGATCTCGAGTGTGGCGCCCATGACTCGGCCTCCTAACCCACCGCTCGAAACTGCACCCACATGCCCGGTATCAGCAGCGCGGGCGGATCACGTTCGACAGCCCACAGCGCCGCCTGACCGTCGGCGGTGCGTCCGATCAGCTGCCAGCCGCCGGGAGACTCGCGGGGATAAACCCCGCTGAACTGGCCGGCGAGACCCACCGCCCCGACCGGGACCTTGGTGCGCGGCTCGTCCCGCCGGGGGACCTCGAGTCGTGCATCCCCCCCGATCAGATATGCGAAACCCGGTGCGAAGCCGCCGAATCCGACGCGCCACGGTGTGTCGGTATGCGCCGCGACGACCTGATCGGCGCTCATTCCGGTGAGCCGCGCGACGTCGTCGAGATCGGGACCGTCGTAGACCACGTCGATGTGAACGTCGATCTGAACCGCACCGGCAGGCTCGGCCGACTCCGATGCGGCGACGACGTCCAGCTTGCCCAGTCGCTGCCGGGTGGGGCCCTGGTACCGGGTACCGGCCAGCTTGATCAGCACGGTGCGCGAGGCAGGAACGATGTCGAGCACCCCCGGCAGTTCGGCAAAACGGATCGCCGCTGACCACGCCAGCACTTCGTCGGTCCCGTCGAATTCCAGCAGCAGGGCCCGATCCCCGTAGTCGCGGATCTTGGCGGGACCCGCACCCGTCGCGTTGGCGTCCATGAGATCCACTGTCACGCTCATGGACCCAAATTACCCGCGAGTAGCAACTGCTATGCGCGCTCTATGAGCCTTGCCA
Source organism: Mycobacterium sp. 29Ha (assembly GCF_032883055.1). Classification (NCBI taxonomy): domain Bacteria; kingdom Bacillati; phylum Actinomycetota; class Actinomycetes; order Mycobacteriales; family Mycobacteriaceae; genus Mycobacterium; species Mycobacterium sp. 29Ha. The sequence goes on from NZ_JAMQTI010000011.1 coordinate 206,296, forward strand.
GAGGAGTTTTAACGAAGCCTCACACGGCGGGCCGATACGTCGGCTCGCGGCGCTTGATGTACGCGATCACCCGGTACGTGATGGGCAGCACGAGGATCTCGACGACGGTCTTGTACACCCAGCCCAGGGCTACGTAGGTGAGGAAGTCGCGCCATGTGCTGATGCCTATCGCGCCTGCCGCGATGGTGCAGAACACCACGGTGTCAGCGAATTCGCCGACGATCGTCGACCCGATCAACCGGGCCCACAGGTGTTTCTCCTTGGTCCGTTCCTTGATCTTGACGACCACCCACGCGTTGAGCGTCTGCCCGACGATGAAGCCCGCGAGCCCGGCGATGATCAACTGCGTGAACGGCTTGACGACTGCCTCGAACGCCGCCTGGTTGGTGTAGAAGTCAGCCGCGGGCAGGTAGGCGGTGAGCCAGAACGTGAACGCGGCAATGGCCTCCATGACGAAGGCGATGTAGATGGCCTTGCGGGTGGCCCGGAAGCCGTACACCTCGGACAACACGTCGCCGATCACGTACGTCATCGGGAACACGATGAACCCGCCGTCGGTGATCAGTGACCAGTCGCCGATGATCGGTCCGAACGCGATGCCCTTGGTGGCCGACACGTTGGAGATGAGCACGAGGCCGGTGAAGATCGCGACGAGCACGGGATAGTAGGCCGAACCCGTGAGTGCGAAACCCCGGTGCTCGGACTCTGTGCTGGTGGCGGTCACCGGAACATCTTGTCAGGCGATCACCCTGGCGATGTGGGCCGGCAGCTGGTCGGCGACCACCGGATAGGACAGGGTCGAGGCGAAGGCGATGGCGCCCCCGAGTTCCTTACCGGTGAACACATTCCGGGTGGCGGGCAGTTTGGCCACGGCCGGATCGGCGAGCAGGGCGGCCTGCTGTTCGTCGCTTTCCGTGGTCCAGATCAGCACGTCGGCCGAATCGATGTTGTCGGCGACGGCACAGCCCATCTTGGTGAGGAATTCACTGCGCCAGTCCGGGGACATCACCGTGGGGCCGTCCGGACCGAGCGTGCCTTCGAGCAGCAACACCCGCTTGCCGGCGAACTGATTGTTCGAACCCGCGGCGGCGAATCGCTCGTCGACGGCGGCGATCAGCGCCTGCATCTCGTCGTGCTTGAACACCGCCTGGCCGATGGCGCCCGCCTGAACCTTCCACGGCTCGAAGAACGCGTCCTGACCCGATTGCGCGATCGTCGGGGCGATGGCCGTCAGCCGGTTGTAGGTGTCGCGGTCGAGGCCGGCATTGGTGGCGATGACCAGATCGGGCTGCAGTCCGGCGATCTGGTCGACCGGGATGCCGTCGACGAGGTTCAGTACCACCGGCTGCGCACCGCCGAGTTTCGATTGCGCCCATGGCCATACGCCGAACGGCTCGCCCCCGAACCAGTCCGTCACCGCGATCGGCACGACGCCGACGGCGAGCAGGTCGTCTTGTCCGGTGAGGCCCGCGCTGACCACCCGCTTGGGCGGCGCCGGGACCTTGGTCTCGCCGAACACGTGCTTGACGGTGACCGAACCATCGTCGGCGACCTCGCCGGGCTTCGATTCGCAGGCGGCCGCGAAGGCCGCCGCCGCTCCGGCAGTCAACGCCAGGAAACTCCGCCGGGACAACGAAGCACGCACCCGGCGAGAGTAGCTAACTCACCTGAAAACTACCGAACAACACGACGGCCAGGCCGAGCGCAACGACGATGTTGACGACCGTCGCCGAGGCGAACAACGCGATGGGCCGCCAGCCCGCCTCCCTGAGGCCCTTCAGCGAGAACTCCAGGCCGATCGCGACGAACGCGAAGATCAGGAACCAGGTGCGCAGATCGTTGACCGTCGTGATCGCGGACTTGTCACCGCGCAGGTGCAGAAACAACGTGCCGATGATCGACGCGGCGATGAATCCCAGCACGAACTTCGGGAAACGCTCCCAGAACTGAAAAAGGATCGGACGCGCCGCTTCACCTTCTTGGGAAGCCGACTTGCGCTCCACCTTCAACGCGAAATACGCGGTCAACGCGATCGCGACGACACCGATCAACGCGTTCTGCGTGGTCTTCACGATGGTCGCGATCTGCAGGGCGTCCTCACCGGCAATGGCTCCCGCGGCGGCGACGGCCGCCGTGGTATCGATGTTGCCGCCGATCCAGGCGCCCGCAACCGCATCGGAAAGGTTCAAAACGTCTGCGAGCCAGGGGAGTAGGAAGATCGACGGCAACGCGAAAACGATCACCAGGGAAGCGGCATAGGCCAGCTGCTCCTTCTTCGCCTGCACCGCACCGGCCGCCGCGATAGCCGCACTCACACCGCAGATCGACACCGCAGACGCCAACAGTGCGCGCAGCTTGTCCTCCAGCTTGAGGACTCCGCCCAGCCACCAGGTGAAGCCGAACACGATGGTGATCAACAGCAACGCCTGGATGATCGCCGGCCCTGCCGCGGTGACGAGCACCTTCAGGTTGATGGACGCACCGAGCAGCACCAGACCGGTCTTGATGAAGAACTCCGTGCGGAACCCCCGTGCCAGCGCGTCCCGCAAGGCGAGTTTGGACAGCACGAAGTTGCCGATCAAGCCCAAAGCGATGGCATAGACCGGGAATTCGATGGACTTCGCGACCTTTGCGAACGGAGTTCCTGCCGCCCACTGCGGAACTTCCTGCTCCAGGAATCGCGTCGCGGCGCCCAGCGCGATGACAACCAGCACCCCGGCGACCGCGTACCTGATCCCGGACTCGCGGACCTCGGGTTTGGTATCGGTCTCGGTCACGGGATCACGCTGCCCGGGATCGCTCCGATGAGTACGAGCGCCAGCAGAGCCAGGCCTGCGATGACGGCGAGCCAATCCTCGTTCATGCGCGGCACCGTATGCCGAAGCGCGCGCGAGAGCAGCGGTTGCGCTCAGCGCGATTTAGACGGCCTCAGATGGGCGGGGCCTCGTAATACCCCGAAGACGATGCCGACGACGACCAGGTCAGGACGTCGCCGCGGTTGAGATCTTTGCGCTCGATCCCCTTCATCAGCACGCCCACGTTCTCACCGGCGCTCGCCTCGTCGAGCTGTTTGCGGAACTTCTCGATCGCGGTCACCTCGACCCCCGGACCCCCGTTGATCTGTACGGTGTCGCCAACGCGCAGCGTTCCACTTTCGACGCGGCCGGTCGCGACCACGCCCCGATTCTTGATGGCGAAGACCTCTTCGACGGTCATCTTGAACATCAGGAATGCGCCAATCTCTTGTTGACCAGACGGGTGAGCCAGCCGGGTGAGAATCGGGAGCCGGCCGCCAAGACCTTGGTCTGGGAGCCGACGGGGAAGTGCACCTGGTGGATGGCGCGGCGCAACCAGTGCGGGTCGACCGCCGCGGTGATGGCGTCGGCGATGTCCTGCGCGGTCAACCGAATGCCGAGCGACTCGGTGGTCCCGGTTTTGAGGTCGTCGGTCATCGCGGTGTTCACGAACAGCGGCCAGACCGCGATCACCCGGATGCCGTACCTGCTCCACTCGATGTCCAGCGCCTCGGTGATGCCGCGGATGAAGAACTTGGTCGCGCTGTAGTTGGCGAGTTCAGCCTGCCCGTAGATCGCCGAAGCGGAGGCGAGGTTGACGACGACCGAGTTGCGCGTGGCTCGCAGGTAGGGAAACGCGGCGTAGAGCCCGTTCACCACACCCTTGGTGTTGATGTCGATCTCCTTGAAATGACCGCCGAGGTCCATCTCCTCGAACCGGCCTGCGCGAAGAATGCCGGCGTTGTTGATCATCACGTCGAGGCGGCCACCCGCCGCCTTCGCGAACTCGGCGACCCGCTGGGCCATTTCGTCGGGGTCGGTGACGTCGAGGTGCCCGATGATCGCCCGCCCGACTCCGCGTTGGTCGATCTCGTCGGCGAGCGACTTGAGTCCGACCTCGTCGATGTCGAAGCCGCCGACGAGGAACCCGTTTCGGGCGAACGTCAGTGCGGTCGCCCTCCCGATTCCGGCCGCAGCACCGGTGATGAATACGGACTTTCTCGTCGCGGTCATCTGGGCTACATACCCGCTTTCGTGAAGTCCCGTGTTCTACGTGGCCGGTCCATCATTTCGGACGGATCACCATCGCAGCTTCGAGTAAGTCCAGGGTCCGTTGCATCCGGTCGGTCAGCTCGGACAGATGGCCGTCCAGGGCGGCCATCAACCCGCCGGACAATGCCCCGACGAACACACGGACCTCGAGATCCTGTGGGTCGCGACCGGTGCGCTGTGCCTCTGACTCGGCGAGTCGCTCGACGGTGTGCCGGTACTCGTCCAGCTGGGCGGCTTTGAGTTCCGGCACCGAAAGGACCAGTCGCAGCCGGGCGCGTTCGAATCGCCACTCGGCCGCGGTCACCGCGGCCAGAGTGATCTCGAGTGAGCGCCGAAATGCCGCGAACCGTGGCATGTCTGACGGCAGCCCGGCAAGCGCGTCGATGGTCACCTGGTCCAGGTCGTTCGCAATCAGCACCGACTCTTTGGTGGGGAAGTAGCGGAAGAAGGTGCTCGGTGCGACATCCGCTGCGGCGGCGATCTGTTCGATCGTGGTGTTCGCGTAACCGTTGGCCTTGATGAGCCGCATGGCCTCGCGCCGGATGGTGTCTCGAGTCTGGATTTTCTTGCGGTCCCGCAAACCCAGCGCTGGCTCGGCTGCCGTCATACGCGGATTATTTCAGGACAAGATCAACGACACACCGAGTCCGGTCATAGTGACGGCAATCAGCCCGTCGAGGATCCGCCAGGTAAGTGGTGTGGCGAACAGTCCGGACAGGCGCCGCGCTCCGAGTCCGAGGCTGACGAACCAGACGACGCTCGCGGTGACCGCACCGACGCCGAACAGCCACCTCTGCTCGCTGTGCTCGTTGGCCAGGGTGCCCAGCAGAATCACCGTGTCGAGATAGACGTGCGGATTGAGCCACGTCAGCGCGAGGCAGGTGACCAGCACCTCGAGGAGTCGCGCCGGCCCCTTCTCCGAGGCCGTCAGTGTGGACGGCCGGCATGCGCGCCCGGCCGCGAGCATTCCATATCCGATCAGGAACGCGGAGCCACCGAACCGGGCGATGTCGAGCGCGCCGGGGTGTGCGGCGATGAGGGCGCCGACGCCGGCGATGCCCGCGGTGATGAGCAGGATGTCGGATACCGCGCACACCGCCACCACCGCGGCCACATGTTCACCGCGGATGCCCTGGCGCAGCACGAAGGCGTTCTGCGCGCCGATCGCGATGATCAGCGTCAGGGAGGCCAGGAAGCCGACGATCAGCGGGGAGTCCATGGATACGACGGTAGGCATCCTGGCCGAATCAGTACAGCTAATGATTCTTCATCTGCATTAGATATGTTAATGTCCGCCAACCGTTGCTGTCACAGTTGCACGGCCGCTCCCTTAAACGTCAGCCGAGCTTTTCGGCGAAGAACTCAGTAAGCGTGTCGAACGGGATCATTTCGATACGGTCGTAGAGGTCGACATGCCCCGCGCCGGGCACGATGACGAGGTCCTTCGGTCCTGCAGCGCGGGCAAAGGCGTCCTCGCTGAAGTACCGCGAGTGAGCCTTCTCTCCGGCGATGAACAGCAGGGGCCGCGGCGAGATGGACGCTATTTGGGTGAAGGGGTAGTAGCCGTTCATCGCCGGGTTACTTGTCAGCGTGAACGCCGTTGTCGAGCGTGGGTGTTCGCCGCGGGGAGTCCGGTAGTAATCGAAGAACTCGCGCTCGACCGCGGTCGATTGATCGGTCAACTCCACCGGCGTCCCAGGCACCATCTGGGGCTGCTCACCGTCGACTTCGGCCCAGCGTTGGTCGGCGACCTGCCTGAGCGTCTGCTGGCGCTGCTCCTCGGGAACGGTGTCGTTGAGACCTTGCCGCATCGCTCGTCCCATGTCATACATGCTGACGGTGGCCAACGCACGGATGCGTGGGTCGGCGGCTGCAGCGCTCAGCGAAAAGCTTCCGCTGCCGCACACGCCGATGACTCCGATGCGGTCTCTGTCGACCAAAGAGTTCGTCCCGAGGTAGTCCACGGCGCTGCTGAAATCTTCGGTGAAGGCCTCGGGCGACGCGATGTTGCGCGGTGACCCACCGCTCTCACCGCCGTAGGATGCGTCGAATGCCAGTGTGACAAAGCCCCTTTCGGCCATCTGCTGGGCGTACAGTCCCGACGACTGCTCTTTGACGCCTCCGTAGGGGTGACCCACGATGATCGCGGGGTGTCGCACGGCGCGGTCGATGTTCTTCGGGATGTAGAGATCCCCGACGAGATTGATGCCGAGTCGGTTGTCGAAGGTGACCTTCTCGACGTCGACGCGGTCACTCTGAGGGAATGTCTTGTCCCAGGTTCCCGCTTGGGATACGGCGCTGTCGCCCTGTGTCATCTCGCCGGACGACGGGGCGCAACTGGTCAGCGCGATCACGCCGAACGCTGTTAGTGCCGCGCCGAGGGCAGGCCGAAAACGGCGCCTGGCGGTGTGCGACGAGGTCGGCAGATCGGATGTCGTGCTCATTTTTGTTCTCCTGATGATGTGAGGTAGTTGGCGAATATTGTTGCGGGAAAGGAGGAAAGGGTCATCGGGCGGTGTAGCCGCCGTCGACCGGTAGCGCGACTCCGACGACGAAGGCGGCGCCGGGACTGCACAACCACAGCACCGCGGAGGCGATCTCTTCCGGCTCGCCGAGCCGGTTGATCGGTTGATTCGCAATGGCTTCGGCGCGGTCCAATTCGCCGTTGTCGATCATGTCGGTCACCATCGGCGTGGCGATGGTGCCGGGGCACACCGCATTGATGCGGACACCTCGCGGGGCGTATTCGAGGGCCGCGCTGCTGGTCAGGCCGATCACACCGTGCTTGGAGGCGTGGTATGCGGCGCGCCCCGGAATTCCGACGAGTCCGCCGAGTGACGAGCAGTTCACGATGGCTCCGCTGCCATGGCTGCGCATCTGCGCCAGTTCATGTTTCATACATGCCCACACCCCGCGCAGGTTGATGGCGTTGACTCGATCGAACGTCTCGGCCGGTTCGTCCGCGGCGTCGCTCGGCGGCACCTGAATGCCGGCGTTGTTGAACGCCATGTCGAGACGTCCGTACTTGCGCACCACTTGGCCGACCGTTGCGGCGACGTTGTCTTCGTCGGACACGTCGCAGCCGAGGCCTATCGTGTCGAATCCGTCGGCGACAAGGGCCTCGGAGGCCTCCTTGGCCGCCGCCTCGTTGATGTCGGCGAGCGCTACCGTTGCGCCCGATCGCGCGAATGCGCGGGCGGTGGCCAGGCCCATTCCTGACGCGGCGCCGGTGACGAACGCAGTCTGCCCGGTGAAGTCGTATGTCGGGTTCATCTTGTTTTCCTTCGTTCGACTGACATCCAGGAAACGCCGTTTAGACGGCGTGAGGGAGTCACTGAGCAGAGGTGTACTCAGAGTGCATCCCTCATCGAGGGCTGCCGACGTACCGTCGATGGCATGGACAACCGAGCCGAGGTCCGCGAGTTCTTGACCTCGCGGAGAGCGAAGATCACTCCGGAGCAGGCCGGCATCCCCGTCGCCGGGCAGCGGCGCGTGCCTGGTTTGCGCCGCGGGGAGGTCGCGTCGCTGGCCGGTGTGAGCATCGAGTACTACTCGAAGCTGGAACGCGGTGCGCTCGGCGGTGTGTCGGCGTCGGTACTGGACGCGCTGGCCCGGGCTCTGCAGCTCGATGACGCCGAACGCGCGCACCTCTTTCACCTCGCACACGCCGCGGACGGAACGAGTGCCGGGATGCGCCCGCGCCGCCGTCCCGGCACACGTTGGACCCCGAGACCCGCGCTGCAATGGGTGCTTGACGGGATCGCGCCGCCGGCCATCATCCGCAACGGACGGATGGACCTGCTGGCCACGAACTTTCTGGGCCGGGCGATGCATTCTTCGCTGTACGAGCGTGAACCGGGCGACGTTCCAAACTTCGCGAGGTACACGTTCTTTGATGATGACGCGCAGCGTTTCTACGTAGATTGGGAGACGGCCGCAGATACCTGCGTGGCGATCCTGCACACCGAGGCTGGTCGGGACCCTCATGACAAGGCCCTACATGACCTCGTCGGTGAATTATCGACCCGCAGTGCGGAATTCCGCTGTCGATGGAGTTCGCACAACGTGCGTCTGCACGGCGCGGGGGTCAAGCATTTCCACCACACCGTCGTCGGGGACTTGGAGTTGGCGTACGAAGGCGTGGATATGATCGCCGACCCGGGCCTGACCCTAACCATCTACGTGGCCGAACCCGCCTCACCGACCGCGCACGCCCTCGACCTGCTTGCCTCTTGGGCGAGCACCACCTCTGACTCCGACGTTGGTGCTCCATCATGAAAGGAACTGGCTGGGTGCTCCTTTCGCTATCGCTTCTCGCTATCGGGTGCTCGAACTCCGAAACCGATAACACCCCAATATCGGCGACAGGTGTTGCCTCGCAACAAGAGGACTCACAGGCCCCGGTCATCGGCGAGATCCCGGTCGCCGGCATTCGGCTAGAGGTCGGCGGTCAACGGATCGCAGCGCAGCTCGCCGACAACCCCACTGCGATCGAACTGGCCGCGCAGCTACCGATGACCCTGTCGTTCAGGGATCTCAACGCAGTGGAGAAGATCGCCAGACTTCCGCGACCGCTCACGATGGATGGGGTGCCCGCCGGTGACGATCCCCAGATTGGTGACATCGGCTACTACGCACCTTCGCAGGATTTGGTTCTGTACTACGGCGACGTCGGCTACTGGAACGGCATCGTCCGCATCGGTCGGTTCGACGCCGCCCAATTGTCTTTCCTGGAGGAGCTCGACGGTTTCGATGCCGTCATCGAAGCTGCGTGAGCCGCCCAGCAGAGCGCCGTCCTGGCCGCCGTCGTGCCCCCGAAATGTGGAAGGCGGAATCGTCTGCCGCCGAGGGCGCCGGCGTCGAGATTTCGCGGAATGATCAGCGCCCCGCAGCCGCCGGCCCGGCGGAGACCTTCACCGGCGAGGTGAGCGTCAGACCGCTCTTCGAGCCCAATGCCGCCCGCGACTTCAGCTCGGCCGAGGTGTCGTTCACACCCTGCGCGCGGACCGCGTGGCACAGCCACTCCGCCGGACAAACGCTGATTGTCACCGCGGGCTGAGGTTGGGTGCAGGAGTGGGGCGGCGCACGACAGAACATCGCCGCCGGCGACGTCATCTGGACCGACCCCGGAGTCAAGCACTGGCACGGAGCCAACAGCGATACTGCCATGACCCACATCGCTGTTCAGGGCGTGGTCGACGGCAGCCCCGCGGCCACGCAGGGCCCTGGGATCGGTGCGAGAACCCACAGAAGCCCCAGTTCAGCCCCGCGAGGCGTCGCTAATCTGCTTCCATTGCGTCGGACCTGCGCAGAAGGGGCAACGATGACCACCCACCTCCCCGATTCGGCCCTGGGTCAGCAGACGATGGTGAAGGTCACCCGTCGCCTGCTCCCGTTCCTGATTCTCCTCTACTTTGTCAACTACCTCGATCGCGTCAACATCAGCTTCGCCGGCCCCAACGGCATGAACGAAGACCTCGCGATGAGCGCCAAGATGTTCGGCTTCGCGTCGGGCATCTTTTTCATCGGCTACCTGCTGCTCGAAGTGCCGAGCAATATCGCGCTGCACAAGTTCGGCGGCCGCCGCTGGCTCGCACGCATCATGCTGACGTGGGGAATCATCAGCAGCGCAATCGCATTCGTGCCCAACGCGGAAACCCTGATCGTCCTGCGCTTCCTGCTCGGTGTGGCAGAAGCGGGCTTCTTCCCGGGAATCATCCTCTTTCTCACCTTCTGGTTCCCGGAAAGGCACCGCTCCAAGGCCATTTCGTTGTTCATGGTGGCAGTGCCGGTGTCAACCGCCGTCGGTTCCACACTGTCCTCGCTGATCATCGAGTGGGGGCACGGCGTTCTGTTCGGCCTCGACGGCTGGCGGTTCATGTTCCTCGTCGAGGGCATCCCCGCCGTCATTCTCGCGTTCGTCTGCTGGTTCTACCTGACCGACCGGCCTGCCGAGGCCGAGTGGCTCGAGCACGACGAAAAAGGTTGGCTGGAAAGCATTCTGGATGTCGAACGGTCAATGGCAGAAACCGGCCAGCACTGGCCGCTCAAGAAGGCGCTCAGTCACCCGAGAATCCTCCTGCTGGCGTTCATCTATTTCGGCATCACCTACGGCCTGTACGCGGTGGGCTTCTTCCTCCCCACCATCGTCGCCGGATTCCAGCAGCAGTACGGCACCCACCTGAGCATCATCGAGCGCGGCCTCGTGACGTCCGTGCCCTACGTCGTCGCTGCCATCGTGATGGTGCCATGGGCCCGCCACGCCGACCGGACCGGCGAGCGGGTGTGGCACGTCGCGATCCCTGCGATCGTCGGAGCGGTGTCCATCCCGGTCGCGCTCTACATGACCGATCCCTACCTGGCGATGGTCGCTGTCACCCTGTCGACATGCTCGGTCATGTGTGCCCTGCCCGTCTTCTGGGCGCTGCCGTCCGCGTTCCTCACCGGGGTCGCCGCGGCGGGCGGTATTGCGCTGATCAACTCGCTGGGGAACCTCAGTGGCTTCGGCGGCCCGTACATCACCGGGTGGCTGACCGATCTGACCGGCAACGCCAAGGCCGCGATGTGGGTGGTCGGGATCCTGTCGCTGGCCGCCGCCGTCGTGGTGGTGTACCTGGGCCACAAGCCCAGGCCCGAAACGGAGGCATCGGCCTAGTGCAGATAGACGGCCAGCAGCTGGCGGCGTTCGCGGCCGTCATCGAGCACGGCTCGTTCGATGCCGCAGCGGCCCAGCTCCACGTCACACCGTCGGCGATCAGCCAGCGCATCAAGGCGCTGGAACAGCGGGTGGGACAGGTGGTGGTGGTGCGGGAGAAGCCCTGTGTGCCAACGTCCGCCGGCGTTCCACTGTTGCGGTTGGCTGCGCAGACCGCGCTGCTGGAGGCCGAGACTCTCGCGGAGATGGCCGGGGGTGACGGGTCCTCTCCACGTATTGCGTTGGCTGTCAACGCCGATTCTATGGCGACGTGGTTCACCGGTGTGCTCGACACGCTCGAGGGGGTGCTGTTCGACATCCGCATCGAGGACCAGGATCATTCGGCGCGACTGCTGCGCGAGGGTGTGGTGATGGGGGCGGTGACGACCGAGCGCACGCCGGTAACGGGTTGCCGAGTATTGCCGCTAGGCGTGATGAGGTACGTAGCCGTCGCAGCCCCGCGGTACATCGAAAGGTATCTGCCCCAGGGTTTCACGGCTCGCGCCGTGGCGGCAGCACCGTCGCTGGCGTGGAATCGAGACGATGCCCTGCAGGACATGTTGGTGCGCAGGGTGTTCCGTCGCGACATCACTCGTCCGCAGCATTTTGTGCCGACGGCTGAAGGGTTCGGGAGCGCCGTGCGGGCGGGCCTCGGGTGGGGGATGTTCCCGCAGAATCTGGCCGCACCCGCCCTGTCGGACGGATCTTTCGTTCGCGTGGTCGACGCTCACCTCGACGTCCCGCTGTTCTGGCAGTGCTGGAAGCTCGACAGCCGGTTGGTCGGGGCCATCACCGCGGCGGTTCAGTCCGCCGCCGTGAAGATCATGGTGTGACGCCCATTTCGCGCATTGTCTGCCGTAGGGCGCGCAGCGCGTAGTGCAGTCGCGACTTCACGGTGCCCTCGGCGATCCCGAGGTCGGCGGCGATGTCCGCCGTTGTCCAACCCATGACGTACGAGCGGTGAACCACCGCACGGTGTTCCGGCGTCAGTCGCGCCAACGCGGTGTTGATCAACAGTCGATCCAGAGCGGCATCCACGTCGTCCGGGCAGGCCCGCTCGGGAGTGCCCGAATCGTCCAGCGCGCTCACCTCTCGGCGGGAGCGTAGGGAGCGACTCTCATCGATGATCATGTTCCTGGCGACAGTGAACAGCCATGAACGTGCCGACCGCTCGCTGTCGTTCGTCACCTCCGGGTGCTGCCAGGCGCGCAGTAGCGTCTCCTGCACCACGTCTTGGGCGCGGGATCGATCGCCGGTCAATCGCCAGGCGTAATGCCACAGGGCGGCGGCATGCTCGGTGTAGAGCGCCTGCATCCCATCTGCCGCTGCGGCTGTCGTCATACTTCGACGATGGCATCGCCCGAGGCGCAGTGGCAGGTAGTGGCTCCGCTAGTAGTGGAACTACCAGCGCCGAGCTGGGCCGATTGCGGGCCGATTCCAGCTAGCGGGTAGGTAAGACGGACGGCAGCGGGGACGCCAAGTTCCAGACGACAAGCCATTGTGAACACAGGGACATCGACATCGTGTTCCGCCACCCTCGGTTAGGCGCACCCGTGAAGCACAACGCGGCCATGCTCGGCCAATTCCTCAGAGCCCGCCGGAGGAACCTGGTGCGCGCAGAACTGGGCATGCCTCGCACTGGACGGACGACGTCTGGGCTGCGTCGTGAAGAGGTGGCCTTTCTGGCCGGCGTGAGTGTCACCTGGTACACGTGGCTGGAACAGGGACGCGACGTCACCCCGTCACGCCAGGTTCTCGACTCGCTCGCGCGGACGATGCGGATGTCGCACACCGAACACGTGTACCTGTTGGCCCTGGCCGGGTACAGCCCGCCGCATTCCACAGCGGAACCGACTCCTGTCACCGTCCCAGCTGACGTACAGCGTCTGCTGGAAGCCTGCGCCGACTTTCCGGCGATGGCGGTTGCCACCGACTGGACGGTATTGGCCTGGAACGCCGCATACGAATCCGTGTATCCGAACATCGCACGAGTCGCCGTCGCCGATCGCAACTTCCTATGGCTGCTCTACACCGATTCGTACCTGCGCGCGCTGATACCGGACTGGGAACGGACCGGCATGTACAACGTCGCGTCATTTCGGGCCGAAGCCGGTACGCGGTTGGACGAGCCGCCGTTCGCGGACCTAGTCGCACGGCTCCTGCAGACCAGCGACGCGTTCCGAACGGCCTGGGAGAGCTTCGACATCGACACGATGCCGTCGCGCGAGCGTCGTTTCCACCACCCCGACGTGGGTGATCTCTATATGGAGCAACACATCCTGGCGCCCTCGGACCATCCGAACCTGCGCGTCGTGACCTTCATCCCGGTAGCCGTGACCGATACGGCCGACAAGTTGCGGGTCTTGGTGGGTTGAGTCCAGCCTCGGCGGCGAATCGATGAAATAGCTTTATTCAGAGTGCCTTTCGGCCCTTCGCCGTGCGTCACCTGTAGCTATGTGTGAGGTCGACCACTTCGATGAACAGAAGCCATCCACGAGTCGTATCACGTTCAGCCGGCGACTACACCGGATCTCGGACTGCGACATCGAGGGGACCCCATGGTTCTGCTATCAGTCGAAAACCGCAAGGAAATGAACGCACTTCGCGTTCTCGTCGTCGGAGCCGGCGTCGGTGGCGTTTCCATCGCTCGGGGTCTACTGCGCGACGGACACGATGTCACGGTCTTCGAGCAACGTCCGGATACGCGGCCCGGTGGCGGTGCGGTGACCATCTGGCCCAGTGGCTCAATGGTTTTGGAACAGCTTGGCGTCGACATGGACGGGGCGGGTCAATTGCTTTCCACCGTGCGGATCGCGACGTCGACTGGTCGCCCCCTGATCAACATCGCGGTGGATACGATTCGCGACAGGATGGGCGGCCCCGTTCGAATGGTCCCTCGCCGCGTCCTGCTCGACCGCCTGCTCGATGGCTTTCCGGCCGGCCGCATCCGATGCAACTCCCGCGTGGCCGCGGCATTCAATACGCCGGGCGGGGTGCGCGTCCAGTTCGACGACGGCAGCTGCGCGGATGGGGATCTGTTGATCGGCGCGGACGGTCTGCACTCGATGGTCCGCCGTATCGTCGGCGGGGCGCCCGCGAAATCGACCGGCTGGTGCAGCTGGCAGGGACTGAGCACCGTTGATCACATCGCCGAAAAGGATGTCGCAGTGCAGATTATCGGCGAACACGGAAACCTTGGTCTGTGGCCAGCCGGTGGCTCTGATCTGCAGTGGTGGTTCGACTTGCGGTGGTCGCCCGACTTCGTCAGGCCGGACCGTCCGATCGACGCGATCCGGTCCAGCTTCGCCGGGTGGTCCGAGTTGGTCGATCAGGTCTTGGCGACGTTGACCGACGACGATCTGGCGGCCTCCCCGTTTCCACATTTTCGGCATCCGATTCCCCGCTTGCGGCGGTCGGGTGCCATGACGTTGCTCGGCGATGCCGCTCACGCGATGCCGCCCGCCCTGGCGCAGGGGGCGAATCAAGCACTGCTGGACACGATGGTTTTACGCAAGGCGCTTGCGGATCTCCGGGGCAATGATGAGCTTGCAAGCGCTCTGCGGTGGTATGAGAAAACCAGGCGACGCAGGCTCACCGTCTTGTCCTGGGTGACGTCGCGGCAGATATCGCAGAGTCAGTCGGTGTTGAAGTGGGTCGCCCTGATCTCGGACTCGTTTGGCACGTGGGTGATGACGGCGTTTCTGCGATGGTTGAGCCAGCGGCGGATATCCGTCAGTGCTGTTCTTTGTGCTTCTTCTTGCCGTTTCGCTGCGCTGGCGGACCTTCTAGTCGAACTTGGCATTGCGGCGCTGCAACGCGAGCACGGTCAGTGGTGTCCATTGGTCTTGCCGTTCGACGACCCGTTGTGGTCCTGGTGTTCACGCAACGCGGTGAGGGCACGCTGTCCCGACGCATGATGCGCCGCGGTCAGCGCCTCCTGCTCAGACGGCGGGTCGGCGAACAAGAAGCTTCCGCTGCCCGGTGCTCCCGCGGCGCCGAGCTTGTTCATCCGCTTCGGAATCGCAGCGCCCTGGTAGGTCAACGGAATTGGGTGACCGTCGGAGTCGACGGGCCCGAGCGGCTGATGCAATTCGACGTAGGCTCCGTGCGGCAACCGCTTGATGATTCCGGTCTCGATGCCGTGCTCGAGCACCGCGCGGTCGCTACGCTGCAGGCCGATGCACCACCGGTAGGTGACGTAGTACACGATTGCGGGCAGCA
>NZ_JAMQTI010000012.1:0-204902 GCF_032883055.1 Mycobacterium sp. 29Ha
ACCAGATGGTCGCCCAAACACCACCAGGAGCACTCGAAGCCGCAACAACATGAACACCGTATTCAGAAAACCATCTGTCAAAGCTCAATCACCAGCGCACGGAAAGGGGAGCTCGATGAATCATCACCATCGGGTAGACCCCAGGATCGGCTATGCGAACCGAAAGCGGTTTGAATTGGATTATCAATAGCAATCTTTTTCGGATTCGAGTTAAAACAGAGATTTTTATCCAGCCAGCCCAAGAAACGTAGGAGATGACATGTCCATTGTCGGAGATAAGAACGACATCCAGCAGCTGATCGCAGCGGGTCAAGAAAGCCTTGCAAAGGGTCGTCTGCCCGCTGGATTGGTCGCCAACGCGGAAGTTCACAAGCTCGAAGCGCAGCGAGTTTTCGGGACGTGCTGGCAATTCCTGGCCCACGAGACGGAGGTACCCGAGGCAGGCGATTACGTGGTGCGATATCTAGGCGGCGGTTCAATCATCGTTGTCCGCGGCGAGGACGGCGAAGTGCGCGCGATGGCTAATTCGTGTCGGCACCGCGGGACACAACTGTGCCGTACGGAGATGGGCAATACCTCCCACTTCCGCTGCCCGTATCACGGCTGGACCTACCGCAACACCGGAACTCTGGCCGGCGTGCCGGCGCAAAAAGAGGTCTACGGGGTCGAGATGGACAAAAACGAGTGGAGTTTGACCCAGGTTCCGCGCCTCGAGAACTATGGCGGATTGATCTTCGGTTGCCTAGACGAGAAGGCAGCACCTCTCGTCGACTACCTGGGCGATATGGCGTGGTATCTGGACCTCATCACGAAGAAGACCCAGGGTGGACTGGAGGTGCGTGGCGAGCCGCAGCGTTGGATAATCGACTCCAACTGGAAGCTCGGCGCAGACAACTTCGTCGGGGACGCCTACCACACGTTGATGACGCACCGATCGGCGGTGGAACTCGGTCTTGCTCCGCCCGATCCAAAATTTGCATCGCAACCGGCCCATATCAGTCTCTCCAACGGTCACGGCCTCGGCGTCCTCGGGGTGCCACCCGGCCAACCGATGCCGCCCTTTATGAACTATCCACGAGAGGTCGTCGACGGGCTCGCCGAGGCTTATGGCGACCAGGATCACGCAGACATGCTGCAAGGTACGGCCTTCATTCACGGCACGATCTTTCCGAACCTCTCATTCCTCAACGTCCTCATCGGTAAGGACAACAAGTCAATGCCGGTGCCGATGTTGACGTTTCGGCTGTGGCGGCCACTGTCACACGACGCGATGGAAGTTTGGTCGTGGTTCCTCGTCGAGAAGGACGCCGACGAAGAGTTCAAACAGCAGTCGTATGAAACCTACGTGCGAACCTTCGGCATTTCCGGGGTGTTCGAACAGGACGACGCCGAGACCTGGCGCTCCATCACTGCGGGAACGCAAGGCCTTCTCGCAGGCAGCCAGATGCTCAACTTCGAAATGGGCATGGGTGTGCTGACGAGCGACGACACTTGGAAGGGGCCCGGTCGTCCCCTGTCCAGCGGGTACGCGGAGCGTAACCAACGCGAATTCTGGGGTCGCCTGCTGGAGTTACTCACCGACACGGGCGACGACGCCAGCGAAACTGGGCCCCAACTGCGCGCGCAGCCTCTGACCGGTGCGGACGAGGTCGCCTGATGACGCATCGGGTATCTGCTGGTCGCGCAATCGAGTTCAAGCGAGTCATAAAGGATGGTGTTCCATGGTAGCGACGGTCGAACAACAGATTCTTCTCCGCAGTGAGATGGAGAACTTTCTGTTCCAAGAGGCGGAACTGTTAAACGACGGCCGGTTTCACGATTGGCTGGAACTGTGTGCCGAAGATATCCGGTACATCATCCCGGTGCGCATGAGCAGAGAACGCGCCAACGGCGACGGAAATTCGACGACAATGACCCACTGGGACGACGACTACGCAGGCTTGCAGCTGCGGGTGCTACGTCTGGACACCGAATACGCCTGGGCAGAAGATCCGCCCTCACGGATCCGACACCACGTGTCGAATGTGCGGGTACAGCCCGGGACAGGGACGGACGAATACGATGTCCGCTCCAATCTCCTCGTGTTCCGAAATAGGGGGGACAGCCCGCAGCACGACCTCATCTCTGCGGAGCGCCACGATGTCATCCGCCGCAGTGAGATGGGCCTGCGGTTAGCGAGCCGACGGGTAGTGCTTGATCACGCCGTTGTCGGCACCCACAACCTGGCTAACTTCTTTTAACGGGTGACGTTGAGGTTGCATCACTTAACGCCTAGGAAGGTGCAGTCGTGACAGGCGATGCCAGCACGGAAACGACCATCGCGAACGAGTTCGCGTTCGTCACTGTCGACAAAATCTATACCCGCAACGGAGAGCGGTTGGAGATCGCCAGTCCCCGCCTTGGGTTCCGTATTCAGCTCGACCCACTGGAACTTGAGAGTCTGTCGTGGCAAACCAAGGAGAGCCTTTCTCGGTTTCTTCAAGACCCCTACGGTCCCCGCGATTGAGGTGGCGCCAGAACGCAGTAGCGGATCGTTTCTGGTTCACCCATTCACAGATGGTCGGCAGGACGTCTGCAAGACAACTGCAGGCGCCTCGGCCTGGGACCGCTTGAGCCATGTCGGTGAGGGGCGCACTTAGTGAGGAGTGGACAAATGGTCCATGCGGAAGTCGATCCACGTCGGTGCTGCGGCTACCGTTTGTGCGTGGACGTCGCGCCAGACGTCTTCGCGATCAACGCCGCTGGGAAGGCGGAAACATTGGTGGGCGACATTCCGGTTGGTCTAGTAGTCGCGGCCCGTGCGGCATCGCACGAATGCCCGTCGGCGGCGATCACCATACGCGATGCCGACCGCTAGCAATAACGCCGCTAACGGCTCACATCAGAAGAAGGCCGATAGCTCCTCGACGACGTGATGGGATTGTTTGAGGTTGAGCTATGAGAACGGCTGTCGTCTATCGTCGGCTTGCAACAGCCGCAAAAGATGACTTCGCAAAGGACAACTACAACGCGCCTGATGAAGTGCAATTCGAGCTATGCGTTTTCTCTGATGGCCGTGTCGCGCAGCGCTGGATGGTGGGCGCTGGCTCTTGCGTTTGGTGGGATGACCTAGACCATCTGTATAAGGTGCACATCTACGCGCACCCTGATTACGGAACCAAGGTTGTCTGGTCCGACGGCGAGGTCGAGGAGCTATGAAACCTGATGCCATTACGACGCCTCACGTCCAACCTGGTGCCGGTCATGATCACCGCAGCCACACCGCCGGGTGTCCGCTCCAAACCTCTCTGCTTAACAGAGCCCTCTTCTACTAGAATGGTTTCGTGCATGCGGTCCGTGACGCACGACCCTGAGTCGGGGGGCCAGACCTTCGGCGTTGGTGTTCGGCGGAGCGACAGACTCTGTCGGCGAGCTGCGTTTTCCGCAGCGAGAAAGTGAGGTGTTGCCAATGGCGGCGACGGCGAAGATCGCGGAATCGTACTTTAGCCGACGGGAGACCGTATGCACTGAACAGTTGAGCGCGGCCGAGCACCTCGCTTCGGAAATTTTCACGCCGCACCGTCTCCGCTTCTCCGGGCGCGGCCAGCGGTTGAATGCCCGGCTCAGCGCCGCCCGCATCGGTGCTGTGACCATCGGTTATCTGCGGTACGGTGCAGATGTCGAACTCGTCAATTCGACTGCGCTCGATGATTACCACATTAACGTTCCCCTCACGAGCCACGCCGATTCGTGGTGCGGCTCAGCCACTGCTCAAGCGACGCCCACGCAGGCGGCGGTTTTCCTCCCAGGCCGTCCTGCTGGCATCAAGTGGGCCGCCGACTGTGGCCAGCTATGCGTGAAGTTCAGCCGCGCGGATCTGGAACTCGAACTCGAAGGCTTGCTTGGAAGACCTGCGATTAGACCGTTGAATATCACGCATAGCATGAACCTGACGGCGGACAGCAGCCGGGCCTGGCTTGCGCTGCTATCGATACTGTACCGAGAGGTCTCTCGCCCTGAGAGCATCGTGCAACATGCGATGACCGGGCGACATTTCGAACACTTGCTTATGCATGGGTTTCTACTCGCCCAACCCCATTACCAGGCCATGGCGCTCGCCGCCGCCGACCAACAAGCGGCGCCGCCGCCCAAAGTGCTGAGGACAGCACTCGACTTGATTGAGGAGCATCCCGAACGGAGTTGGACGACAACCGATCTTGCGCGCGAGGTTGGTATCGGTGTTCGCGCTCTTCAAGAGAGCTTCAGGCGGCACGTCGGGGTTCCCCCGCTCACGTATCTGCGCGAAGTCCGGCTAATCCGTGCGCACGCAGAACTGGCGGCGTCGTCCGAGGGTGCCGTCACTGTTGCCCGCGTAGCGATGAAGTGGGGCTTTGGTCATTTGGGTCGCTTCAGCGCGGACTATCGGCGCAAGTTCGGCGTCACTCCCCAACATACTTTGCGCGCGAGCTGAATTCGCCTTGGCGCAGCGCCATCGAACGGCGTCAGCGCTAGGCCAGGAATCCGTCGACGGTCTTAATGATCTGGTAGGCGACTCGCAGCGTGGGCACATCCATGGCCAGTTCTTCAGCGGCGGCGACGTAAGGACCCAGCATGAAATCGACCTCTGTCTTACGTCCTCGCACGACATCCTCGTACATCGAGGGGTGGCCTGTGTTTCCCTTCTCGCGCATTACTTTGCCCTGTCCGATGACAAACTTGATCGCCTCGTCCGTCGGAAGGGCGTCGAGTTCCTTGAGGCGGGATAGAGGCGCAAAGAAGTTCATCGGCTCATAGCCCTTCGCGCGGTAGACCGCGAGAAGGTCCTTCGCAAGCGCGACGAAGTACATCGCTCCCTCAGGCACCTCCATGCCCTCGAAGACCGAGGCGCCAGGGATTGCGCCCAGCGCGGTGACCGACCACGCGGCCGCCAGCGCGATCTGAGCGAGCTTTTCCCACTCGACCTGCTCAATGTTGCCCACCGCCATTGCAGGAAGGCCGGCGTTAGTGAAGGCAGCCGTCAGGTCGTCGACGCGCGCACTGCATGAGCCGTCAAGTTCCCCAAAGTAAGCGGTCACCTCAGCTGTTAGGTGATTGCGTACGAGGCCCGGTTCGAGCAAGGTGCCGCCCTCGATCGTGGAGGCTCCGATCACCCGGTCCGGCCCAAGCCACCCGGCGAGAGTCGCATCTTTCTCGACGGTGTTCTGCACCGACAACGCGCTGCTCACGACATCGCGCAGCCCGTCAGCCTCTGCCAACGCCTGCGCCGTATCTTTGCCTTTCACCGCCAACACTAGGTAATCGAAGTGTCCAGTGGCCTTGGCGGTCTGGTCGACCGCTGTCAAGTTGTCGGTGATCACCAGGTCGCCCCGACGGCCCGTGATTCGGAGGCCGTCGCGGGTGATCGCCTCGGTGTGCGCCGGCCTACCGACCAGGGTGACATCCACGCCAGTGTTCGCCAAATAGCCGCCCAGGACCGAACCGAGCCCGCCCGCGCCGAGGATCAAGACGCGCATCAAATGGCCTCCGCGGCCGTCAGTTTCTCCTGCAGAACTTCGCGCTCCGGAGCAGACAGCCGGGCTTTGACGGGCGGCCGTACCGGGCCGGCACGAAGCCCCAACAGCTCGAACCACGCCTTCAGATAAGGCATCGCCGCGACGTAGGAACCCGTTGCCGCGATGCGGCCGATGAGCACCTCTTCGTACACCTGGCGGATTGCGTCCAGCTTCGCCGACACAGGCAGTGCCCCCGCCAGTTCACCAGCGAAGGCAAGGTCGGTGTAGTGGTGCAGTTCCTGCCGCCGTTTCCCGTACAGGATCAGGGAGAGCTCCCCATAAAGCACCCGACCCCCGAAGAGCGCAGCATCATGCGCCCAATAGCGCTCATTCGGCTCGCTGATGACAAGGCGGTCCCCGAAGCGGCGGCGTAATGCGATGCTGTCGGTCCAACTCAAAGTGCCATTCTTGATCCCGATGACGTTGGAGTGCTCGGCGATGCGAGCGACGGCGTCGTGGGTGTACACGAAACTGGATACCGGCGTCCGGTAGAGCACTAGCGCCAGCCCGGTGGCAGGCGCCACGAAGTCGAAGTAGTCTACGACGTCGCCGTCCGTCTTGAGCTGAACTGATGGGTTCATTATCTCGGCGCCGGTGAAGCCCAGAGACGCCACGAAGCGTAATCTTTCGACCGCCTGGTACGCCGACGAGTCCAGAATGATCGTAAACAAGGGAAGGCGGCCGGCGGTGGCGTCAGCGACTACCTCGTGGTAGCGCTGCCATTCGGCCAGTGTCATGTTCCATCCCTCAGCGAAAAAGCCGCCTACGACGAGGCCAGTGCAACCCATCTCCACAAACGCGTCGATGTTCTGCCGCAGACCGTCCTCGTCCAGCTCGAAATCGTCGGTGAGGGGCGTGACAGGACACATATAGAAGCCTCGAAGGTTCTCGGTGGCCCACGCCCTAGCATCGGATCCGAGCGGTGTCGTGATGGTCATCTTGTATGCGCTTCCTTCGGCGGTAGTTCGGCAGTTTGAGGGTTTGAGGCGGACCGACTCGCCTACTCCTCCGCTTAATGTTCGAAACTGACGGAGGGCGTTGGCTCTCTGCCGAACATTGCCGGGGAGAACCGTGGACGTCTATCCCGTAAGCGCTGCGGAGACTCCGATTCGCGCCCAACCTGTAGCACTTCGACCTTGTTGGAGATGCACCGATTCGTTGCAAATCAGCGAGTCGACAGTGGTTCTGCGCGTCGAAACATGCCTGCCAATTTCGGGTCCCCTTCCGCTGAGTGAAATTCATCGGTTCGCCAGTCTCGAAGTCGTCGGTACCGTAGGCGCCGTGACTGCGTTGATCGACAGCAATCCCGACGGCGCCCTGGCGAGTCAGCAGGCGATCAGCGCGGAGATCGCGATCAAGTCCGGTCGCCGGCGTGATTGGGATCAGCACGTCACATCGATTTCAGTTTTGGTTCGTGTGACACCAAATTCTCAGTGGCACCCCTTGCGCATCGATCGAAGAGCCGTGGCGAGCTTGATCCTCGCTGCGCCGTCGGCCGCTGCTGGTGGGATCCCGTCCATTTTCGATCAGTGGGACGAGGCTGCGGCCGGCCCGCCGACAGACTGCCACACTGATGAAATTGCTTACGAGTAACTCGATGCACGAAAAGCGCCCTTGCCGTGACAAATTCGACGCTTCGGTACCCACTCCACGCAGGGTGAAGACGGTCAAAGACGGATCGGCGTTCGGTCTCCTGCCCCGTTTGACACTAGGTATCGTTGCAGTACTTGGCGTGCAAGCACTACCGATACCGCCCGCCGCGCACGGCGACAACAAGCGACTCAATGACGGCGTGGTAGCCAATGTCTACACCATTCAACGCCAGGCGGGCTGCCCGAACGACATCATCATTAGTCCGACCCTCCAGCTCGCTGCCCAGTGGCACGCTCGCGATGCGCTGGCCAACCGCAACGTCGACGGCGACATTGGATCGGATGGTTCCACGCCCCAGGTGCGGGCGGAAGCCGCGGGATTCAGCGGCGTGGTGTCTGAAACCGTTGCGATAAATCCAGCACTCGCGTTGAGCGGCATCGAGCTGATCAACCAGTGGTATTACGACCCGGTCGATTTTGCGGTCATGTCTGACTGTGCAAACACCCGGATCGGGGTGTGGTCAGAGAATTCCATCGACCGCACAGTTGTAGTTGCGGTGTACGGCAAGCCCCAATGAGTCAAGAAGCAAGTCAGCGCCCAGACTATGCGGACTGCTCAACGCTTCCTGACAAGCTCCGCAAAGTGGTTCCCAGTGCATGACGCCGCGAGGCCGCGAAGCGCACCTTCACTCCGATGGCGGCATCTATGTCCCTAAGCAGGGTCATTTCATACGAGGCTCGCCGTCGGCAATTGCGACGGGCGATAACGCACTCAGCAGAACCAGAGCTGATCCAGCCAAACCTCAAGCCGCGCCGACGAATGCTGACGGGTGCATCCCCCCTGCAATGACATTTACACGTTTCTGTGGTTATCGAACGACGAATCCCATTGGCACCGCATTGTTCCACCGGGTGTCATCTTTTCCAGCAACCAACAATTCTGTGGACTCAACGAAGAAATACACGAAGGAGCCCGTTCAATGACGCTATCCCGTGACGAGATAGATGAATTCTCGAAGAGTATGGCACGAGCAGCAGGCCGCGACAGCCAGCACGTGGGGGAGGAGCACCTGGTCGTTAGCTCCGACGACGCGCACTGGATCGAGACTGGAAGCCCATCTCAGATTGGGCTGCTCCTACGAATACCTGCTCGCTCGGTAGAGTTTTTTCTGCAGAAGATTCCCGGGGGCGAGGGCAGTGACCTTCATCGACACGTACATGAGTCGGTTCACTTCGTGCGATATGGCTCGGGTTGGTCGGAGGTTGGCGATCAACGCGTCCGGTGGAGCGCGGGCGACTTCGTGTATACGCCGCCGTGGATCTGGCATCGCCACTATGCCGACGAGGGGCCTGACGTGGAGATGATCGTCATCGAGAATTCCCGCCTGCTGGCTGCGCTGGACGCCACTCAGAGGGAAAGCATGGGCAACACTAGCTTCGCCGACGCCTTCGGCGAGAAGTAGCGACTGGGTCCTCAGCGGATCGGAGCTGCGCACATCCGCTCTGCGCCGACCTCGCCGGGCGAGGGAGCAAACCCCCAAAACCTCGGCTCCGTCTCGTCACGGCTGCGCCAGCCATGGTGAAGAACGGTCTGGTGTTTCATTTCGCCTTTCGAGGAGCGGATTTCGACGAGGAGATAATGGTGGCGAGGGTCGCTTCAAGGAGGGCAGGTGATCCGCGTGGCAGCTTCGCGGTTCGCTGGCACCAAATGGGAGCGATTGGTCTCGTCCGGTGGAGCCCGCGTGGCAGCCCAGTCGTGTCAGGCGATCAATGAATTGTTTGCCGCGGCCGAATCTTGGTGTGGCGCATAAGTTGAACCACAGCGAGGTCGCCGTGGCCACGGTCAATCTTGATATAAGTTTGCCTAATATTACCTGAACAAGAAATTCATGTGCCTGAACTATCTTGCCTCCGCACGGTGGCGGTTGGCCTAGCCTGTCACTGTGTGCCAAATCGCAGATGCTGATGTCTTCTCGCTTGGTCGGCGCGTGACACCGAGCGGCTCGAGGCGGCGTTGCAGCTGCTGAAAGAGCGGGAGTACGGCGAGGTGACGGTCGACGCCATTGCCGCCATCGCCCGTGCCAGCAAGGCCGTTCTCTACCCGCGCTGGACCACCACGGCAGCGCTGGTCTTGGCGGCAAGAACGGTAACCGTTGATCACGTCGCGGACTCAATCGACACCGGAACGCTACGGAGCGATCTGCTGGCTTTGAACGCACAGGAATGCAAGCACACCCCCGTCGAACGTTGCCACGGGATATGCGGTCTCTCTGCTACCGGGTTATGTAGTCTTCCGCTCAATCGTCTTCGGCTGGCCAACTCACGACCGCACCGTTCAGATTCCCGACGACGTAGTCGTCCCCACCCTGACCTGATCCGTGGAACGGGTTGAAACCCAGCCGCTGGGCTACCTTCTGCACCGCTTAACTTCGGCGCTGCGTAGCGAGGTGACGGTCACGGTGCTCACGCCACTGGGTTTGTCCTTCCCGCAGTACCTATGCATGCGCTTGTTGTCGCAATCGCCCAGCATGTCCAATGCGCAGTTGGCGCGCGGTATCAACGTGTCCCCACAAGCTATGAACAGGGTGGTGCGGGGATTGCAGAAGCGCAGCTTAGTGGTGCGGGCCGCAGTAGTGCCGTCTGGGCGATCACAGCCCATCGAGTTATCGTTCGAGGGCGCCGAGCTGCTCAAGCGCACCAATTCCGGTGTGCGCGCGGCCGAACGGCGTGTTCTCGCCGAGTTCGGCGAACAGGACCGGCGTGACTTGCTGAAGCTACTCGCTACGCTGGGACATGGGTGACGACCCTGAACTGTCTACCCACCTGCACGAGCTCTTTACCGTGGAGCGGTGCTGGGCCGACCTTCTCGCGCCCAATGCACCGCCGGAGGATCCGCTCACCCCGGTAGGTTCCTTTGCCTCCCGCCGGCGCCAATTTTCTGCCGTATTCGGAATCGGAATGAGTGTGCTCACCGCACTGATGAAACCCACAAGGCGTACCGCCAAATCTTGGCCGCCGAGCGAGGGCCTTGGCGATGTGGACGGCCACCGTGCAACTCGAGACACCGTGGGTTACGCCGCCGACCGCGGGAGACTTGTCTGACAAGCTGTGTGAGTACCGTCGAAGAGGGTTCCACCATCTTTCAATGACATTGAAGGCATTCAGAAGACGCCAGTGGAGGCCACCGCGATACTCGTGCGGTAATCCGTTCAACATCCTCCGCGTGGTGGGCACAACGGTGGCGAAAGCCACCATGCGGGCCGGTGGAGACGCATGGCCGAAGAGCTATGCCAGTTCGCATCGAGCAGGTCAGGGCGACCTTAAATGGGCTGCGCTCGTGTTGATGCCATCAACACCTGGCCCGTTTTCCCAGGTCATCTCGCGCGCTTTCATGTCGTGTCGCGTACCTGATTCGGCATTCTTGCAGTTCAACAGGATTTTTGGAGCGGGTTCGATTCCCGGCAGCTCCACAAGAGAAGAAGCAGGTCAGGGACAAATCTCTGACCTGCTTTTCTTTTGGCCGACGACTCAATCAACATCGATGGTTGGCGCTGGGTGTCTGGCATCCCCAACTCCGGCCGACGCCAAAAGGACGGCCGACGCTGCCCAGGAGATACCGTTCACTCTGCGGATGATTGGTCGGCCTTATCGAATCTCTGTTGCTGCCGGACCCCGTAGGCCGCCTCGCGCACGACATCGTCGTCCTCAAGGCCAGATCCGAGCGCACCACCCAACGTTGCGACCGCTGCCACCAGCCACGCCAAGCGCAGATAGTCGGCGGCTCCAACGGGATGACCAAGATTTTGCTCGAGCATTTGAGGGGGCAGCGTCCATAGAGCGGTCAGGAACAGGAGCACGAACGAAGTGGCGTGCAGCACGCCCACGCCGATCGTCAACGTGATCACTGTTGAGGTGTTGTACATCGCCGCGCGCTCACGTTGGGACGGCGTATCGGGGCGCTCCCACAACTTGTGGTTGATCACCAACCAGGCGACCATCGCTGCGGTCGCGAGGACCGTGGTCGCGCTCAAACGCCACGGACCCATCGTGGCCGACAGCTGCCAGATGGTGGGATAGGCCAAACTGACGGCTCCGCTGGCGAATGTCGCCATCATGACGCGCGACATGCCGGCCGCGAGGCGCCATGGACGGTTGGCATACACCATGCCCGAGAGCAGTCGCAGTCGCGCGAACGCCTGTGGGGCGGCGTACCGAACATGCCCATGGTGTTCGGTGCGCGTCAAACTCGTGACATCGTCTGGGGGCTCGGTGGCGTGCGGCTCAACTTCGGCCACGATCGACTCGATGACGGCTTGCACCCGCCGGCTCACGAAGAGCCCACCGATGCCCGGCATTGAGATGAGCCCGAATCGGTCCTCAGGGCTGATGTCGGCGATTACTGGGCGAGTGCCGTCTCTGCGCGGCAGATCAGTGAGATAGACGACGACGTCCTGGCCGTGCCCGGCTGGGTCTACCCAGTCGATCACGGTGGCCATCTGGCGGCCGTCGTATCCACGTCATGCTTGCGTCGCCGCAGCTCGGGTACCCGTCCGAGCAGGATGACCAAAATGCCCGACGGAAGCGCGGATGACATCGACCCTTGTGTGCGCGTTTATGGGGCGCGGGTCCATAACCTGCGGGGTGTCGACGTCGTAGCGCCGCGTGATGCGCTGGTCGCGTTCACGGGGATCTCCGGATCCGGCAAATCGTCGTTGGCTTTCGGGACCATCTATGCCGAGGCGCAGCGCCGTTACTTCGAATCGGTTGCTCCGTACGCGCGTCGCCTGCTGTTGCCAACCGGCGCGCCAAAGGTAGATGACATCACCGGCCTACCGCCCGCCGTCGCGTTGCAGCAGCGCCGAGGTTCGGCGACATCGCGGTCGACGGTCGGCACCGTCACCACCCTGTCGAACCTGCTGAGGATGCTCTTCTCTCGCGCGGGAACCTACCCGCCGGGTGCTACGGAACGACTGGACTCCGACGCGTTCTCCCCGAACACCGCGGTCGGGGCGTGCCCCGAGTGCCACGGGCTGGGACGAATCCACCGGGTGACCGAAGAGACACTGGTGCCAGACCCGTCGCTGACCATTCGCGAAGGAGCCGTCGCCGCATGGCCGGGGGCCTGGCAGGGGCAGAACCTGCGCGACATTTTGATCACGCTTGGCTACGACATCGACAAGCCGTGGCGGAAACTTCCTAAACGGCAACGCAATTGGATCCTGTTCACCGATGAGCAGCCAACAGTCGAAATCGATCCGGGCGAGCACCCCGTGCAAGCGGATTATTATTACAACGGCACGTTTTCCAGCGCCGAACGCCATGTCCGCCACACGCTGGCCAACTCCCATAGCGCGATGATGCGTCGCCGCGTACTGCAATTCGTCGACAGCGTCGAGTGCCCACCGTGCGGCGGGTCCGGTCTACGTGCGGAGGCGCTGAAGGTGACGTTCGCCGGGCGGACCATCGCCGACTATGTTGCGATGCCGTTGACCGACCTGGCTGACACGTTGCGCCCGACGGCTTCTCGGACCGATACCGCCGCCGCTTACGAGTCGACAAATTCTGGTGAGCTGACGGAAGTGGCGACCATGATCACCGCCGATCTTGTCGCGCGCCTGCAGATACTCATAGACCTCGGCCTCGGCTATCTCTCGCTGAGTCGCCGCACCCCGACGGTGTCACCCGGCGAGCTCCAGCGGTTGCGGCTGGCCACTCAACTGCGTGCCGGCTTGTTCGGCGTGCTCTATGTGCTCGACGAGCCGTCGGCTGGACTGCACCCCGCGGACGCCGAACCGCTGCTCGATGTGCTGGACCGCCTGCGGCGCGCGGGCAACTCCTTATTCGTGGTCGAGCACGACATGGACGTCGCTCGCCGTGCCGATTGGATCGTCGACGTCGGCCCTGGGGCGGGGGAGCTCGGCGGGGACGTGCTCTACAGCGGGCCGGTGCCGGGCCTCGCCGACATTGAGCAGTCGGTCACCCGTAGGTACCTATTCGAGGGTGCCAGCTCGCCGTCTCATCAACCCCGCACACAGTCCGGGCGGCTTCGGCTGCGTGGGATTTGCTTTCACAATTTGAAAGACCTAGACGTGGACCTGCCGCTTGGTGTGTACACGGCGGTCACCGGTGTGTCCGGTTCAGGCAAGTCGACGCTTGTCGTCAAGGTCCTCGGTGACGTCGTGAACAGCCATCTCGGCATGGGACGCGCCGCCGAGCCGGCCGACTCCGAAGACGAAGCTGACACCGAGATTGACGATCTGGACCACGACGCGAGCGTCGGTGTTACGGCAGCGGGGGTCGAGGAGATCAAACGGCTGGTGTCGGTCGACCAGCGCCCGATCGGACGCACGCCGCGCTCGACGCTGGCGACCTACACCGGTTTGTTCGATGCCGTGCGACGCGAGTTCGCCGCTACCCCGAAGGCGCGTCGTCGCGGTTGGACCGCGGGCAGGTTTTCCTTCAACGTGGCCGACGGTCGCTGCCCGACCTGTCAGGGTGAGGGGTTCGTGTCGGTCGAATTGTTGTTCCTCCCAGGTACATACGCGACATGCCCGGCGTGTCATGGTGCGCGCTACTCCGACGAAACACTTCAGGTTCGGTATCGCGATAAGACGATCGCCGACGTGCTCGCGATGACCGTCGATGAGGCGGCGGAGTTCCTCGCCGACGTCGCCAACGCAGCGCGGAGCCTGACCACGCTTCGCGAGGTCGGATTGGGATATCTCCGTCTCGGACAGCCCGCGACCGAGCTGTCCGGTGGCGAGGCGCAGCGGATCAAGCTCGCCTCCGAGCTGCAGCGGCCCCGGCGAGGGCACACCCTCTACGTCCTCGACGAACCGACCACCGGGCTGCACCCCGCCGACGTGGATTTGCTCGATGCTCAACTGCATCGCCTTGTCGACGCGGGCAATACCGTGGTGGTGGCCGAACACGATATGCGCATGGTTGCAGGCGCCGACTGGGTGATCGACCTGGGACCGGGCGCCGGCGGCAACGGCGGTCGGGTTGTTGCGGCGGGCCCGCCCAACAAGGTGGCACGCGCGAAAAACAGCCGTACGGCGCCCTATCTGGCAAAGCGATTGGCGCAGTCGCCTGCTCGATGAGGAAGTGTGCTCATTGATGAATCACTCGCGGCGTTCATCGTCGCGTCCAGGCCGCTGAGGTGACCCTTCGTTATCCCCGAACGGGCGTGTCAGAAATCGGTAATCACTTTTGCGGTGCCCTCCCGCCCGGTTTGTGATTCGCTCGAGGCGGGAAGCCTGCATCGATTATGCATCGAAGGCGGGCCGCGGATACCTGCTGAGTTCAGGGTGCCAGTCCGCCGTGCCGGTCCACCGATCGGTCCTTCGGCGGCACGAGTCGAGAGGAGTAGCGCGTGGACGTCCGGACACAGCTATCGCAGATGAGTCCGCAGGCGCGCGAAGCGCTCGCGCTGCGAATCAAGTCGCGCCTCTCGCAGGGCGGCGATCGGGCAGCGGATCACGACATCGGCATCATCGGGGGAGGCGTGGCGGCGCTGACGTTGGCCCTCGAGATACGGCGGGTTCGTCCGACGACGCGAATCACGGTCATCGAGCCGCACGCTCATCCGGTGCCAGAGATCACCCACACGGTCGGCGAGTCCACGGTCGAGGTCTCCGCGCACTATCTGCGCGACCGGCTGGGACTGGGCGACCACTTGCAGTCCGCTCAGCTGCGCAAGATGGGGCTTCGGATGTTCTTCTCGAACGAGCTCAACACCGACATCGCGCAGCGGGTCGAACTCGGCAGTTCGTCTTTCGTCCCCCAGGTGACCTATCAGCTCGATCGCGGCAGGCTGGAGAACGAGCTCGCGCGGCGATGCCACTCGGAGGGCGTCGACATCGTCCGTGGCCGGGTGCGTTCAGTCGATTTCGGACAACACGACGGCCCGCACACGATCACGGTCCAGAACGGCGACACCGTCACGCACATGACGGCGCGGTGGGTGGTTGACGCGTCGGGCCGGAACCGGGCACTGTCTCGCCAGCTGGATCTCAAGCGTGCCAATGAACATCACTGCAATGCAGTGTGGTTCCGGGTCGCAGCGGAAATAGACATCGGGCGATGGAGCGATGACTCGTCCTGGCAGGCACGCCTGCACGAGGGTGACCGCGCGATGTCCACCAATCACCTGATGGGCGAAGGGTATTGGGTGTGGCTCATCCGATTGGCATCTGGTGCTACCAGCGTGGGTATCGTGGCCGACCCGGCGTTCCACGCGTTTGACGACTTCAACACCTTGGCCAAGGCGAAAGCATGGCTTCGCGCACACGAGCCGCAGTGCGCTGACGTGCTAGCGGAACTCGATGACCTGATCATGGACTTCCGGGTCATGAAGAAATACAGCCACGGCGCGACCAAAGTGTTCGACGGGCGCAACCGGTGGTGCCTCACCGGCGACGCCGGAGTTTTCCTTGACCCGTTGTACTCATCCGGATTGGATCTCGTCGCGATCGGAAACGGGCTGATCACCGACATGGTCACTCGTGATCTCGACGGTGAAGACGTCGTCGGGCGCTCGCAGATCAGCGATTCGCTGTATCGGTCACTAACCGAAATGTGGCTTGCCGTGTACCAGGATCAGTACACCTTGATGGGGTCGGCGCCCGTCATGTCCTCGAAAATCATCTGGGACGTCGCGTTCTACTGGGGATTCGTCGGTCTTCTCTACGTGAACGACCGCTTCGTGCGGGTGTCCGATGAACCTGATTTCGTTCCACATCTCGAGGGACTCATCGCGCTGAGTAACCGCGTTCAACGGTTCTTCCGGGAATGGGCTGCAGTCGAGGGCGGCACCTCATCGGTGGCGTTCCTCGATCTGTATTCGCCTTTGAACTTCATGGGGGTGCTGCACACCGCGATGATGGGAAAGGCAACGAACTTCAACGAGCAGTTCGAATCCAATGCCCTGCTCTTGCGTCAGCTGGCAGGTCAGCTCGTCGAGACGGTCATCGCCGACAAGTCTTCGATGTTCGGTGACGACGACGTCATGCGGCAAGTGCAGGAATGGCAACGGGATTCGTTACTGCGCGAGCTGCGGTCCGTCTACCGACACGAGCAGGCAACGAACCCCGTGAGCGCCGACTGGATTGTCGCCACCTCGCCGGCACTTCAATCGAGCTGATCATGTTGACTGAGAACAACGCCCGCGAGCCCTTGGCGATTGTCGGAATCGGTTGCCGTTTTCCGGGCGGAGGCGAGTCAGCCGAGGGCTTCTGGAACCTGCTGTGCAACGAGACCGACGCCACCCGCGACGTACCCGAGACGCGCTGGCATGCCGCTCGGTATCACGATCCGAACCCGGCCAAGGTCGGCAAGATCGCCACACGCCGCGGCGGATTCCTGGATGAGATCGATCAATTCGACCCGCAGTTCTTCGGAATGTCACCCCGAGAGGCACATTCGCTCGATCCGCAGCAGCGCCTCCTGCTGCACGCCACCTGGGAGGCACTGGAGGACGGGGGGCTTGCCATCGACAGGCTGGCGGGCACCGACGTCGGTGTCTTCGTCGGCGGATTCACCCTCGACTATCAGCTGCTGCAGAACCAGGGTCGCACCAGCCGGTACCGATTCAAGGCTCATTCAGCCACCGGAATGATGATGACGATGCTGGCGAACCGCATCTCTCATGCGTTCGACTTTCGCGGACCGAGCATGGCGATCGACACGGCATGCTCCAGCTCGCTGGTTGCCGTACACCTTGCCGCACAGAGTATCTGGAACCATGAGTGCGAGATCGCGCTCGCCGGCGGCGTGAACATCATGGTCGGCCCCAACACCGCCATCGCGGAATCGAAGAGCGGGTTCCTCAGCCCGGAGGGACGCTCGAAGGCGTTCGACGACTCCGCGGACGGATACGCGCGCGGGGAGGGGGGAGCGGTCGTCGTCATCAAGCCGCTCCGGCAGGCGCTCGACGACGGTGACGACATCTACGCGCAGATACTCGGCACCGCGGTGTCGCAGGACGGCCACACCGACGGCATCACGGTGCCCCGCGAGGAAGCGCAAGAGGCAGCGATCAGGACGGCTCTCAAACGCGCAGGCGTCCAGGCGGCCGAGGTGGGATACGTAGAAGCACACGGCACCGGCACACCGGTCGGCGATCCAATCGAGATGCGGGCGCTGGCTAGCGCGCTGACGTCCGATCGACCGTCCACCAATCCACTGCTCATCGGATCGGTCAAAACCAACATCGGCCACCTCGAGGCAGGCGCCGGGGTCGCCGGTCTGATCAAGGCGGCATTGGTCGCCAAACATGGCTACATTCCCGCCAACCTCCATTTGCGCACCCCCACCCGCCACGTCTCGCTCGCGGACCTCAAGATCGACATACCTCGAACGGGGCGGCCGTTCCCGAACGGTGAACGACGCATCGTGGGGGTCAACTCCTTTGGGTTCGGCGGCACCAACGCGCACGTGGTGCTCGCCGAACCGCCGACCGCGGTGACCGCCCCGGGCCGGGAAGACTCCGCGGCTCTGCCGCTCGCCGTTCTGCCGATCTCGGCGCGCAGCGAGGACGCGCTCGTCGCAACCGCCGGGCGATTGGCCGGACATCTGGCCGCCCATCCGGAAGTCACGTTGACAGATCTCGGGTACACACTCGGCCAGAGACGTGTCCACCTCAACCACCGTCACGTCGTGGTCGCCGACAGCATCAGCGATGTGCGCGAACAACTTCAAGCCATCGCCGACGGCGGGCAGATCTCGACGGGTCGCGTCGGAAACCCCGTGCCCCGATTGGCGTTCGTCTGCACCGGCATGGGCCCCCAGTGGTGGAAAATGTGCGGGGGACTGCTCGACGTCTTCCCGGTGTTCACCGAGAGCATCGAGCGCAGCGACAAAGAGCTGTCGCGATATACCGACTGGTCGCTCCTGGACGAACTCCGACGCGACGAGGCGCGGTCCCGCATGGCGGAAACGGACGTGTCTCAGCCCGCGAACTTCGCCATCCAGATCGCCCTGGCCGAGCAGCTTGCTCACTTCGGAATCACCCCGGATGCCGTAATCGGGCACAGCGCAGGCGAAGTGGCCGCACATCATCTCGCCGGTCTGCTCACCTTCGAGCAGGCGGTTCACGTCATCTACCACCGCAGCCGTCTGCAGCAACGCACCAGTGGGCAAGGACGGATGCTGGCGGTCGGCCTCGACGCCGAATCACTCATGAAAGCGGTCGACGAGAGAGCGCTCAACGAGTTCGGCCGGCGGGTCTCAGTGGCCGCGATCAACAGCCCGTCTGCGGTGACCATCGCTGGAGACGGCGACGTCCTCGACGACGTTGCACGGCAGTTGGACGAGGCGGGAGTGTTCAACCGGCGGCTGGCCGTCAAAGTGCCCTACCACACCCACTACATGGACGCAGTGAAGGACGATCTCTTCAGCGCCTTCGAGAGTTTGTCATCGAAAGCCGCCACGCTTCCGCTGTACTCCACGGTCACCGGCGAGCTTCTGGACGGCTACGACGCCGGTGCTGCGTACTGGTGGCAGAACACTCGCGCCACCGTTCTGTTCGAGCCGGCGCTCCGTCGAATGCTCGACGACGGCTACACCCAGTTCGTCGAACTGGGTCCACATCCCGTATTGGCGGCATCAATATTCGAAACTGCTGGTGCGCAGAGGGTTTCGGTGATGGCCTCCCAGCGGCGCGATCATGACGACAGCCGAACCCTGCTGAACTGTGTCGGTGCTCTGCACTGCCATGGGCACGACGTCGCGTGGGACGCCGTGCACCCGGGCGGACGGGGGAGGCTGCTCAAGCTGCCCTCGTACCCATGGCAGACCAAGCGGTACTGGGACGAGACGCAGGAAGCGGTGGAGTCGCTCTTCTACAACCCGGTGCATCCGCTTCTCGGACAGCCGGTCAGCGGCGTCCATCCGACGTGGGAAGCCGAGATCAGCGCTGTCCTCAACCCATTCCTCGCTGACCATCGAATTCAGAAGAGCATCGTCGTGCCGGGGGCTGTGTACATCGAAATGGCGCTCGCCGCCGCCGAGGCAACCTACGGGTCGATTCACAGCGTGGACAACCTCGTGCTCCACCGCGCCGTCCTCCTCGACGACACGTGCGATCCCATCCTCCGGACGACGCTCAACCAGGACAGCGGCACCCTGGAATTCGCGGCATTCACCGCCACGGCCGACGGCGACCTCAAGTGGACGGTCACCGCCACCGCAGAACTCAACATGCTTTCGGCGGTACCCAGTCGCCGCCAGACGCCGGAGAGCGGCGAGCCGGTCACCCGGATCAGCGCCGACGACTTCTACGCGCGCACCGAGGCCATAGGTTTCGAATACGGCGAGGCCTTTCGATCCGTGCAGGGCGTGACAGCCGGCGAGGACTGGGCGGCTGCCGAACTCGCGATTCCCGCGCCTATCTCCGACGAACTCGCCGACTACCGTTTTCATCCCGCGCTCATCGACGGTGCCTTCCAAACACTCTTCGGAGCACCGTTTCTCGGGCAACAGGAGAACGACGAGCCATACCTTCCGACCCGTATCAGGCGCTGCTCCATATACGGGCGGCCCGACGCGCACATGACGGCTCACGTCGACGTCGTGTCGGCAACCGGCGAGGCCGTCGAGTGCGACATCACGATCACCGATCAACTGGGCAACACGCTCGCCGTCATCGACGGTTTCGTTGTGCAATCGCTGAGCGCCTCGTCCCGGATGTCACCCGCTCACATCGACAAGGGCCTGTACGAACTGCATTGGGGCCCAACGCCCGACCAGCCCGGTGAGGACACGGCGTCCGTCGGGTCATGGCTCATCCTCCTCGACGATTGCGGTATCGGCGCAGCCATGACCGAAGAGCTACGCCGTCGCGGCCATCGGGTACACACGGTCGCTCGCCAATCCGTCGAGACGCTCACCGACACCGAGGGCGGATACGTGGTGAACCCTTGCCGCCCCGACCACATGTCGGAGTTGGTCACCACTCACCTCCGCCGAGAAAAGGATCTCGCGGGCGTCATCGACTGCTGGCCCCTTGACATGTCCGACGCCTCCACCGACACGAACCTTCACGTGGGCGCATTCACGGCCCTCCGGCTTGTCAAAGCGCTTGCGGAGCACGGCACCAACAAGCCACGCCTCCATCTGATCACCGCCAATGCGCAACCGGCGGCGCCGTCGGAGTCCACGCAACCCGACCAGGCCACCATCTGGGGTCTCGGCCGAGTCATCGGCCACCAGGAGTTCGCCGAACACTGGGGTGGCCTGATCGACATCGACAAGGCAGACGACCGCACTCAAACCGCCACACGCATCTGTGACCACGTTCTCGACAGCGAATCCGAGGACCAGATCGCGCTCCGCGGAGACGCCACCCTCGTCCCGCGCCTGCGCCCATGCAGCAACCTGACCAAACCCTTTCCCACCAAACTCACCCCAGACGCGACGTACGTTGTCACCGGCGGAGCGGGAGCACTCGGTCGTGTGGTGGCCACCTACCTGGCCGAACGGGGAGCGCGGCACATCACCTTGTTGGGCCGCACTCCGATTCCGCCGAGGGACCAGTGGTCGACGCTCACCGACGACGATCCTCACTTCGCCACCGTCACCGCGATCCGGGCTGTCGAACGTCTCGGCGCCCAGATCACCACCGCCAGTGTCGATATCACCGACTCCGATCAGATGGCAGCGTGGCTGCGCAGCCATGTCGGAGATGGCGGCCGGCCGATCCGCGGCATCGTCCACGCGGCGGGATCGGTGGCAGACCAACTCCTGATCAACATGAGCGAATCCGACTTCGCAAAGGTGCTGGCGCCGAAAACGATCGGTGCTCGCGTGTTACACGACGCGTTCAAGAACCACGATCTGGAATTCTTCATCATGTTCGGTTCTGCGGGATCAACCATCGCTGCGCCGGGCCAGGGCAACTACGCCGCCGCCAACGCCTACCTCGATGCCTTCGCGCATTATCGGCGGGCACAGGGGCTTCCAGCCATCACCATCGGGTGGGGGCCGTGGTCGGTGGGGATGGTCGAAGATCTCAAGCTGGAGAAGGTCTACGCCCAGCGTGGCATCGAGCTGATCACACCCGCCGTGGGGAAACGAATCCTGGACCGTTTGGTCAATCAGCAGGTGCCCAGTGTCGTCGCCATCACCGCCGACTGGAATCGAGCCCGGCACAACGGACTTGGCGGTCCACTCCCCGCCATGTTCGCTGAACTCGAAGCGACAGAAGCCTCAGCGCACGAAGTCGGTTCGGAATCTTCGATACTCGACATCCTCGCGGTCACCGCGGAAGCCGACAGACGACCCGTGGTCACGGAGCACGTTCAGCGTGTCGTCGCCGCCGTCTTTGATTGCGCCATGATCGACATCGCGCCCGACGACATGCTCGATGACATCGGCCTGGACTCCATGATGGCGATGGATTTCAGGGTGAGGATCAATTCCATGTTCTCCATCGATCTGCCCGTGCTGGAGATACTTCAGGGTGTCAGCGTGAACTCGTTGTCCGAGCGCATACTCGGCGAGCTGAATTCGATTCACGGTGAGCCCGCGACCACCGACGAGCCGCCAGAACAGGTTGTCGCTGACGACTTGGACCACCTGATGGGTGAACTGTCGGACGCCGAGATGCGTGAGCTACTCGCTGAACTCGATGCGTCGACCGCAGAGCCGAATTCCGGCGGAACGTTCTCATGACCGCCACCGCGGTGCATGTGCGCGGATTGTCCAAGGCCTACGGGCGATCGCCAGCAGTTCAGAACCTCGATCTGGACGTTGGCTACGGCGAGATCTTCGCCATCCTCGGACCGAACGGGGCGGGAAAATCGACGACGATCGAGATCCTGGAGGGCAATCGGAAGCGTGACGCCGGGCAGGTGCTGGTGTTGGGTGAAGATCCGGGCACTGCGGGCCGAAGCTGGCGCGCGAAGATCGGCATCGTCCTCCAAGAGGCCAGCGACGCCGGAATGCTCACCGTGCACGAGACCGTGCAGATGTTCACCAACTGCTATGGCACCGCCCGGGCCCCAGCGGAAGTCCTCGACCTTGTCGGGCTCTCCTCATCTGCGGGGAACAGGGTCAGGACACTGTCCGGCGGACAACGCCGCCGACTCGACGTCGCTCTCGGCATCGTCGGGACGCCGGAACTGCTATTCCTCGACGAACCGACGACCGGCTTCGATCCCGAAGCCAGACGGCAGTTTTGGGATCTCATCAGGTTCTTGGCCGCTGACGGTACGACGATCCTGCTCACCACTCACTACCTGGAAGAAGCGGCCGCGCTGGCAGATCGCGTCGCTGTGATAGCTGACGGCAGGGTGGTGGCAGTGGACTCGCCGATGAAGTTGGTCGAGCACGTCGACTCGGCCGCCACCGTCACGTGGATGGAGGGAGACGAGATTCGCGTGGAGCGCACAGACTTTCCGACCGACTTCATCAGACAGCGAAGCCGAGAGGGTGCGGAACTAGCTCGATTGACCGTCACCCGGCCATCACTCGAAGATGCCTACCTGCACCTGATCGGCCGACCGTGATGTCCGTCCAACACACGGTGCTGACGCCGCAGCCTCGCCACCGCGCCGACCGCTCGCGCTCGCCGATCCCGTCCGCGGTGCGTATCGGATTATCGCGAGTCGTCCCCGAACTCAAGATGTTCTACCGCCGGCCCGAACAGGTGGTGCTGACGTTCTCGATGCCCGCGGCGATCTGTCTGCTGCTCGGGTCGATCTTCACGGCTAAACCGCCCAACAGCCCGGTCAGCACCGGTGCCGTGATCGCGGCGAGCATGCTCGCCTACGGAATACTGTCGACGTCGTTCATCAACTTGGGCATCAGCGTCGCCGCCGACCGCGATACCGGCGCGTTGAAACGGCTTCGTGGAACCCCGGCGACGGCATCGTCGTACTTCATCGGCAAGATCATGCTCGTCGCCATTGTCAGCGTGGCCGAGGCCGTGATCCTGCTGCTGGTAGGGATTTTCGTCTTCGGTCTCCAGCTGCCCTCCGATATTGTCGGCTGGTTCACCCTGCTGTGGGTCTTCGCGCTGGGCGTCGTGAGCTGTTCGCTGCTGGGCGTTTTCATCAGCAACTTCGCAAGCAACGCCGTGTCGGCGGCCGTGCTCACCAACGGACCGGCGGTGGGGCTGCAGTTCGTGTCGGGCACCTACGTGCCGCTGATGGTGTTACCGCCGTGGATGTTGATCGTCGGATCGATCTTCCCCGTCAAGTGGATGGCCCAAGGGTTCCGGTCGGTTCTCCTACCGGAACAGATGGTCGCGTTCGAGCCAGCCGGTAGCTGGGAGCACGGTCGGATATTTCTCGTCCTGTCAGCGTGGAGCATCGTCGGATTGTTGGCGTGCCTCCTCGTGTTCCGATGGTCGGATAGGCGCTGACCATGCCATCACTACTGGGCGTCGCCTATCACTTCTTCCTGCAGATCGCGGTCATTCTGGTGACGTACCGCCTCCTCTGGCCGCTGTTCCGCCGCCTCGGCCAGGTTCAAGTGGTCGCGATCATGGTGGCCGGATTTCTGCTCGGCCCTTCGGTATTGGGCTGGATATGGCCGGCGGCGCAGCAGTGGCTGTTCCCCACCAAGCTGACCCTCGGCGCCGAGACTTTCACGCATCCAAACCTCACCGTGATCTATGTCGTCGGTCAACTCGGGCTCGTGCTTTACATGTTTCTCGTGGGAGCGTCGTTCAAGCTCGACATCCTCGCTTCCCATTCCAGACAGGCTGGAGCCACCTCGATCGCCGGCATCGGTGTCCCGTTGATCCTCGGGGGCGTCGTCGGATGGTGGATGGTCAGTGTCGGCGGGTATTTCACCGACAAGGTGGCGCATTGGCAGGGTGGCCTGTTCCTCGCTGCGGCCGTGGCGATCACCGCGTTCCCGATGCTGGCCTGGATCGTGTACGACTCGGGGCTGCTCAACACCCGGTTGGGGACGATGTCCTTGTCCTGCGCCGCTGTTGACGACGCATGCTCGTGGGTGCTGCTGGCCACGGTGGTGTCGACCGCGAAAGGGAGCATGCTCGGTGCCGTAGTGGCGATCGGAGGCGGGCTGGCCTTCCTGATGTTCATGATCTACATCGGCCGACCGCTGCTCGCGCGACTCGAAACGTGGACACCCCGCAGTGCTGACACCGAACGCACCGGCGGTATACCGATCGCCCATTTGAGCGTCATCCTCTTGGTCGTGCTGACCGCCAGCTGGTTCACCGATATCGTCGGAATCTATTCGGTTTTCGGCGCTTTCGTGGCCGGGCTGATGATGCCGCGAGGTTCGCTGCTCGAGCTCATCCGTGAACGATTCGAGCCGCTGACGGCGTACCTTTTGTTGCCCGCGTTCTTCATCTATTCGGGGCTGAATACGCAGCTGAACTTGATTCTGGATGGCCCCACCCTTCTCATGGCGGCGATCGTCTTGGTGGTGTCGTTCGTGGCGAAGTTCGGCGCGGTCGGCCTGGCCGCGCGCTGGCAGGGCATGAGCTGGTATGAAGCGGGTTCGATGGGCGCACTCGCCAACGCCCGCGGTCTGATGGAACTGATTCTGCTCAACATCGGATTCGAGGCAGGGCTGATTTCGGGCAAGCTCTATACCATTTTGGCGCTCATGACGATCATCACGACGTTCGCCGCAACGCCGTTGCAACGGCTGTTCGGCCGTCGCCTGGCGAAGTCAGGGTCGAGGTTCGGACCGGACGGGGTGGAACGCTGCGCCGAAGTTCCGG
The DNA here is from genome assembly GCF_032883055.1 of Mycobacterium sp. 29Ha. Lineage (NCBI taxonomy): Bacteria > Bacillati > Actinomycetota > Actinomycetes > Mycobacteriales > Mycobacteriaceae > Mycobacterium > Mycobacterium sp. 29Ha. The sequence continues at coordinate 24,828 of NZ_JAMQTI010000012.1, forward strand.
CTCCGTCTACGTCCGCTTCGTGAGCGTGGTCGTCGGCGGCCTGCCGTTGAATCGTTATCCGACCTTGCCGCGGATGACACGTTCTCCAGCAAAGATGCGATCGTGTGAAGCTGCGTGCGCTGGCGCTCATCGGGGTGCTACTTCTGAGCCTGGCGTTGGCGGCACCCGCAACCGCGGACCGAACTGCCCAGTGGATCGTCGTCGGTGTACCGGCGGCGAACGCGACGACAGGGTCCCTGACCGCCTATCAGCGGGTCGGACAGCAATGGAAGGTGGTCCTGGGGCCAATACCCGCGAAGGTGGGAGCCCTCGGGGTCGGTGCCCCCGCTGACGGAGTGCATCGCACTCCCGTCGGGACCTTCGCGTTCGATCAGGCATTTGGCCGCCAACCGAATCCCGATACGAAAATGCCGTACTTCCAAGCCACCAGCCAGGACTGGTGGGACGAGGACGCTCAATCGCCGACCTACAACACCCACGTGCGCGGGCCGGACCGTCCTTCGTCGATAGCGGAGAACCTGTACGATTCGGGCCCCGTCTACGACTACGCCGTCAACATCGCGGTGAACCCACAGCGCATCCCTGGCCGCGTGTCCGGGATTTTCCTCCATGTGACCGACGGCAGTCCCACGTGGGGATGCATTGCGATCGGTCGCGATGAGATGCGTACCGTGCTGAACTGGCTAGATCCTTCCGCGTCTCCGCGCATCACCGTCGGTGTGGGTAATCCCTCGTTGCTCTCGACCTAGCCACCTGCCGCACCTACTGCTGAGGTGCGCAGCGCTTGCGTGGCAATCCGAGGATGCGGGCGGCCTCGTCGGGCGTCGCGATCGGTCGGCCAAACCGTTGGCACAGCGAAACGGCCTCGGCCACCAGGTCGACATTGGTCGGCGTGCGATCGCCGCCATAGAACTCCAGTCCCACGTGAAGATTGCCGCCGCGTTCGAGGGCCAATCCCGCGAGGCGATCCGCGCACAGATCCCCGCCGACGATGGAGACCGCCCACGGTACATCGCACCCGTCGAGCACTTCGAGGTAAGCCTCGAGCGCGCGTTCGGTCGGAGGCAACCCGAAAGGCGCTCCGAGGTAACCCCTTTCGGTCGAAAAGTACAACTTGATCATCGCGCCGGCGGGCAATTGACCGGCGCGCCACCACGCCATGGTGGCGCGGAGAAAGCCCGGCTCGTAGATGGCCAGACTCGGGCCCAGCTGTGCGTCACGGCAGATGTCGAACGCGCGGCCGATCACGTCGAAGGAGTTGCGGTACACGAAGCCGCCCGACGGTAGGCCGCCGGCGTCGCGGACGCCGAGGTTCACCGAGCCTGGATCGGTGATCCCGACCCGCATCCCCGCGGCGGCCAGCGGTATCAGATGCTCGTAGGAACACGAGCCGTTGGTGTCGAAGTGAATCGTCGGATAGAGCAACGCGTCTGGCCGCGCGTCGAGCACCGGCCCCCACGCCTCGAGATAGCGCTCGACGGCGTGCTCCACGCTGACGGCGGACAGGTCGATGTGGTTGTGGATGATCGCCGCGCCGGCTTCAATGCAGGCCAGGGCATCGGTCGCGATCTCGGAAGGTTCGACGGGAACGTGTGGGTTGGTGGCCTTTGACGTGACACCGTTGACCGCACATTCGATGATGACGGGATCCATCGGGATTCCTTTCGTGACGATCGACGATCTGCGATTCCACCGTTGAGATGCTCGCTACCGCAACCTAGTGTGCAGTGGTGACGAGTCGTCCGGCCTTCGTCGACTTCCATTTCGACGTGATGTGCCCCTACGCGTACCAGACCTCGCTGTGGATCCGCGAGGTACGTGATCGCACGGGCCTCGAGGTGAACTGGCGCTTCTTCAGCCTCGAGGAGATCAATCGTCAGGACGGCAAGAAACACCCGTGGGAACGCGAGTGGTCCTACGGCTGGTCGATGATGCTTATCGGCGCGCTGTTGCGGCGTCGGTCGATGGCGGACCTCGACGCGTGGTACGCCCGGGCGGGCCGTGCGCTGCACGTCGACGGGCACAAGCCGCACGAGAAGGCCGTCGCACGTCACCTGCTCGCAGAGATCGGTCTCGATCCGGAACTGGTCGACCAGGCGATCGCGGACCCGACGACCGGCGACGAGGTGCTGGCCGAGCATCAGCGGGTGGTTGATGCCGGCGGATACGGGGTGCCGACGCTGTTCTTTCCCGACGGCCAATGCCTCTTCGGGCCCGTTCTCGTCGACCCGCCCACTGGGGAGGCGGCGCTGAGGCTCTGGGATGCCGTCATCGCCTGGACGGAGTTCCCACACCTCTACGAGCTCCAGCGGCCGAAGACACCCGAAGACGGAAAGCTGATCACCGAGACATTCCGCCCGTATCTCGAGGCGCGCGATTGGGTGTCGATCAATCGGGGAGAAGTCATCAACTTCGACAGGTGACGTTCAGCGAGTCAACGTCCAAGTGACGGAATTGCGTCGGAGCCTGCAGCCGTTGGGTCAATTTCGTGTTCGGTGATCCAGCGGGTCGACATCACGCCTCCGACTGACGAGCCGCTGGGTTCAGTTCGTTGCGTTGCTTACCCATCGGATAGGAAACCCTTCCCATTCGAGGCGCGAATCTGACCTCGCAGCGATTACGGGACAAGGTCCCAAAGCCAACACTTCTTCTGGAACACGTTGTCCTCCACAGGAGGGAAAACAACCCCAGGGAGCAGTAATGGCCACCGAACACCAGGCACCCACCACGATGTGGCCGGCACCCGACCGGGTCGGAAGTGCGGGCTCATCGATCGATCGCCATCAACCCGCCAAGCATTCTCCAAGGACTCAACCTGAGCCTGGGATCAGCGCCCGAACCGTCGGAAGGGTGCGGCGACTCAGGGGAGCGACCATGGACGCAGCGACGAAGACATCGCATCAGCAGGGAATCGGTGCGAGCAGGTGCCCGTTCGCGGGATCTGCCTCCGCCCCCTCGGACAGCGGCTCGCATGTCGAGGTGACATCGCCGGCGGACCTATGGCGTGATCAGCCCGTCATCGACGCGATCGATCGCTGGTCGGCTGACGCGGCGCCCGACAGCCTGACGCTCGCGAAGCTGATCTCCGAGCACGTTCGCGCGGTCGGGAAGCATTTTCTCTCCGTTCCGATCCTGGTGCGACTGGCCGCGATCCGGCGTCAGCATGGCGCCAGCGATGCATTTCTCGACGCGTTCCTCGACGGGATCCTCGACAAGTTCGAGGGGCGCTATTACAACCGCACCTACCTGGCACTCCCGCTCCTGGAGAAGATCTGCGACGACGCGCTGTCCGGTCTAGACCCGGAGCGTATGTCGGCCCTCTTGATGGCCGACGTCGTCCGGTTCGAGTCCGCGGCCGCCGCCGCGGAGTCCACCAACGACCGGCCGGACCCGGCGACGTCACGCAAGCGCATCACGCACGCTCTGCGATTCCTGGCGAGCTTCCGGGACGCCGACACCACCGACGACGGCCGCGACGTGGACCTCGCTGGGGCACTCGAAATGCTGCCGACACTTCCCGCATCGCATGCCCGTGACTGGTTCGATGTGAGCGTCGCGCCGGTGTATGTCGCCCACGACGAGTATTTCTTCATGCGGGCCCTGCAGGCGCACGAGATGGTCTTCACGACGCTGGCCGCGGATCTGCGCGCGGCCACGACTTCACTTCGCGATGGACGCTTTGCGGACGCGCTGTGCAGCCTGGAGCACGCGAACAACATCTACCCGCGGGCGGCGATGTTGTTCCGGCTGGTCGCCACGATGCGTGTCGACCATTTCCACGCCTTCCGGGAGTTCACTCAGGGCGCCAGTGCGATCCAGTCCGAGCAGTACAAGCGCTTCGAAATCGCCTGCGGCACACCGCCAGCCGAGCGCCTGCGCTCAGACGCTTTCACGAACGTCCCCGCGGTGCGGGCCGATGCGACGGCCGGCCACGACAGTCTCTCCCAGGCCTACCTGGATGCCCGCAGGGACGACATGTTCACGGTCGATCAATGGGACGTCCTCGACGCCGCGCTGAACAAGCTCGAAAGCAGTCATCAGCGTTGGAAGGCCACCCATCACTCACTTGCCGCGCGGATGCTCGGGGAGGCTCACGGCTCCGGCCACACCGAGGGTGTTCCGTACCTTCGCAAGTGCCTGGATAATCGGCTCTTCTGGCGGCTCGCCGACTACTTGGAGGGCTCGAAGGCGCGTTGAGCCGTCAGCGCGCAGCCGGTCATTTCAAGGGTCCCTCGCGGATCACCCCGCGGACCAGATCCACAGTCGTCGACGCCCAGGGGAACTCCACCATCCACCAGGTCGCCCCTGCCGCGATGTATGGGGCCGGATCTGTCCCAGGGGACAGGGGGACCACGAAATCGAAGTCGTCTTTGGGACCCAGCGCATTGATATCGGCGACCGCTTCGGCAGCCTGGTCAGCGGTTTCCAGGAATACCGGGAAGTACCCGTCGTAGCGCGCGGCGCGGCGCCGTGGCCGCTTGTTCCCGATCAAGCCTGCGACCCATATCGGAATCCGCGGTTGTTGGACCGGCCGAGGTAAGAAGCGCACTCCGTCGACGGTGTAGTGCTCGCCCCGATGGACGACCTCCTCGCCGGTCCAGGCGCGGGTGACCACCTCCAATGATTCATCGAGCATCGCCGCGCGTTTACGGTCGTCGACCTCTTCTCCGGTCTTGGTGTATTCGACGCCGTAAGCGTCACTTCCCAGGCCCACACCGAAGGTCAGACGGCCCCCACTGAGGACGTCCAGAGTCGCCGTCTCTTTGGCGACCTTGGCCGGGCGTCGGCGTGCAAGTGGCGTCACCATCGGACCGATCCGAATACGCGACGTGGCAGTTGCCATGGCCGCCAGAGTGATCCATGGGTCAGCTATCGCCGATATCGGTTCGCACCAACGCAGATGATCCCAGACGAACACACCCGTCCAGCCCGCTTCTTCCGCTTCAGCGGAAAGCCGTGCAACGGTTACCGGGTCGGCGAGTGCTTCGAACGGAGGTAAGAAGAGTCCGGAGCCGACTGTCCTCATCGAATCAGCGTCCCGCATTCGTCACACGTTGTCAGCCGAAACAGCTATCAACGTCGGGTTTCCCGGGTCTTTTGATCGGGGTCAGACGTAGGGTTGTCGGGTGGACCTGGTGCTCGGCATCGATCTGGGAACGGGCAGCAGCAAGGGCGTCCTGGTAGACGGTTTCGGGTCGGTCATCGCCACCGAGACCATTGCTCATGCGATCGAGTTGCCGCGCCCCGGATGGGCCGAGGTCGATGCTGAGCGGCTGTGGTGGCGCGAGGTCTGCGAGATCAGCCGAAAACTGACCGCTCGGCTACCCGTCGGCGCGGGGATCAAGGCCATGTGTGTCAGCGGTGTCGGGCCGTGTCTGGTGCTCTGCGACGCAGAGTTGCGCCCGTTGCGGCCCGCCATCCTCTACGGCATCGATACGCGTGCCACTGTCGAAATCGAGCTTCTGACCGAGGGATTGGGTGCTGACGCCATCCTCGACCAAGCTGGCACGGTCTTGTCGAGCCAGGCCGTGGGCCCCAAGCTGGAGTGGGTGTACCGGCACGAGCCGGAGGTGTTCGCCAAAGCGGCGGGCTGGTATGGGTCCAACTCCTACATCGCCGCCAAGCTCACCGGTGAATACGTGATGGACCATCACACTGCCAGCCAGTGCGATCCCCTCTACGCGACTCGCGATTTCGACTGGAACCTGCAGTGGGCCGAGCGCATTTGCAGACACTTGCCCCTCCCGAGGTTGGTCTGGCCCACCGAGGTGATAGGCACGGTGCGTCCCGATGCGGCGGATGCCACCGGCGTACCGACAGGCACACCGGTGGTGGCGGGCACCGTCGATGCGTACGCCGAAGCGTTTTCGGCCGGGGTACGGCATCCCGGAGATCTCATGCTCATGTACGGATCGACGATGTTCCTCGTCCAGGTCATCGACGAGTACCACCCCGACCCCACGTTGTGGACCACGGCCGGTGTCGAGCGTGGCACCCTCGCGCTGGCCGCAGGCACCTCTACCGCCGGAAGCCTCATCGCATGGCTGCAAACCATCACCGGCGACGCCCCACTCGACGAGTTGATGGCCGAGGCCGGCGCCGTCCCACCGGGCAGCGAAGGTCTGCTGATGCTGCCCTACTTCGCCGGAGAGCGCACACCGGTGTTCGATCCGCAGGCCCGTGGCGTGGTGGCCGGCTTGACACTTCGCCATGGCCGCGGACACCTGGTTCACGCGGCGTACGAAGGGATTTCATTCGGCATCAGGCAGATCTTGGAACGATTCGACGACGCCGGCAGCAGCACGCGGACCGTCGCGGTGGGTGGCGGCCTACGCAGCCCGCTGTGGGCGCAGACGCTCAGCGACATCACCGGACGCGTCCAGCTGGTACCGGAGCAGGCGATCGGCGCCAGCTACGGCGATGCACTGCTCGCGGCGATCGGGATCGGCATGGTGCCGGGCGACACCGATTGGGCGAGAATCGAGCGCGAGATCGTGCCGAATCCGGCCGCGGTCAGTTTCTATGACGACCTCTACGGCACCTGGCGCGAGCTGTATCCATCGACCAAGGACGTGGTGCATCAGCTGACCGAATCCCACCCCGTCCGAGATGCGCAACACTGATGAGGTGACAGGCGCCCTGATGCCCGCGGCGTTCATCGGACACGGCAGCCCCATGAACGCGATCGAGACAAACCGCTATACCGAGGCGTGGCGGGAGTTCGGCGCCGCCGTGCCCACGCCGCGCGCGATCCTCGTGATAAGCGCGCACTGGTACATCAACGCGACGGCAGTGACTGCGATGTCGAAGCCGCGCACCATCCACGACTTCTTCGGCTTCCCCGACGAGTTGTTCGCCGTCGACTATCCCGCACCGGGCTTGCCCGACCTCGCGGAAGAAGTCGCTGAACTCGTCAAGCCGACCTGGGTCGGCGCAGACATCGACAGCTGGGGCATCGACCACGGCACCTGGTCCGTTCTGGCCCATGCGTTTCCGGACGCCTCGATCCCAGTGGTTCAATTGTCGATCAACGCTGACAAGCCATTCGACTATCACTTTGACCTCGGTGCGCGACTTGCGGGCCTGCGCGAGAACGGTGTGCTCATTCTCGGGAGCGGCAACATCGTCCACAATCTCGGGCAGCTTCGCTGGGACATGGCCGACGGTGGATTCGACTGGGCGCGGCGTTTCGACGACGCTGCGCGAGAAAGCATGACGCAAGCCCCCGAAGATTTCGCCGGGTTGTCTGGCCACCGGGATTTCGGTGCCGCGGTCCCCACTCCGGACCACTACATCCCGTCGCTGTACTTCGCGGGTCTGGCCGCCCAGGCGGACGCGCCGGCCGGCGTTCTTGTTGCGGGCTGCGCGTACGGATCGTTGTCGATGACGGCCTACACGCTGGGGGTGACGTGCGAGCCTGACGCCGACGATCGCGGCGCACCCGCCACCGCACCCGAGTCCCCGGCCGATCAGTCCAACATTTGAGCCTGCTACCTGGCCCTTTTGAATTCGGGGATTCGGGGGACGTTGCCATACTCTTCCTGGGTGAACGCGATCGACCCAGACAAGCTCAACGTCTGCCTCCAGGTGTTGGCCGACGTCGAGTCCTTGCCGCCTGAGCACCCGGACGCCGTCGCGGTACGCCTGGCCACCGCCAAAGTGTTCAAGGCGGTGAAGAAGGCCCGCCGCGACGCGAAGCGCGAGGCAGTGGCCACCGCCGACCACGCCGTCACCGCCGCTACCGCGACCGGCGCACCCGGCCGCATCGACGACGAGACCCAGGGGCTTCCGCTGGTGTCTGCCGCGGTGGGCGCCACGGCGGGCACATTGCGGCGGCCGCGTGCCTGCTACATGTGCAAGAACCGCTACACCGTGGTCGACGCCTTCTACCACCAGCTCTGCCCGGAGTGCGCCGCGTTCAATCGCGCCAAGCGCGATGCCCGCACCGATCTCGAGGGACGGAGCGCCCTGCTCACCGGTGGCCGCGCCAAGATCGGCATGTACATCGCGCTCCGGCTGCTCCGCGACGGGGCCCACACGACGATCACCACTCGCTTCCCGAACGACGCCGTCCGACGGTTCGCGTCGATGCCCGACAGTGCCGACTGGCTGCACCGGTTGCGGATCGTCGGCATCGACCTACGCGATCCCGCTCAGGTGGTCGCGCTCGCCGACACCGTGGCCGAGCGCGGTCCACTGGACATTCTGATCAACAATGCGGCGCAGACCGTGCGACGCTCACCGGGGTCCTACTCGGCCCTCGTCGAGGGCGAACGGACTCCGCCGCCGCAGCTTGTTGACGTCGTCACGTTCGATCACGTCAGTGACGCCCATCCGGCCGCACTCGCGGGAAGCCTTGCCGAGCACCAAAAGCCGCACGCGGTCACCGAATTGGCGCTGACCGCGCGCAGTGCCTCTCCGCAACGGATCGCCGCGGGCACCGCCATCGACGCGGGTGGTCTGCTGCCCGACACTGCATCGATCAACAGCTGGACCCAACGTGTGCACGAGGTGGACGCGATGGAATTGCTCGAGGTTCAGCTGTGCAACCAGACCGCGCCGTTCATTTTGGTGAGTCGCCTGCGCCCTGCGATGGCCGCCTCGCCGGCCCGACGCAAGTACGTCGTGAACGTGTCGGCGATGGAGGGGCAGTTCAGCCGCGCCTACAAGGGTCCGGGACACCCGCACACCAACATGGCCAAGGCCGCGCTGAACATGCTCACTCGTACCAGCGCCGCCGAAATGCTCGAGCGTGACGGCATTCTCATGACCGCGGTCGATACCGGCTGGATCACCGACGAGCGGCCGCACCCGACGAAGCTACGGCTCGCAGACGAGGGTTTCCACGCCCCGCTCGACCTCGTCGACGGAGCCGCCCGCGTGTATGACCCCATCGTGCGCGGAGAACTCGGCGAAGACCTGTATGGCTGCTTCCTCAAGGACTACTCGCCGAGCAACTGGTAGCGAGCACTCATCAGCGTGGGGCCGCTCCTGGGTGCCATGCGTGAATCGCTCGCGCCTCGGCCACCCGGGCGGGCGTGCTGACCACACCGCCCGGACTGTGCTTTGCCGCAGCGGGGGTGACCGCGCCGTGGCTGGCGCGAAGATGGGACTCCAGCACGCGATCAGTGCGGCGTTGGTGATGCTGCATCGGGCCCGTTCTTCGGACTTCGTCATGACGTGACCCATGGCTGGACCGTGGCAGGGATCTTCGTCTTGGTGATCTACCTGCTGCAGGTGACGATGGCGGGCTTGTCGGCCGTAATCGCTGATATGGGCGGCGCGTATCACGCCACGACGGCCGGCATGGTGTCCCAGCCGCGCACCGTGGAGGTACGTGACCGACGAGCCCCGGTCATGTCGATATCCCATTCGGGCCACCGCTTGAGTACCTCTTCGAGTGCGACGCGGCCCTCGAGGCGGGCCAGTGGGGCGCCGACGCAGAAGTGCGCACCGCGCCCGAAAGTGAGATGGCCGCCCGGCTTTCGGTGGATATCGAACGTATCGGGGTTGTCGAAGTGCCGTTCGTCGCGGTTGGCCGAGGCCAGCATCATGAGCAAGGCACTGCCAGCGGGGATGGCCTGCCCTTGGAAGACCACGTCCTCCGTGGCGACATAACGTGCGACGTGCGGCCCCGGCGGCTCGAATCGAAGCAGCTCCTCGATGGCGGTGGGAATTCGCGAATGGTCCGCGGCGAGTTCCTTCCGTTGATTGGGGTGTTCACCCAGTACCTTGCCCATCCAGCCGAAAAGACGACCCGTCGTCTCGACGCCGGCACCCGCTACGACTGCGAGGAACACGATGAGCTCCTGCTTCGTCAACTTCCGCGTGGTGCCGGTCTCGTCCTCGAACTCCACGTTGAGCAACTCGGTGATCAGGTCGTCGGATGGGTTGTTCTCGCGCCACTCGACGTACTCGCCGAACATTTCACCGGTGAAGTAGTGGTCTTTCTTGATGTTCATTGGCTTCCCAGGATCGTTGCGTAGCACCTGATTGGCGTGAGCCCGCACCGCAGGCTGTTCGGCATCGGGGATGCCCGCGAGCATGCCGATTGTGCGCATCGGCAGTTCAGCACCCAGGTCCTGGACGAAGTCGAAGCGGGTACCGCCGACGAGCGGATCGAGGCACGCGACACAGAATGCACGGATCTTGTCCTCTATGGCCCGCATCTTCTTCGGAGTGAAGGCTCTCGACACGATCGCTCGGTGAATCGTGTGTAGCGGAGGGTCCTCGTTGATGAAGATGCCGGGAGGCATGACGGGATCCGCCATCACAACCTCCAGTATGTCGCCCTTGGACGAGCTGAGCCGTGTCGTATCCTTCAGTGCCGCATCAACATCGGCGTAGCGACTCACTCCCCAGAAGTTATGCCGCTCGTTGTAATAGATAGGGCACTCGTCCCGCAAGCGCCGGTAGGTCGGATACGGGTCGAGGTCGATGTCGACGTTCCACGGGTCGTAATGAAGATCGTTCAACGTCCGCTCCAGGCTGGTTGCGATATTGCGCTATACAGTCGTACAGTAATCTAACGCTGTACGACCGTACAACCAGGATCCGCAAAAGGAGCAGAATGGGCAGCAGCCGGTTCGCACTCGACGGGCGTGTCGCAGTTGTTACGGGCGGTGGCACCGGCATCGGACGCGGGGTGGCGCTGGTGCTCGCCGAATACGGCGCCGACGTCGTGCTGGCCGGCAGGCGGCCCGACCCGCTCCACGCCACCGCTGAGGAGGTGCGCAAGATCGGCAACTTCACGCTGGTGGTACCGACCGACGTCACCACCGCGCAGGCTTGTCGCGATCTGGTCGATACGACCATCTCTGAGTTCGGCAGAATCGACATTCTGGTCAACTGTGCCGGCGGCGCTGAAACGAAGTCGATCATGAAATGGCCCGACGATGACTTCGAGAACGTGCTCGCCTTGAATTTCAAAGCCGTCTGGCATCTTTCGAAGGCAGCGGCCAGACCGATGATGGCGCAGGGTAAGGGTGCCATCGTCAACATCTCGTCTGGCGCCAGTCTGTTGGCCATGCCACAAGCCGCGCCGTATGGAGCGGCCAAGGCGGCGGTGAACAATCTGACCGGATCAATGGCCGCCGCGTGGGCCACGAAAGGCATCCGGGTCAACGCGATCGCCGTCGGCGCGGTCCGTGCGGCCACGTTGACCGACGATGCCGCCCGGTACGGGATGGATCCCGAGGTGATCGCGATGACCAATGGCCTTGGGCGACTCGGTGAACCCGACGAAATCGCCTACGGCGTTCTGTTTTTCGCATCGGACGCATCGAGCTTCTGTTCGGGTCAGACGCTCTACATGCACGGTGCACCGGGTAACGCCGGGGTGTGACTATGAACCGGACAGCAGTGGTCACCGGCGGCGGGTCCGGTTTGGGTCGGTCGATCAGCGTCAAGCTCGCCGCCGACGGCCATCGGGTCGCCGTCCTGGACGTGAACACCGAGAGTGCCGAGACGGTCGTTGCCGAGATCCGAGCCGCGGGAGGCATGGCCGGACCGATTGCGGTCGACGTGTCCGACGAGTCGGCCGTGGTATCCGCCTTCGCCGCCGTGCGTGACGAATTCGGTCCCCCTGAGATCCTGGTGACCAGCGCCGCGATCGCGGGGTTCACACGATTCGACATGATCACCCTCGATGAGTGGAACCGCTATCTGGCCGTGAATCTCACCGGCACATTCCTGTGCGCCAGAGCGGTGCTGACGGACATGGTGGCGGCGAAGTGGGGTCGCATCGTCACCATCTCGTCGGCCGCGGGCCAACAGGGCGCACCCGCGCAGGGGCACTACTCCGCAACGAAGGGGGGAGTGATCGCGATGACGAAGACGATCGCGCTGGACTACGCCAGGCACGGCATCACAGCCAACACGGTGCCGCCGTTCATCATCGACTCGCCGATGCTGCGCCAACAGCAGCAAGCTGGAAAGCTGCCTCCCGCAGATCTTCTCGCCAAGTCAATCCCCGCTCGGCGCCTGGGACAGGGTGACGACGTCGCCGCGGTGTGCTCGTTTCTCTGCTCGGACGGTGCCGGCTACGTCAACGGCCAGGTGATCGGTGTCAACGGCGGCGCCGTCGTGTGATGTCAGCCGAGGAGCCGTCGATGTCTGATCAGACCCCCATCGCTGTGGTGACGGGTGCCAGTCGGGGCGCGGGGGCGGGCATCGCCCGAGCGTTGGGCAGCCACGGCTGCACGGTGTATGTCACGGGTCGAACCCGAACCGGCACGGAGGCCTCGACGAGGGGCACCATCGACGAGACCGCTGCGCAGGTCACTGATCTGGGAGGACAAGGCATTGCGGTCGAAGTCGATCACGGCGACGATGGCCAGGTCCAAGGACTGTTCGAACGCATCCGGAGTGATCAGGGCCGGTTGGACATCCTGGTCAACAACGCGGCCATCATCCGCGACGAGATGATGGGCCGGACCAGATTCTGGGAGGAACCGCTGTCAGTCCTGGACACGTTGGATGTCGGACTCCGTAGCAGCTACGTGGCCACCGTGTATGCCGCGCCGCTGATGCTCCCGCAGGGGCGGGGTCTGGTGGCGTTCTCATCGTCCTCGGGTGCTGTGCACTACGCCTTCGGCCCCGCCTACGGCGTGCCGAAAGCGGGCACCGACAAGATGGCGGCCGACATGGCCGTCGACTTCAGGGATTTTGGCATCGCCACCGTCTCGATATGGATGGGTTCACTACTGACCGACCGCGTAAAGCAGATCATTGCGAGCAATCCAGACAAGTTCGGTCACATCCTGGACACCGCGGAAACGCCCGAGCTGACCGGGCACGTGATCTGGGCGCTATACAAGGACCCGGGATTGATGTCCGTCAGCGGGCAAACGCTGCTCGGTGCCGAACTGGCCGTGAAGTACGGAATCACCGACGACGGTGGTCGTCAACCACCCTCTTACCGTGAACTTTTCGACGTACACCCCCATCGGCAGGGTACGCACGTCATGCGCTGACGCCCTATCGCTTTCGCTGAGGAGTCGGCTTACGCTTGGTTCGAGGCTCCACGGAATCGATGTAGCGCTCGAACGCCTCGGTGACTTCGGCGTGCGCCGACTTGACGCCGATGCCCTTCTCGAGGTTCAGGAATTTCGGTAGCCCAGACATCAACAGTTGCAGGGCAGGCAACGAGAGATCGCCGATCGGTCGTGCACCCTTGCCGTACTTGGCGACGAGTGCGTTCAGCTGGACCCTGCGCACACTTTCGGTCACTGCGGCGATCTCGTTCCGGATGGACTTTCGGTGGTTGCCCAGAGCCATGAACTCCGTGATGAGCGCACCGGTGGCCTCATCCCAAGAGTATTCCCACACCGCCCGTAGGGGATCGCCCGAACGACGTTCGAGCGCTTCGGTGAGAAGCGCCAGATTGCGCTCCGAATACCGTCGAATCGCGGCGACGAAAATGTCGTCGAGATTGGGGAAGTAGTACTGAACCAGGCTCGGCGTAACGCCCGCCTTCGAGGCCAACGCCCGGTAGGAGACGCTGGCGTAGCCCTCTTCGAGCATCATCTTTTCGACGCAGTCGAGCAGGTTCTCACGCGTCTTCGAGGTCTCCGCGCCCACGCGTCGCGCCGATGTCGCCATGGCACTCCATTCCGGTCGGTCATGCCATTCTGCTATACGAACGTCTGCTGTACAGTCGTATAGTGTCGCCAGGTGGGGCGACCCGCCTGACTGGCAGGAGAACGATGACCGTCGACGCGGACTTGGACGCGCTAGCTCGGGACGTGCGCTACCTCATGGACCGCTCTGAGATCCTTGATTGCATCTCACGCCACGCGCGTGGCTGCGACCGCCATGACATCGACCTGATCACGTCGGCCTACCACGCAGACGGTGTCGACGAACACGGTGATGCGGTCAATCCGGGCCCTGGATATGGCGGGTGGGCAAATGAAGCACACGCCTCAACATCGCGCGTGCACACACACAACATCACCACCCACACCTGTGAGATCGACGGAGACACCGCACACGCGGAGAGCTACGCGATCGTCGTGCTCATCAGTCCGGACTCGAAGAGCGCCCAGTTCATCACGGGCCGATATATCGACCGGCTGGAGAGGCGAGACAGTCAGTGGCGCATCGCTGTTCGTCGTTCGACTGTCGAGGGTATGTTCCTCGCCGATGCCAGGGTCCTGCAGTCGTCGTTCTTCGTCGAGAAGGGCTACCCCGTGGGGACGCGGGACCGCTCAGACCTCTCGTATCAGCGTCCACTGGCCATCGACACCCCGGCGCCTGCTCGCTGGTGAGCCCCGTCGCGTTGCACCACCGGATTACGTGTGAGTTCGCAAAGCCTCAGTTCGCGGCGATGCGAATGTTTTTCACTTGAAGGAACTCCTGAAGACCTTGGAGCCCGCCGGAGCGGCCGAACCCGCTCTGTTTGTATCCACCGTAGGGACTTTGCGGCTCGATATCGCTGTGCGAGTTGACCCATACAGAACCCGCTTCCAGCTTCCGTGCCACGCGGTGGGCACGATTGAGATTTGACGTGAATACGTAGGCGTTCAGTCCGTAAACGGTGTCATTGGCTGTCCGGACTGCCTCCGCTTCGTGGGTGAAGCGCGTCACGGCGACGACGGGACCGAACGTCTCCTGCTGCACCAACGGGGATCGGTCGTTCACCTCGGAAAACACGGTCGGTTCTACGAAAAACCCCTCGGCGAGTTCACCTTCCATCCGGTGCCCACCGGATAGCAGCTTGCCCCATCCGTGATTCACAGCATCGTCGATGACGCCGACTATTCGTTCAGCAGCAGATTCACTGACCACCGGCCCGAACATCACGTCCGGTCGCAGCGGGTCACCGATGGTCACCGAGCTGATCGTGGCGAGAAACTTCTCGACGAATTCTTCGTATACATCGTCTTGGATCAGAATCCGGCTCGCGCACGCGCAACTCTGCCCCGACTGTCCAAGGGGGCCCTGGAACGCAGCCGTCGCGGCGGCGGCATCGATGTCCGCATCGTCAAACACCACCATGGCGGCGTTGCCTCCGAGCTCAGCGGTGACCGGGGTCAGGTTCTGCGAAGCCGCCTGGATGACTGAACGCGCCGTCTTCTGGCCGCCGGTGAAGTGAATCTTGCTGACGCCGGGGTGACGGACCAACGCTTGACCGCCGTCAGCACCGGCGGTGACGACGTTGACCAGACCGGCAGGCAGGCCGGCTTCCAGACAAATCTCGCCGAAGCGCACGGGTGCCAGCGGTGCGAGTTCGGATGGTTTGAGCACCACGGCGTTACCAGCCGCCAAAGCAGGGGCGACGGCCAAGCCGATCACCACCAGCGGGCCATTCCACGGCGTGATCACGCCGACCACGCCGAAGGGTTCGTGCTCGGTGATGTTCAGCGCCGAGCTGGCTTCGACGTGGGAGGTGGTGCCTAGTGGCTTGTCGATATAGCCGGCGTAGTAGCGCAGGAACCGCTCAGTCAGAACCCCATTGGCGGACATCAGGCGCGGGACGCCGTAGTCGTGTACGTTCAGCAGGCTGAGTTCGTCCTGATGATCACCAACGGCGTCGGCCAGATCCATCAGAATGGCGCGGCGCTTGTCGACCGTCCACGATGCCCATTCCCGTTGCGCCTCAACGCCACTGCTCACCGCGAGCTCGATCTCCGGCTATCTCGGTGCTGAAGTTCACCTGTCCGGTGCCGGGGTAGACGTGTTGGTAGGTGCCGCCCGAGGCGTCGGTGACGTGGTCTCCGCCGATCAACAGCGGTCCGCTACGAAGACGGTCCGGTATCGCGGTGTCCGCGGCGGTCATGTCCGGGCCCCTCGCTGGTGCTCAGCAACAAGTCGACGGGGTTGATTAAAGTTCATGTGTACCTATCTGATTGACACGCCTGCGTCGACCTTGAACTCCAACCCGGTCACGTAGCGAGACTCATCGGAGACGAGAAACAGCACCGCGTTGCTGACATCGACGGCTTCGATGAGCGCGGCGGGTAGCGCGTTGAGGAAGAGGGGGACAAGGTCGGTTCGTGAGGTCATCTGGTCGTGCATCGATGGCGGTGCCATCCCGGTCATCACCCCGGTCGGATGAACTGTGTTGACCCGAATACTCTGCGCGGCAAGTTCATTGGCCAAGGCGCGTGACATGCCGACGATACCGTGTTTGGAGGCTGTGTAGGGGACATGCAACGGTGTGCCCTTGACGCCCGCGGACGAGCTGATGTTCACCAGACTGCCGCCGCCCTGTTCGACCAGATGGGGGATCACCGCGGCGCAGGTGTTCCAGACCCCGATGAGGTTCACGTCGACCACGACGCGCCACTGTTCTGCCGTCGTGACATCCCAGGTGCCGACCGTGAGGACGCCGGCGTTGGCCACGGCGGCGTCCAGACCGCCCAGTTCTTCGGCTGCCGCGTCGACGGCGCCCTTCATCGCGGCCTCGTCACGCACATCCGTCACGCATGTGATCGCCGTGCGGCCGTGTTCACGAACCAGGCGTGCCGTCTCCTCCAAATCTGCTTCGGTCGACAGCGGGTAGTCCAATTCGTCTATGGGAGCGCAGATGTCGACCAGTACGAGGTCCGCGCCTTCTTCGGCGAGCCGGACGGCATGGCTGCGGCCCATACCGCGGGCCGCGCCGGTGACCACGATCCGTTTACCGGCCGCGCGGCCGACCGGTTCATTGCCCGCCACGGTCAGAGCTTGTTGCAGAAGCCGGCGTCAACCGGGAACGTCACGCCGGTCACGTATTTGGCTTCGTCGGATACCAGATACGCAATGGCGGCGCTGATGTCTTCTGGCTCGAGCATCTCGACAGGCATCGGGTTCTGCAGGTGCGGACCACCGCCGGGATAGTTCTCCAAGAACTCGGTCATCACCGGGTTTGTCGCCATCATCGTGTTGACCGCAGTCGGATGCACTGTGTTCACACGAATGCTCAACGGCGCCAATCCGTTCGCGAGTGTGCGCATGAGTCCCACGATTCCGTGCTTGGATGCTGCATAACCGAGACCACCCCCCTGGACGCCGCCGAAACCCCTCAGTCCGGCGGTGGAACTGGTGAAGATGATCACGCCACCCCGGTTACCGGCGATGAGGTGCGGGATACATGCGAACGCGGCGTGATAGGAACCGTCTAGGTTGACGGCGGTCACCGCTCGCCACTGCTCGAGTTCTTCTTCGATGCTCAGCTCGCGGAACGCCAGGGGCGAGATGCCCGCGTTGGCCAATACGATGTCGAGGCGTCCGAAGAACTCCACTCCCGCGTCCACTGCTGCCTTGACGGCGTGGAAGTCGCGCACGTCCGCCACTGTCCCGAGCATTTTCCCACCGGCTTGCTCGACGAGATCCACCGTCGCGTCTAATTCTTCGCGCGATGCCATCGGGTAGTGGTTGGCGGCGATGTCTGCGCAGATGTCGATGCCAATGATGTTCGCGCCCTCACGCGCCAGTCGCACTGCGTGGCTGCGACCCTGGCCTCGCGCTACCCCGGTGATGAAAGCGACTTTCTGCTCGAGTGATCTCGACACTGTTCACTGCCCTTCTTGGTTGGACGCTGATATCCGCTGCCACGAATCGCTGGCAGCCTTCTGCAGAACACGGCCTTTGGGGAACCCCGCGTACGCGGAGAATTGCAGGATCACCTCGTCCATTTCCGAGCGACTGATGTCACCCGACTCCAGTGCTGATCCCACATGCGAATAGATCGGACCGAGTGCCTCGGATACGCCGACGGCGGCCACCGTGATCAATCGACGCTCTCGGCGGCCGAGGTTGGGGCGCTGCCAGAGGTGGCCGAAAACGAACGCCAGAATGCCTGCCTGGAAGTACGGCGAATCCCGCGGCGGCGCGGGTAGCAGATTCACGTCCACGAAGCACTTCTCGCCTTCGTCGAGACGACGCCCGTGATCGGTCGGTCCCAAGGATTCCAGCGGGAGATCCGAACGCGATGGGACGTTCTCGCCTCGTTCGGCCGCGAGACGTGCGAACTGCGACCGCACCGCCCCCTCTGCCTCCGACCCGCGTGGCCATCCGCAATACACCGCGAAGTGCAGGACGAACTCCAGCAGCTCGTCATAGGTGATGTCACCGCTCGCCAACGCGGCGTATGCGTGGTCGTTCATGTCGCCCACACTCTCCGACGCGCACACGCACGTCAGCGTGACGAATCGGCGGTCACGCCTGCTCAGACCGGGCCGCGCCCACACCGGTCCGAAGACCGGGTCGGCGACCATGACGTCTTGGTAGGTCTCCACGTGCACCACTCTCCGTTGCAAGTCTGTGGCCTGAACTCTAAGGCGATGGACTTAATTCGTCCAGTGTGAAATTCTGGGCCCATGTCCACGTCCGAACCCGTGCCGGTGGAGCCGTCGGCCAAACAGCAGCTCGTGCTCACCGCGGAGCGGTTGTTTGCACAGCGCGGCCTCGACGGGGTTCCGCTCCGCCAGATCGGCACCGAGGCGGGGATGGCGAACAAGTCGGCCGTGCAGTATCACTTCGGGTCCAAGGAAGGCCTTGTCCAGGCGATTCTGCTCAACCGACTCGAGCATCTGACCCGTCGTCGACAGCTCTTGGAAGCCCGTACGCCATCTGATGATCTGCGGGCCATCGTCGAGGCGCACCAACTTCCGTTGATCGAGCTGGCCGAGGACGAAACATGCTTCTATCTACCGTTCCTCGAGCAGCTCTTGCGATACGACTATTCGGTCAATCCGCTGACGTCGTTGCCTGATGCGCATCGGAACTCACACCAAAACTACGTCGACAGGGTTGGCGCACTGATCGAGCACGTGCCGCAACCGCTGCGCGACAATCGCATCCACGATGTGTCCTCGATGTGCGTTCACGCCTGTGCCGATCGCCATCGCGCGCGTCTGGTCGGCCTGCCCGTGCCCTCGTACGCCGTCCATGTCAGTGCACTTCTCGACGGCTTCGTCGCTCTACTTGCGGCGCCGCCCTCCGAGGAGACCCTCGTCGCACTGAGGGGTGCGAGCTCGAAACGGCCGACCCTGCGTGCGCTGCCGTAACCCGCTCAGAGTCTGCGCAGCAGTGCCGCGGCACGGACCTCGTCGTCGACGGCGATCGCGATGTGCACGTCGTCATCGCGATGCGCCCAGCGCAGGCTGACGTCTTCGCCGTACTGGATCGGCCGGCGATACTCGACCACGGCGCGGTACGGAGCGCGGCACACGTCGGGCGCTTCGGCCATCACCTCATGAATGGCGTGCCAGTACGCCGTGTTGGTGACGTGCTCGAAGACATCGATGTCGGTGCGACGCAACGCGAATGGCGTGACGACGTCAAAGTGGTCCAGGTTGGTGAGCCATGGTCGCCACTTGAGGCGGTGTTCAGTGGTGGTGCTCGCGAACTTCTCGATCAGGCTGTCGGAGACCCGCTGCGGTGTGAGGGTGCGCTCGTTGATCGCGATCCAGAAGCCCTCGGTTTCGATGCGGCCACCCTCGTTTCCGACAAGGTCGACGCGCATGGTGCACCACCGTGTCGACAGCGCAGAGCACCAGCGGCTGAAGGACACCTCGTTGGGCCATTCGATCGGTTCGATGACATCGATCACCGTGCGTTGCACCAGCCAGTGCGGATGTTCCTCGGCTTCGCCCGCGTCGAGCAGATTTTCGGCGCCGACTTCCTGGATGTAGCGGGCCACCCCGTCCAGGCGCAGCTGCAGCTGACTGCCGATGTCGCCGGTCGGCACCGGCCACGACGTGCGGTAGACGTAGCCGACAGACGGCAGCGGGCTCAGGCGGCGGTCGACATCTTTGTTCGGCATCGCCTCTTGTCTACCTGGTGTGTCGGCGGGCGAGCACCGTTAGGACCGCAATTTCTCGATGTTTTCGACGAGGGCCCTTCTCAAATCGGGAGCCCGCCCTGGTTAACCGTGCGCGCCGGGGGCGCCAGGTCCTCGCACTGAACCGAATATTTGGTCTCAAACAGGTCCCCGCATACGCGCCACCGACGACAATGCTCGTGTGCGGGTCATCGTGACGGGCGGCAACAGTGGAATCGGCAAGGGCATCGCTGCATCGCTGGCGGCCGACGGACATCAGGTGACCGTCGCGTGTCGGACTCTCGCGAAAGCCGAAGAGGCGTTGACGGAGATGACCGGCGACATAGACGTCAAATTTCTGGATCTCGCCGACCTGTCCAGCGTCGTGGCCTTCGCCAATTCGATGCAGCCGGTGGACGTGTTGATCAATAATGCGGCCGTATTCGGGATTCCGCTTACTCGAACTGTCGATGGCTTTGAGGCCCACATGGGCACAAACCATCTCGGTCACTTCGCTCTGACATGTCTGCTCGCCAACAAGATCAGGGACCGGGTGGTCTCGGTGGTGAGTACCAACTATGCATTCGGGCGTCTTCATCTCGATGACCTGAACTGGAATCATCGACGCTATTCTTCGATGGCGGCATACGCGGAATCCAAGCTCGCGATGATGTTGTTCATCAACGAGTTGGCTCGCCGCGGGGTTCGTGCCTATGCGGCCAATCCAGGTCAGGCCGCCACCGACATCACGCGTTACAGCACCGGCGCGGTCAAGTGGATTGTCGACCGTCGCCCTGCCGCGTTGACGTGGACTTCGCAGAGTCTGCCGCAGGCCGCCCGCAGCGCAGTTCAAGCCACGAGCACCGACTTGCCCAGCGGAACGTATTTCGCCCCTGCGTTCAAGCAATGGGGGAAGCCGCGGGTCACCGTGCCGTTGACGAAGGCGCGCGACCCCATCCGCGCGGCGGAACTCTGGAGACTGTCCGCCGAGCTGACCGGGTGCGACTGGCCGGAAAGCGAGAAGGCGAGCACGCGTTGACGGTTCACCCGGTGGTCACGCGCTGACGAGCGGCCTTAGCAGTTCACCGACCTCCGTGATCAGTCCCGGCGTATAGCCCAGTTGCGTTGCCGGGCTGAGTATTACGCCGTCAACACCGGCGTCAAGCACGTTGGTTTTGATCTGCTCAACGACTTCCTGCGGGTTGCCGGCGACCGCTTGTTGCCTCACCTCAGCCGGAAGCATCTCTGGGGATAGTCCGTTCCCGATCAACGCGGGGACCAGCGCGCTGGTTTCCAGTGTGGCCGGGTCCCGTCCGATCTCATCGCAGCGCTGCCTGACCACCTGCACTTTGTGTGGCAGCTCATCGAAGCCAGCAAGGATGTTGAGGTGGTCAAAAGCGCGGGCTGCCAACGGAATGGTCTTCTTCTCACCGCTGCCACCGATCAACAACGGAATATGGGGGCGAAAGCGAGGCTCGGCCATTGCCTCCGCCGTCTTGTACCACTTGCCCGAGAACGTCGGTCGCTCGCCCCGGATCATGGGCAAGACGATCTGCAGTGCTTCGTCGAGTCGGTTGAAACGGTCGGTGAAGGAGCCGAATTCGAATCCGAGCGAAAGATGCTCATACTCGAACCAACCGGTTCCGATTCCTAGGACGGCACGGCCTTGGCTAACGACGTCCAGCGTCGTCACCGCTTTGGCCAATAAGGTCGGATTGCGGTAGCTGTTTCCGGTGACCAACGTTCCCAACTGGACCCGCTCCGTTGCGACTGCCAGGGCGCCCAAGGCCGTATAGGCCTCCAACATCGGCTGATCCGGAGATCCCGCCTGCGGGAGCTGATAGAAGTGGTCCATCAGAAACACTGAGTCGAATCCCGCGGATTCAGCCTCCTGCGCTTGGGCTATGACGGTGGGAAAGAGCTCCTCTACCGCTGTGCCGTAACTGAAGTTGCCGATCTGCAATCCGAGGCGAATGCCCATAGCATGGACCTTAGCCAAATTTCTGTTCCAGGCGGCGGAGAAAGCCCGCCGCGAGGCAAAGCTCAGCCGGCAGCCTGCAGCGTGATCTCCGAGATCTCCGTGCGGCTCTGACCGTCCGTCGTGCCCAGTTTGGAGATCCACACGAGCACATTGGATGTCTTCGTTTCGTCGCGCACTTCGATGCGGTTCTGCCCCGGCTGCAAAGCTGTAGTGGGGGTCAGCTCGGTCGTATCGGACAACGCGGCGGGCTTCTCGGTCCGCGACGAGCGGATCTGCACTTCGGTTCCCGTGCTGGAGATGTCGATGGTGACGGCGCTCAGTGCGGTCGGCTCGGACAGGTGCAGCATCAACCCCTGGCCCTCGATGAACTTCGGGAACGGGTCGGCGTCGCGATAGGTGACCGTTTTCCAGGCGGTGTCGGGATTGCCGTCGATGGCCTTGCCCGCGTCTTGAGGGTTGTCCGGTGAGCCGCCGGGGGAGAAGACGGTCGCGTTCTCGGGCTTGACGATCGGCCCCGGACCGGTCGAGACGCCTAGTCCGCCGGTGAAGTACAGCACCGACCCCGCCACCACCGCGATCACTGCGAGAAGTGCGGCGATCGGGATCCATTTGCGTTTGCGGGATTTGCTCGGTGCTTCGTGGCTCATTGGTTTGGCGGGGACCTGCGGCCGCCGCCGCTTGGGGCCGGCCGAGATGTTGACGATCGTGTCCGCGTCGAGTCCGTCGCCGTCCCATATTCCGCTGACCTCGACCTCGTCTCCGTCGGTGAGCTGATCGGGGACGAGCGCCGTTTGTATCTCGACTGGGACCGGAGCCTGGCGACCGGCAATGGGTTCGAATGGCACCAAATGAAAAGTCAGCAGGCCGATTTCGGCCTGGGCGCCGATCGCGCGGCGCTGTACCCCCCGCGCAGTGCCATGAATGACGAGACGCTCGAGACGTTGCGTGGTGGGGCGCTCATCCGAACTCTCGGTGGCCGGCGGGGCCGTGTGTGAGCTTCGGCCTTGTCGAGTGAGCGCGCGGGCGAACTCCATACACGTCGCATAGCGCTGGTTGGGATCCTTGGACAGCGCCCGCGCGAGCACATCGTCGAAGTGCGCGAAATCGGGCCGACGCTCCGAAATCCGCGGCGCCGTCGTGCCCAGATGGTGGCTGATGATGACGGCGGGATTCGGGTCCTGAAAGAGCGGTGAGCCCGTCAGCAGATGAAAGGTCGTGGCGGCCAGGGCGTACTGATCCGCCCGGCCGTCGAGCGGCTTGCCGAGCAGCTGTTCGGGCGCCACATAGTTGATGGTCCCCAACGCGATGTTGGTGTTGGTGAGGTTGCTGGCGTCGTCGATCCTGCGGGCAATCCCGAAGTCCGTCAGCAGCACCCGGCGTCGGTGACCGTCGGACGCGGTCACGAGGATGTTCTCCGGTTTGACGTCGCGATGGAGCAGACGGCGCTCGTGACCGAAGTCGAGCGCATCTGCCACTGCCGTCACGATCTCGAAGACGTCGTGTTCCGGCATGCCGCCGACGTAGTTCTCCCGAAGCAGTCGGCCCGCGTCGGTGCCGTCCACGTAGTCCATCGAGATCCAGAGCCGACCGTTGAACTCGCCACGATCGAGCACACCGACGATGTGGGGGTGCCATAGCGTCGCCGCCAGCTCGGCCTCGCGATTGAATCGCGCCCGGAACTCATCATCGGCCGTTGAATCCAGTGAGAGCACCTTCAGCGCATCCTGACGAGGCAGGCGAGGATGCTGGGCGAGGTAGACCTCGCCGGAACCGCCGGTGCCCAGCAGTCGCTGGATCACGTAGCCGGCGAAGACCTCGCCGTTCTCGAACGGCATCTGAGAAGACTACAAACCAGCACGCGCCGGCGACGAACTATGCCGGTGACGGCCCGTTTCGAGGTGGCCTGGGACAACGCTGCCAGACGGTGCGTTCGCCCGCCCTGTGAACACTTTCTCGATAGTGTCGCCTGCGTGGACTTCGAGCTCGACGACGAGCAGCGGGCCTGGGTGGCCGAAGTACGCCAGTTCCTCGACGCCAACGTCACCGCCGCGTTACGGGCGGAGATGGCCGAGCACGGCCTCGAACACCAGGGCGGCGAGCTGACGGCGTTCCGCCGCAAGATCGGCGAGAAGGGCTGGTTCGGCCTGAATTGGCCGAAGGAGTACGGCGGGCTCGGCCTCACCGCCATGCACCAGCACCTGCTGATGAGCGAGTTCGAGTACGTCGGCGTCCCCGGGCCCGACCTCACGGTGACGTCGGTCGCGCCGATGATCATGCGGCACGGCACCGAGCAGAACAAGAAGGAGTTCCTGCCGGGCATCGCCAGAGGCGAGATCGTCTTCGCGCTCGGCTACTCCGAGCCCAACGCCGGCACGGACCTGGCCAGCCTGCGCACCCGTGCGGTGCGCGACGGCTCAGGAGATGGGGAATGGGTGATCAACGGGTCGAAAATCTGGAACAGCGGCGCCCAGCGGTCCACCCACGAGTGGCTGTGTGTGCGCACCGACCCGGACGCTCCGCGCCATCGCGGGATCTCGGTGATCGTGGTCCCCATCGACAGCCCGGGCATCGAGATCCACCCGCTGTACGCGTGGTCGGGCTACCGCACCAACGAGACGTTCTTCCGCGACGTGCGCGTACCGGCCACCAATCTGGTCGGTGAGCTCAATATGGGCTGGACCTACATCACCGGTGCGCTGGACCTGGAGCGCGGCGCGCTGATCAACGTGGGCGACCTGCGCCGCGCGCTCGACGAGCTGACCGCGCTCGCCGACGACCCGGATCCAACCTTTCGGCGGCGGCTCGCGCAGGCCGAGGCCGACGTCGAGGTCGCCAGGTTGATGGGCCTGGAAGCGGCGTCGATGCTCGACAGTGGCCGGATCCCCTCGGTGGAGGTCAGCGTCGAGAAGATCTTCACCAGCGAGCTGCGGCAGCGGATCGCCGACCTCGCGCTCGACCTGCTCGGCCCCGACGGCCTGCGGGCCCACCGCAGCCCGGGCGCACCGCTCGACGGATTCTTCGAGCGCCTCTATCGGGTGTCACCGCTCATGCGGTTCGGCGGCGGCACCAACGAGGTCCTTCGTGACGTGATCGCCCAGCGTGGTCACCGGATGCCGTCGTACGGGAGGTGACGGAATGCGGGTGATTCCTTCGCAGGACGAGCGCGATCTGGCAGCGATGTGCCGCAGCGTGCTGTCGGCCGACCTCGAACCGGACGGGCAGTGGAAGGCGCTGGCGTCGGCGGGTGTCCTCGGCTTGGTGGTCGACGGCAGCCTCAATGACATCGGCGTCTTCTGCGTCGAGGCGGGACGTGCGCTGTGCCCTAGGGTCGTTCAGAGCACGCTGTACGCGGCGCTGGCCGTCGACTGGCTCGGTGTCGGCTCCGCCTGGCTGCCCCGGCTGACCTCAGGTGAGGCGCGCGGCACTTATGTGTTGTTCAATCCGCGCGACGCGGCTGACGTGACACCGCGACTGCGCGTGCGCCGCGACGATGACTCCTGGCGGGTGAGCGGCGACGCGCACTATGTTCCCGATGCCGACCAGGCTGACGTGATCGTCGCGAGCACCGACGCGGGCGTCGTCGCCGTCGACACCACTGCGAACGGCGTGAAGATCGAGCCGCTGCCCGTCATGGGCGGCTTTCCGGTGTTCACGGTCCGTTTCGACGACGTTCTGGTCGACGAACCCACATCGGTCGACGAGGACGCGCTGCGGAGGATGACCAATGCCGTGGTGGCGCTGGACTGTCTGGATCTCGTCGGAGTCGGCGACGCGGTGATCGACCGCACCGTCGCCTACACGACGATGCGCGAGCAGTTCGGCAGGCCGATCGCCTCGTTCCAGGCGGCGCAACACGTGGTCGCCGATATGCACATCGCGCTGGCCGCGGCACGGCTGGCGGCGCAGTCGGCGACGTTCTGGATCGGGCGCGGCAGCACGGCGACACGCGAGACGGCGATCGCGCGGATGCGGGCCGCCGACGTCAAGAAGATCACGCTCGACGCGCATCAACTGCACGGCGGGATGGGTTACGTCGTCGACACCGGTCTGCATCTGTTCTCCGAACGCGCACGCGTGTTGTCGACGCTGGGCGGCGGCGCTGATGTCGCCGCGAATTGGCTTGACGGCACAAGGGGTTCACCATGAGCGTGGAAAGCCTGGTCGACGCGGAGTCGGCCGCCAAGGTCGGCACCGTTGTCGCCGTCGCCACCGGTGAGGTGTACCGACGGGACTGGCAGCGGTGGGCCGCCGCGGTCGGTGATCACAACCCGCTGTGGTTCGACGCGGATTATGCCCGCCGCCATGGCTATCGCGACATCACCTGTCCGCCGCTGTACCTGCAGTACGCGATCCTCGGCGTCGCCGCACTCGGTGACTTGCGGCCCGACGGATCGTCAGGCGCTGTCACGGGCAGCATGGCCTTTCCGAAGGCGCCGCGGCGAATGGCAGGCGGTGAGAGCACGACGTTCCATCTGCCTGCGTATCACGGCGACGAGGTCGAGATGACGCGCACCGTCGAGTCGATCGTCGAGAAGGAAGGCAGGTCAGGACAATTCGTCCTGGTGACATGGCGCTCCGAATACCGCAACCAGCATCGTGAACTCCTTGCCGAGGCGTCCACGTCGATGATCGCGCGCCCCGCATGAGCCCCTACTTCGAGGATGTCGACAGCGGCGACGAGATCCCGGCGCTGTCGGTGACCGTCGACGAGACGCAGATGTTCTTCTTCAGCGCCGCGACGTACAACGGCCACCGCATTCACTACGACAAGGACTGGGCCCGCGACACCGAGGGCTATGACAATGTCCTCGTCCAGGGTCCGTTGCAGGCGGCCCTGTTGTCGCGGGCGTTGACCGACTGGATCGGGGGTGCCGGTCGGCTGGTCGCGTTCTCCGTCCAGAACCGGGCGATCGCATATCCCGGGCAGCAGTTGACGTTTGGCGGTGTCATCACGGGGAGACGGGAGGGCGGCCTCGTCGACCTCGACATCTATTGCAAACGCGGGGACGAGGTGCTGATGCCGGGGACCGCCACCGTCGCGCTGCCTTCGAGGGCGACGACGTGACAGGCCTGCGTGGCGAGGCGGCGATCATCGGCATCGCGGAATTGCCTGCCGAGAAGCGCCAGACCGCGCCGCCGTCGTTCACCCTGGATCAGTACGCACGGCTCGCCAAAATGGTGATCGAAGACGCCGGTGTGGATCCCGCTGTCGTGAACGGCCTTTCGACGCACGGCATCGCGGAGTCCGACATGTTCGCCCCGGCCACCTTGTCGGAGTACCTGGGTCTGCCGCTGAACTTCGGCGACCGAGTGGATCTCGGAGGGGCAACCGCGGCGGGCATGGTGTGGCGTGCCGCCGCCGCCGTCGAGCTCGGTCTGTGTGACGCCGTGCTCGCGGTGGTTCCCGGGTCTACGGAGGTGCCGCGTTCGGAGACGAAGCCGGCGCGCACACTAAGCTGGTACGGCGCGTCGAGCAACAACTACGGCTCACCACAGGCCGAATACGAGATTCCGTACGGCAACGTCGGCCAGAACGGTCCCTTCGCGCAGATCGCGCAACGCTATGCGCATGAATTCGGTTATGAAGCAGAGGCGTTGGCGAAGATCGCGGTGGACCAGCGGACCAATGCGTGCGCCCATCCCGGCGCGGTGTTCCAAGGGAAGCCCATCACCGTCGACGACGTCTTGAACAGCCCGGTCATCGCCGACCCGATCCACATGCTCGAGACCGTGATGCGCGTGCAGGGCGGCTCGGGTGTGTTGATCGCCAACGCCGACCTGGCGCGCCAAGGCCGCCATCGCCCGGTGTGGCTCAAGGGATTCGGGGAACACATCCGATTCAAGACACCGACCTACGCCGACGATCTCCTCAACACGCCGATTGCACGGTCGGCGGAACAGGCCTTCAGTATGGCGGGGTTGCAGCGGTCCGACATCGACGTGGCCTCGGTGTACGACTGCTACACGATCACCGTGCTGATGACGCTCGAGGACGCGGGCTTCTGCGGCAAGGGTGAAGGGATGACGTGGCTGACGGACCGCGATCTGACCTTCCGCGGCGACTTTCCGCTCAACACCGCAGGCGGGCAACTGTCCTACGGGCAGCCCGGGATGGCCGGCGGCATGCACCACGTTGTCGACGGTGCCCGGCAGGTGATGGGCCGTGCGGCCGACGCCCAGGTTGCCGATTGCAACACGGCGTTCGTCAGCGGCACCGGCGGCATCATGAGCGAGCAGGTCGCGTTGATCCTGGGCGGTGACTGATGAGCGCTCGCGCGAAGAGCGATGGGACTGACATGACTGCACCTGTGCCCGAACCGACACCGGTGTCGCAGCCGTACTGGGATGCATTGCGTGAACACCGGATACTGATCCAGTACTCACCGTCGTCGGACCGATACGTGTTCTACCCGCGCACGTTGGCGCCCGGCACCTTCGCCGACGATCTCGAGTGGCGTGAGATCGACGGCGCGGGAACGCTGTACACCTACACCGTCGCGCGCCGCCCGACCGGGCCGCCCTGGGCCGAGAAGCAGCCACAGCTGCTGGCTGTCGTCGAGTGGGATGCCGGTCCGCGCGTGAGCACGGAATTGGTCGACGTGGCGCCCGAGGGCATCCGGATCGGCATGCGCGTCGTGCCGGTCTTCTGCGACGAGGACGGGATGACCCTGCTCCGCTATCGGCCCGCCGATGATTGAGACGGTGCAGCAGTTGCTGCGCACCCGCATGGACGACGACGGCCTCGCGGTGATGCATGGCGACCGGACGTGGACGTGGCGCGAGCACCTCGCCGAGGCGTCCGCCGAGGCTGCCGCTCTGATTGACATGGCCGCGACGGATGGGCCGCTGCATGTCGGTGCGCTGCTGGGCAATACGCCGGCGATGCTGCGGTCGATGGCCGCGGCGGCGCTCGGCGGCTATGTGCTGTGCGGGATCAACACCACACGGCGCGGCGGGGGACTGGCGACGGATATCCGACGTGCGGACTGCCAGCTGGTGCTTGTCGACAGCGACCACCTGCCACTGCTCGACGGGCTGGACCTCGGTGGGGCGGTCGTCGTCGATGTCGACAGTGCCGACTACCGCGCCGCGGTCCAGCATGCGAAACCGCTTGTCCCGCATCGCGAGGTCTCGGGCCAGGACACCGCGTTGATGATCTTCACCTCGGGAACGAGTGGTGACCCGAAGGCGGTGCGGTTTGCACACGCAATGGCGGTGCTGTGCGGCGCGAGCCTGGTGGACCGCTTCGAGCTGACCGCCGACGACGTGGCCTACCTGTCGATGCCGCTGTTCCACTCGAACGGGGTGGCGGCGGGCTGGGCGGTGGCGATCGCGTGCGGCGCGACGATGGCGCCTGCGAAGTTCTCACCGTCGCGGTTCCTGTCCGACATCCGGCGGTACGGCGCGACGTACATGAACTACGTCGGCAAGCCACTCGCCCTGGTGCTGGCGACGCCGGAGCATGCCGATGACGCGGACAACACGCTGCGTGCGGCGTTCGGCAACGAAGCGACCGAACGCGATATCGAACTGTTCGCCAAGCGTTTCGGATGTCGGGTCGTGGACAGCTTCGGGTCAAGCGAGTTCGCGGTCGTGGTAATGCGCGAGGACGGGTGCCCACCGGGGTCGATCGGCAGGGGATATCCGGGAGTCAGCGTCTATCACGCCGATACCGTGACCGAATGTGCGACTGCGGAATTCGACGAGCACGGCGCGCTGATCAATTTCGACGACGCCGTGGGTGAGTTGGTGAACACCTACGGTTCGGGTGGGTTCACCGGCTACTACAACGACCAGTCCGCCACCGATGAGCGAATGCGGCACGGCATGTACTGGTCGGGCGATCTCGCCTACCGCGACGCCGATGGCTGGATCTTCCTGGCCGGCCGCACCGCGGACTGGATGCGGGTCGACGGTGAGAATCTTGCGGCGGGCCCCATTGAGCGGATTTTGCAGCGCATGCCGGAGGTCAGCCTGGTTGCGGTGTACGCCGTGCCCGACGAGCACGTCGGTGACCAGGTGATGGCCGCCGTCGTCCTCCACGACGACCTCACACCGCAGCAATTCGAGGATTTCCTTGCCGCACAGCAAGACTTGTCGCCGAAGGCGTGGCCCCGCTACGTGCGAATCAACAGTGAATTGCCGCAGACCGCGACCAACAAGATCCTCAAACGCACGCTGATCCAGGAAGGCGTCACGGCGGGTGATGGCGCGCTATGGGAACGCGAGGCCCGCGGCCGCCGATATTTTGCGAATTCGGCGCGCATATCAACCGCTGCGGTGGACTAGCGCGCCGGATTCACACGCCAGCCGTCCGGTAATCCACCTGCCAGTGCTTGATGCCGTTGATGTAGCTCGACCGCAGCCGCTCCGGTGCCGACACCGGCTTCAGGCTGGGGATGTGGTCGGCGATCGCGTTGAACATCAGGTCGATCGTCATCCGCGCGAGGTTGGCGCCGACGCAGTAATGCGCACCGGTGCCGCCGAAGCCCAAGTGCGGATTGGGGTCTCGCAGGATGTCGAACGTGTACGGATCGTCGAACACGTCCTCGTCGAAGTTCGCCGACCGGTAGAACAGCACCAGGCGCTGACCCTTCTTGATCGGCACTCCCGACAGCTCGGTGTCGGCGAGTGCGGTGCGCTGAAACGCAGTGATCGGTGAGGCCCAGCGGATGATCTCGTCGGCCGCGGTCTTCGGCCGCTCGCGCTTGAACAAGTCCCATTGGTCGGGGAACTCGGTGAACGCCATCATGCCCTGGGTGATCGAGTTGCGGCTCGTCTCGTTTCCTGCCACCGCGAGCGTCACGACGAACATCCCGAACTCGGCCTCGGTCAACTGCCCGTCGGCTTCGGAGTCGACCAGGGTGCTGACGATGTCCTCGCCAGGCTTCTCTTTCCGCGACGTCGCCAATCCCATCGCGTAGCCGATCAATTCGCCGACCGCGGCCAGCGAGTTGTATTCCTCGAACTCGGGGTCGTCACCGCCGACCATCTGGTTGCTCCAGTCGAACAACTTGCCGCGGTCCTCCTCGGGGACACCGAGCAGCCCGGCGATCGCCTGCAGCGGCAATTCGCGCGCGACCTGCAGGACGAAGTCACCAGACGACTGCGTTGCGGCTTCGGCGGCGATACGTTGCGCCCGCTCGTCGAGCTCGGCGCGCAGCCGCTCGACCGCACGGGGCGTGAACCCGCGGGAGACGATCTTGCGCAGCCGGGCATGCTCCGGGTCGTCCATCATCAGCATCGACAACTTGGATGCCTTGATCTGACCTTCGACATCGACCGAGGGTTTGAAATGCGGGACGACGGTCTTCGCGGCCGCCGAGAACACGTCACTGCGCAGCGACACCTCGCGGACGTCGCGGTGCTTGCTCACCACCCAGAAGCCGCCGTCGCCGAACCCGCCGACGTCCAGTGGCTGCTCGTTCCACCAGACCGGCGCGGCGCGGCGGACCTCGGCGAACTCCTCCGTGGGCAGGCGCGAAGCGTAGATGTCCGGATCGGTGAAATCGAAACCGGCAGGCAGATTCGGAGCGGCCATGAGTACTCCTCAGGGTGTTCGGACTCGGCACGGCACACCGTTGACGACCTGAGTATTGCTGGGCACGTCGATCAAATGGGCGGGGTTCAGCAGATTCGAGTTGACGCCGGGGTGGTCGTTGGCGACCTGCAACTCAGTGCGGTCGAGCCCATGACCCCAGCCGTGCGGCAGCGACACCACACCGGGCATCATCTCGTCGGACACGTCGACGGGCACCGTCAGCGAGCCTTCGTCGGTGGATATCTCGGCGATGTCACCGGACCCGAGGCCCGCCCGATGCGCATCGTCGGGATGGATCAGCAGCGTGCAGCGGTCCTTGCCGCGCATGAGTGCGGGCACGTTGTGCATCCACGAATTGTTCGAGCGCAGATGTCGACGGCTGGTCAGAAGGAGCTCGCCGTCGGCTCGCTGCAGTCGGGCGCGCAGACGGGGCACGTCATCGACAAGCCGCTGGTGCACCAATTCGACAGTGCCGGAGGGCGTGCACACCGTCTCATCCAGCCGACCGCCGTCCAGGTCGTCCAGGTGCAGGCCGTTGGCATGTCTGCGCACCTCGGCCAGCGTCAGCCCGCCGGGCCGCCTGCCGAGGTCGTCACCCCACGGGCCGAGCCGAATCCCCATGTCCACCAGTCGTTCCGGGCCGCGCCCGGTCAGCGCCGCCGTCGCCTCCTGCGGATCCCGTCCACTCAAGGGCGTCCCCGCCGCCGCGCATGCGGTGGCGACCAGACCGGCCACATAGAGGTCGTCCATCGCGGTGAGGTCCACATCGGACAGGGGTATACCGAGCATCGCACCGGCGAGCCGCAGCAGGATCTCCCACTCCGGTGGTTGGTCCGACGGGGGCGCGAACACCGGGTCGGACCATTTCAGACACGACGACACCGCGTAGATCCAATACAGGTCGTCGGCGTGCGGCCGTTCCAGCGGCGAGAGCCCCGGCAGGATGACGTGGGCGTGCCGGGTCGTCTCGTTGAGGTAGTTGTCCACCGAGATCATCGCCTCGAGCGTCGCCAGCGCCGCGTCGAGCCGGCGCGCACCCGGAGCCGACACCGCCGGGTTTCCCGCGACGGTGATCAATCCGCGCAGCTGACCGTCACCGGGAGTATCGATCTCCTCGGCGAGACAGCTGACCGGAAACTGGCTGAACACCTCCGGCGCATCGCGCACCCTGCTGCGGAACCGACCGAACTGCCAGCCCGGACCGGTCTGGTCCGGCGGCTTCATGAACATCGGAGACCATACGGCCGGCTTGGGGAACACCGCGCCGCCTATGCGATCCAGCGAGGCGAGCGCGATGTTGACGACGAAAACCAACCAGGTCGCCAACGTGCCGAACTCCTGAGTGCATGCACCGATGCGGCTGTACAGCACCGGGGTTTCGGCGTGGGCGAGATCGTGTGTGAGTTGCCGGATGGTCGACGCGTCGATGCCGCACACGTCGGCGACGGTCTCGGGCGCGAAGTCGGCGGCCATCGCGAGCACGTCGTCGAGCCCGCTGATGCGGCCGTCGAGGTGAGCGGGTCGGCGCACCCAGTTGTTCTCGTCGAGCGTGCGCAGGATCGCGAACAGCAGCAGCGCGTCTGTGCCGGGCCGGATGGGCACCCACTGCGAGGCGCGTTGCGCGGTCAGCGTTCGGCGCGGATCGACGACGGTCACGGTGCCTCCGCGACGGCGAATCGCGGCGAGCCGGCCCATGAGGTCGGGGGCGGACAGCATGGAGCCCTGTGACGCAGCGGGATTGGCGCCGAAGACCATCAGGTGATCGGTGCGATCGACATCGGGTATCGGCGCGTTCCACATATGGCCGAAGAGCAGTGCGCTGACGAGGTTCAACGGCCACTGGTCGACGGTGCCGGGGGAGTAGTACGCCGACATCCCCGCCGCCTGTGCCATGCCGATGAGCGCGCCGATATGCGTGCTCAAGCCGAGGTTGTGCGCTACCGGGTTGCCTACGTAGACGCTGACCGCAGCCGCGCCGTACGCGTCGAGCACCGGCCGCAGGACGCGTTCGACTTCGGCATAGGCGTCGTCCCACGACACCGGGACATGGCCGCGCGGCGTACGGACCATCGGCCGGCGCAATCGATCGGGGTCGGTGTGCAGCTGGGCCAGTGACGTGCCCTTCGGGCAGATGTGGCCACGCGACCACACGTCATCGCGGTTGCCGCGGATATCGGTGACCGCATCGGCGTCGACTCGGACCTGGAGCCCGCACATCGCCTCGCAGAGGGGACACGTCACGGCGACGGACCTGGACACCTGTCCAGTCTAGGGACAGGTGGCGCGCCTGTCCGCGAAATGTCGAGATGAGGGCTGTTGCTAGAGCGGACCTTTTCGCTGTTGGCCGTATCGGACAACTGTCCGGATTCAGCAGGGGGTCGGCTAGGTATAGGAGACGTGCACGCGCTTGATGTGGCCTTCGAACGGGAACGGCGCGCGCTCGCGGTAATCCAATGACACCGGAGAGCCCAGACACGTGCCGATGTCCAGGCAGTCGTTCGCGGTGAACAACAGCGGAGCGCTGACCGGCACCTGACCCGAGGCGACGGTGTCGTCCCCGACGCGGAGCGTGACGTCGAGCGGTCCTGCCGGACGCTGCTCGGCGTAGCGCGTGTCCACCGTGATGGTCGTGTGGCCCGCAGGCAGCTTCTCCTTGGACCGAATCTTGGTGCGCATCAAGATGAACAGGTTGTACTCGTAGCAGAGGTAGCCGTCGTCGAGATAGCACGTCAGTCCGCCCGCGGCCGCCCCGAGGGCGTAGAGCACGCCGTTGGCGTTCTCGGGCAGGTCCAGGTCGATCGTGACGGTGTTGTTCTTGTTCCCGAGCGCCGGCGCACAGAACTCGGGCATGCGGACGGTGTCTCCGGAGAACTCCCACTCGTGGTAGGGCGGTGCGATGCGTAACTCCGGGTGATAGACGGGCACCCACAGGCCGCCGCCGACGGGCAGCACCGAGTTCCGTGCGGCTTCGATGGCAAACATCTCCCGCATCTGAACCAGCTTGTCGGGATGCTGTTCGGCGAGGTCGTTGGCCTGCGACCAGTCTTCGTCGAGGTGGTAGAGCTCCCACTGGTCGTTGTCGGGTGTCCAGGTCGCGATGCCCTCGGGCGCGCCGGGCACCCAGGGCAGCCGCGGTCCGCGCGCGGAAGCCAACCAGCCGTCGTGGTAAATCGCCCGGCTGCCCATGATCTCGAAGTACTGGGTTTTCTTGCCGCCGTCGGCTGCTCGGTCGGTGAGTGTGCGTGCGAAACTCGCGCCGGCGAGCGGAATCTGCGGGGTGCCGTTGACGACGAGCGGCGGCTCGATCCCGATCACGTCGTAGATGGTCGGAACGACGTCGTTGCAGTGCAGGAAGGTGTCGCGGGGAGCGGCGTCGGACCGAATCTGCTTGGGCCACTTGATCGCCATCGGGTTGCGGGTACCGCCCAGGTGCGATGCGAGCAGCTTCATCCCCTTGTACGGTGTGCTGCCGGCCCACGCCCATGCCGCGTGATATTGGTTGTCGACCAGCGGCGAGCCAAGCACGTCCAGGCCGCCGAGCTCGTCGAGCGCATCGATGTGCTGCCGCACCGTCGTGGGAATTCCGTTCTGCGCCAAGAGCTCAGCGATCGTGCCATTCTGACCTTCGCCGGACGACCCGTTGTCACCCCAGATGTAGAAGAACAAGGTGTTGTCGCCGTACCCGAGTTCGTCGAGTTCGTCGGCGATGCGCCCTACCTGGACGTCGACGTGTTCGGCGTAGCCCGCGGCCACCTCCATCAGTCGCCGCTGGAACGGCTTCTCGTCGTCGGGGATACTGTCCCACGATGCCAACTTCTCATCGCGCTCGGTGAGCTCGCAGTCCTGTGGAATCCAGCCGGTATCCTTGGCCCGCGCGAAGACTCGCTCGCGGTAGGCGTCCCAACCGTCGTCGAATTTGCCCGCGTACTTATCCGACCATTCCTTCATGATGTGGTGCGGGCCGTGCAGACAGCCGCTGGCCCAGTACATGAAGAACGGCTTGTCGGCGTTGAACGCCTTGTGCCGCCGCAGCCAGCCGATGGCGTCGTCGGCCAGATCTTCGGACAGGTGATAACCCTCCTCGGGTGTCTTCGTCGGCGCGACGACTGTGGTGTTGCGCACGAGATGCGGCTCGTACTGAGAAGCTTCGCCGGCCAAGAAACCGTAGAAGTACTCGAATCCCAGTCCGGTGGGCCAGTTCTCGAAGGGTCCTGCCGCGGTGGTTTCCTCGGCAGGTGTGTTGTGCCATTTCCCGAACGCCGAGGTGGCATACCCGTATTGCTTGAGCACCTCGGCGACTGTCGCGCTGCTGCGCGGGATCTTGCCCGCGTACCCGTCCCAGTCGTTGGCCAGCTCGGCGATCTGACCGTTGCCGATCTCGTGGTGGTTGCGGCCGGTCAGCAGCGACGCGCGCGTTGGCGAGCACATCGCTGTGGTGTGAAATCTGTTGTAGGAGATACCGTCAGCGCACACCCGGTCCATGGTGTCGGTACGGACCTCGCCGCCGAAAGTCGTCGGCAGGCCGGGTCCTGCGTCGTCGATGAGCACGATGACGATGTTCGGCGCATTTTCCGGCAGCCGTCGTGGGACAACACGCTGCGCGTACGTGGACTCCTGAAGAGTGCGCCCCGCGATGCTCGCCGATGGGGTAGGCGCGAAGGGCAGCGTTTCTCCACCGGGGAGTTTTCGAGCCACAACGTCGCTGTCTTTGTCCTCGCGCATTGTTTCCCTTTCCATGGTTGCCCTACCCCGTAGTGACACTGTAGAGGCGGTGTCGGCCGATGGCGGTGACTAACGAATGAACGGATTGTCCGCCGGCAACGGCTTGATCAACGGGTCGAGCAACTTCGCGGACTGTTGGACCGTGAGGACGTCGATGGGATCGAGTTCGATGAACTCGCGCGCCGTCTCGTCGTACTCCCAGACGTCCTCGCCGACCAGGCGGCCACGATCGTCGTAGGGCCAGATCATGTGCTCGGCGGTCTTCACCAGATATGTGGCGTTCGGGTCGACAGGTGCTCCCTCGGCCGCCAGCACGACTCCCGGGGTCTGCTGGTAGATGAACGACGTCGACACGATCATCGTGTCGCTGATCGCCAACTTCTCGTCGTCGGCGTAGAAGATGCACTGGGCGGTGTCCGCCCACGCGCTGTACAGCGACTTCACTGCCTGGGCACCTTCGACCGTGAGGCACTTGCCGAGCATGTTGAAGTGGTACACGGGCTTCTCGACGGTCATGTCCGGCGCGAAGATCTCTTCGTATCGACCGGCCATCTCCAGGTAGCGATGGCGGTTGTAGGCGTGCAGCAGATACAGATGGCGCGGGTTGTCCGTCGTCTCGATCAGACGTTCCACGGCGCGGTTTGTCTGGGTGATGTCGAAGCGGGTCATTTCGGTTTCCTTTCAGAGGGTTGTAGGTCAGGCTGGTACGAAGAGGTTTCGCAATTCGGCCTTCTTGAACTTGCCCGTGGCCGTGCACGGAAGGGTTCCCATGAACTCGAAGCGGTCGGGCAACTGCCACTTGGCGAAATCCTGGGCCAGGTGCTCACGCAGCTCGCCGGCCGATGCTTCGGCG
This sequence comes from Mycobacterium sp. 29Ha, assembly GCF_032883055.1. NCBI lineage: Bacteria > Bacillati > Actinomycetota > Actinomycetes > Mycobacteriales > Mycobacteriaceae > Mycobacterium > Mycobacterium sp. 29Ha. The sequence goes on from NZ_JAMQTI010000012.1 coordinate 61,675, forward strand.
CCCTCTCGAAGTGAGACGACCGCGAGCGGCCTCTCGCCCCAGCGGTCGTCGGGGATGGCGATCACCGCCGCCTGTGCCACGGCTGGATGAGACATGAGCTGGTTTTCCAGGTCGACAGAAGAGATCCACTCGCCGCCGGACTTCACGAGATCCTTTGAGCGGTCACAAATTCGGATGCACCCGTGGGGGTCGATGCGGACCACGTCGCCGGTCTTGAACCAACCGTCCGGCGTGAAGCTGTCCGCACCTCGACCGCCGTGGTAGCTCGCCGCCACCCACGGGCCGCGCACCTCGAGTTCGCCCATCGCCGCGTCGTCCCAGGCGATGATCTGGCCGTTGTCGTCGCGAGCACGGACGTTGAAAAACGGGCTCGCGACGCCCTGCCTGATGCGGTAGCCGTACTGCTCGTCGCGGCCACCATCGTCCAGGCGTGCGGGCTGACGGCAGACTGCGCCCAACGGTGCGGTCTCGGTCATTCCCCACGCCTGAACGACGGTCAGGCCGTGCCTGTCGAACCCCTCGAACATCGACCGCGGCACAGCGGCGCCACCGACGATCAACCGATCCAGTTCGGACAGTTCCCATCGGTCGGGTTCGGCATCAAGTGCGGCCAGCATGCCCATCCACACGGTGGGAACGCCTGCCGTCATGGTCACGTGCTCATCCGCACACAGGTCGAGCACACTCTCGGGGTCCAGGCGCGGGCCGGGCAGTACCAGGCGCGCGCCGGCCAATGCGGCGGCATATGGCAGGCCCCAGGCATTGGCGTGGAACATGGGTACGACGGGAAGGACTGTGTCTCTTGCCGATACCGCCAGCTGGTCGGGCAGTGCCGCGACGAGTGAGTGCAACACGAGCGCCCGGTGGGAGTACACGACACCTTTGGGTCGCCCGGTGGTCCCGGAGGTGTAACACATCGCCGCGGCGAGATTCTCGTCGAGCACGGGCCAGTCGAGCGGTTGCGCCTCGGTCACCAGAGACTCGTAGTCCAGCATCCCGGGCGCAACCACTCCTGTGTGTGCGACGACGATGACGTGACTGAATTCGTCTCCGGTGGAGAAGCTTTGGAATACCTCCAGAAGTGACTCGTCGACAATGATCACACTGTCTTGCGCATCGCTGACGATGAACGCGAGCTCCTCAGGGAACAGTCGCGGGTTGAGGGTATGGACGACCGCACCCATCGCCGGAACCGCGAAGTACACCTCGAGGTGTTCGCTCTGATTCCACAGCAGGGTGGCGACTCGATCGCCGTTTCCGATGCCGAGACCCGCCAGCGCGCTCGCCAGGTGTCGGGCCCGACGGGCACACGCACCAAAAGTGGTGCGGGAGACCGCTCCCGACGGCCGCCGCGAGATGACTTCCTGATCGGCATGGAATCGCTCCGCCCGCTCGACGATGCTCGTCAGAGTGAGCTGATAGTCGTCCATGCTGGTTCCGCTTGGCATGTTTGTCGTCATGACGTGGTCCTCCTTCGGTTCACGGGCGCGCGGCCAATCGGGGTTTCGGAAGCGTGGGCCTCGGCCGCCCGGTGCAGGTCGTCCATGCCGGTACGCATCGCATCGAAGATCGACCACGGATCGTCGAGCACCTCGCGGTCGACGACGATCCCGAATTCGAGTGAGTCCTGGTAACTCATCACGGTGATGTTGATGCCGATTCCGTCCAGCACACCGGAAACCGGGAACTGGGCGCGTTGACGCGCTCCGCCGAGATACAGAGGGGTCCCCGGCCCGGGGACGTTCGAGATCATCACGTTGGCGGGCTGCCTCAGGCCGCGCACGCCCGCCAGCCGGGATGTGGCGCGGGCTGCCTGCGCGAAGAGCGCGGGCGGAATGAAGTGATTGGCGTCCTGCAACAGCGACGCCGGCAGCGCGCGTTGACGTTCCTTGGCTGAACGCATCGCGTCGTTGATTCGGCGCAGCCGCTCGACCGGATCGGGGATATCGGTCGGCAGCTCGGTGAGCATCACCGAAACCCGGTTACCGAACGTTCCCTTCTGTTCGGGCGTACGGACCGACATCGGGACAAAGCCGGCGAGCGGTTCGGCGGGAAGCTCGCCCCGCTCGTCCAACCATGTGCGAAGGCCGGCGGTGCAGATGGCCATCACCACGTCGTTGACGGTGCAACCGAACGTGTTCTTGATCGCCTTGACCGTGGTCAGTGACAACGAGCCGAATGCGACGCGTCGGTGTGGCGAGACGCGTGCCTGGAAACGGGTCTGAGGGGCTGAGATGTCGGTGCCGTGTGGGGCTTTGCCCGCACCGTGGCGGAGAGACCTGCGGATCAGGCGGCTGCTACGTGCGATCGCCTTGACGCCGGGCAGGTGCCTGATCGTCGGCACGTCGTCGAGATGGGGCAGCGCCGTTGGCCCGGCGCGCATTACCCGCAACGGCTGGCTCATCAGTCCGACCAGACCGCGGCCGAGCATTTCCATCTCTGACGGAAAGGGTTCAGCGGCAACCGTGCGGGCGGGTTGCAGGTCTTTGCCTGTGGTGTCGTCGAGGAGGATGCTCATGACCTCGGCACCGGATACTCCGTCGACGGCGGCGTGGTGCATCTTCGTCAGCACGGCGACGCCGCCGTCTTCGAGGCCGTGGATCACGTACACCTCCCATAGCGGGCGCGACCGGTCGAGCTGGCGACCGATGATTCGGGCCACCTGTTCTGCGAGTTGTCGCTGGTTACCCGGCGAAGGCAACGCGAGCTCGCGCACGTGGTACTCGACGTCGAAGGTGCCGTCATCCACCCAATACGGGTAGTCGAGTGAGAACGGCACCTGGGCGAGGCGCCACCGGAAGGTCGGCAGTAGGTGTAGACGTTCGCTGATCAGTTCACGGACACGCGCGGCATCGAGCGGTCGGCCCACGGCGGTCTGGGGGTCGTAGATCCCGAGCACGCTGACGTGCCCTTGAACGCGGTCGTTCTCCATGGCCAGGAACTGGGCATCGAGGCTGGTCAGTTGTCGCATGCCAGAAATGGTCGCGCGTCGCGTCTGCCCACCGCTTGTCTGTAACCGCCAACGTCGCTCCGCGCGGTTGTCCAATATCCGCACCACCGGTACGGCGCGGCGATAGCGTGCCCTGCATGGAGCCCGACTGGGCAGGCGCCGCCAGCGACGACCGCCGCCGCGTGTGGTCAGCGGTACTGCGTCCCGCAGCCGCCGAAATGATGCAGCGCGCCGCCGAGTTGGCAGCGGCGGTCAACACCTACACGAGCGAACGATTGCCCGAACTGCTCGCCAGCCCCCAGGCACTCGAAGTGAACCGCGCAAGCACAGAAGCGAGCATTCGCGATTTCGCCGAAGTATTGCTGGCCGGGGCTGACCCGGTCGCGGCGGCTCGGCTCGGTTCGCCGACCCTGGCCTATGCGCAGGATGGTGCGCAACGCGGCATATCGCTCACCACATTGTTGCGCAGTTACCGGCTCGGCCACGCGGCGACGTCTGAGCAGGTCAATGCGATCCTGGGCTCTCACGCGCGGAACGCCGGAGACCTCAAGCTGGCCACCGAGTTGTGTTCGGCGTGGATGTTCGCGTACGTGGACACCGCGCTGTGCCTCGTCGAGGAGGTGTACACCGCCGAGCGTGAACGATGGATACGCAGCGCCGCGGCCAGTCAGGCCGAGACCATCGGTGCCATCCTCGCCGGCCAACCAGTCGACGCCGATGTCGCGACTCGCCGCCTTCGCCACGAGGTCGGCCGCGTCCATGTCGCGGCGATCGCCTGGCTCGACTCCCACGAAGAAGGGCGTGACACCCAGGCGATGCTCGAAGCCGCGATCCGGGACCTCGCCGCTACGGTCGGCAATCAGAAACCGCTCATTCAGCCGTTGGGCATCCTGTCGGTTGCCGCGTGGATCAGCTCCCATAGCGACGTCCCCTCGAAAGTGCTCGACGAGTTGAGGTTTCGGACCGCGAGTGCGCCCGGCGTCCGGGTCGCGGTCGGCGAACCGGCGCGCGGCCTCGCCGGCTTTCGCACGAGCCATTGCGAGGCGCGCGAGGCGCAGCGTGTCGCGGTGCTGGCCGGTCGTCCCATGGGCAGTGTCACCCGTTACCACAACGTCTCTCTATCCGCCATCGCCACAGTGGATTTCGAGCAGGCTTCCGCGTTTGTGCGACGCGAACTGGGGCCGCTGTCCGCCGATGACGAGACCACCCGCCGTCTCGCCGCGACGTTGCGGGCCTACCTCGACGAGAACTGCAGTCGGGGGCGAACCGCAAAACGACTCCACGTTCACGAGAACACCGTCGCCTACCGCATCCGTCAGGCCGAGGAGATCCTGGGCAGACCACTGGAGAAGCGCACCCTCGAGTTGCGCACCGCGCTAGCGCTGGCGGATCTCGTCACCGTCGCGGTCGGCGCATCGGCGGCGGCAGTCGCCGACGGCGAAAACGGCACGGCGGCAGGGAACGGTCTGCTTGGTGCCGGCTGACACCCGTCGCTGATCTAGCGCTGGGCGCGGTCGAGTATCGCCTCGCGGACGCGTCCGGCTCCAGCCAAGCGGGCGAGTTCGCCTATCAGTACCGGCGCGACCGCGCCAAACCCCACCAACATGCGAAGACCGGCCGATGCGACCGTCGTTTCGGGCCGGTCCTGCTCGATCGCCCTCGCCACTGCCTTCGCCACGTCCTCGGGAGAACTCGTACCGAATGCACGGGGGAGAGCGACGCCGGTGTCTGCCAACATTCCGGCGTCTCGGATGGGTCCGGGAAAGATCGTCGAGACACCGATACCCGTGCCATGGAGTTCCTGTCGCAGTGCCAGCCCGAGGCCGCGCAGGCCCCATTTGGTGGCGGTGTACACAGTGCCGTTTCCCGGCGTCGCGACCAGTCCGGCTCCCGAAGAGATCAATACGATGTGACCATGGCCGCGAATTTGCATGGGAGCCAACGCTGCCCGTGCCAGCATCATAGGGGCCAGCAGGTTCACGCGGATCGCGTGCTCGATCTCCGCATCGGTCAGCATCCCGAGATCTTCGGGTATTCCGATGCCGGCATTCGCCACGAGTACGTCCACCGGAGCCGCCTCGACCATGAGATCGTGCACATCGTCGATCTTCGTGAGATCGGCGGTCAGACCGCGGGCGGACACACCGAGTTCGCCGACCAATCGTCGAAGTTCTGGTTCTCGGCGACCCGTTACCGTGAGTACACACCCGCGCGCTGCCAGATCGCGTGCGATTGCCTCACCTATCCCTCCGGTGGCGCCGGTGACCAATACGCGTCGACCCTCGAGTCGCATCTCAACTCCTCAACTTCGTCATGTCACTTCGACAGATCGGCCAAACGCGCGGCCAACCATCGAGCCAGCGGCGGGGTGGCGCGAGACAATGCGTACAACAGGTGCGCCTCGGCGGCGACCGGCGCGACCGCGCGGTTGCGCTCGACAGCGCGAAGGATGTTGTGTGCGACGCGATCCGCCGGATATCCGCGCTTCTGGTAAGCCGATGCCAGGCGCTTGCGACGTTCCGCTGTGTCACCGTCGCCGCGGATGGGACTGTTCTGCGTGATCGCTGTGTCGATGATGCCGGGGCAAACCGCTGTAACGCCGATTCCATACGGCTTCATCTCCATGCGCAGCGCCTCAGATAACCCCAGCACCGCGAATTTCGTTGCACTGTAGGCGCTTAGCTGCGGGTTGGCCAGCAGACCAGCGGCCGAGGACAGGTTCACGACGTGTCCCCCGCGACCGGACCGGATCATGATGGGCAGGAACGCATCGCAGCCGTGCACCACACCCATCAGGTTGATGTCGATCAGCCACTGCCAATCCTTGCGATTTGTGTCGAGGAATCCGCCGACAACCGCGACGCCGGCGTTGTTGATCAACAGATCGACTCGTCCGAACCGGTCAGACGTGGCCTGTGCGAAGCGGTTCATCGCGTCCCCATCGGACACGTCCACTTGGGACATCAGCACCTGAGCGCCCCGCGTTCGCGCAGCCTCGGCGGTGCCGGCCAGCCCGGCACCGTTGATGTCGCAGATCGCCAGGAGGGCGCCGCGCTGCGCGCACAACAGCGCCAGCTCGCGACCGATGCCGCTGCCCGCTCCGGTGATGACGGCGACCCGATCGGCGAGCTCGGTGCTGTTGGAATTGCGGCGAAAACTAGGCATGACGCAAAACTAGGGTGCGGACTGAGGGTCCCGCTCGTGCGCTTGCGCCAAGATCTCTCCGGCCGATTGTGGACCGGAGACAACGGCGTGGCCGGATGGGTTGACGTCGACGTAAGTCTGCCGCAAAACGGGTACTACGGGCACATGACGGTTATCGGATTCCACTGTTCGCACGAGCAGATCAATCCCGCTCAGCTCCTGCGGGATGTCCAGCGGGCTGAACAAGCCGGCTTCACCGCCGGAATGTCGTCCGACCACATCAGTCCGTGGAGCGTCCGGCAGGGCGAGTCGGGCTTCGCGTGGTCTTTCCTCGGCGCCGCCCTCGCGACGACCGACCTGCCCTTCGGCGTCGTCAATGCGCCCGGCCAGCGGTATCACCCGGCCGTCATCGCGCAGGCGATCGCCACGCTCGCGCAGATGTTCCCTGGACGCTTTTGGGCCGCCCTCGGATCCGGCGAGGCGTCCAACGAGCGCGTCACCGGCGACGTATGGCCGCGAAAGGACGTGCGCGATCAGCGCCTACTCGAGTGTGTGAGCGTGATCCGCCGACTACTGCAAGGCGAGGAGGTAACCCATGAAGGCCTCGTCCACGTCAATCGGGCACGTCTGTGGACGCTGCCGGCGTCGACTCCGGACCTCGTAGGCCCCGCGGTGACGCCCGAGACCGCTGCGCGCCACGCCGCGTGGGCGGACGGACTGATCACCGTCAATCAGCCGCAGGACATTCTGCGAAAGGTGATGGGCGCATATCGCGAGGCCGGCGGACGAGGACCCGCACGTCTTCAGGTTCATCTCAGTTGGGCCCCCACCCGTGACGAGGCGCTGGCAGTCGCCCACCACCAGTGGCGCAACAACGTCTTCGCCCCGCCTGTCTCCTGGGACATCGAGACGGTCGAGGCGTTCGACGTCATCGGTGAGGCCGTCAGCCCGGAACGGGTGGCGCAATCAGTGCGCATCTCCAGCGATCTGGGTCAGCACGCCCAGTGGCTCCACGAATACATCGAGCAGGGCTGGGACGAGTTGTACCTGCACTTCGTCGGTCAACATCAAGCGGACTTCATCGACGCATTCGGCGAGCATGTGCTGCCGCAACTGGCGCCGACGACTCCGCAGCCTTCAGCAGCGCTCGCATGAGGAAAATCGAAACCGGCGACGTCTGGTGGAAGAACGCCGTCATCTACTGCGCCGACATCGAGACATTCTTCGATTGGAACGGTGATGGTTGCGGTGACATCCGTGGCATGACCGAGCGCATCCAGTACCTCAACGATCTCGGAGTGACCTGCCTGTGGTTGATGCCGTTTTATCCGACAGCCCGCAAGGACGACGGATACGACATCATCGATTTCTTCGGAGTGGACCCACGTCTCGGTAATCTCGGCGACTTCGTCGAACTCGTTCGCACCGCTCGGTCCAACGGGATCCGGGTGATCGTCGACTTCGTGATGAACCACACGTCTGATGCTCACCCATGGTTCAAGTCCGCGCGTCGCAGCAAGGATGACCCGTACCGCGATTACTACGTCTGGAGTGCGACCAAGCCCAAGTCGGGCAAGGCGGATGTGGTCTTCCCCGATGAGGAAGACAGCCTCTGGGAGCTCGACCGCAAGACCAACGAGTGGTACCTGCATCACTTCTACAAGCATCAACCCGACTTGAACATTGCCAATCCAGCTGTGCAGGAGGAGATCTCGCGCACTCTTGGATTCTGGCTCGAGCTGGGGGTGTCGGGGTTCCGGGTCGATGCTGTTCCATTTCTCTTCGCCAGGGACGGCGCGCCCGGCGATCCCGGCGTGTTCGACCCCAACAAGTACCTTGGCGACGTCCGAAACTTCGTCACCCGCCGACTTGGCGACGCGGTCTTACTCGGTGAAGTGAACGTGCCGTTCAAGGACCAGAAGGCATTCTTCGGTGGGCCTGACGGTGATGGTCTCAACATGCAGTTCGATTTCATCGGTATGCAAGCGATGTACCTCTCGCTTGCCCGGGGCGATGCCCGTCCGCTCGCCAAGTCCTTGCGGCAGCGGCCGGCGCTCGACATCACCAGCCAGTGGGCGAATTTCGTACGCAACCACGATGAGCTCACGCTCGACAAGCTCACCGACACCGAGCGCCAGGAGGTCTTCGACGCGTTCGGTCCCGATCCCGATATGCAGCTTTATGCGCGGGGGTTGCGACGAAGGCTGCCCTCGATGCTCGGCGGAGACGATCGCCGGATGCGGATGGTCTACTCGTTGGCGTTTTCACTGCCGGGTACGCCAGTGCTGTTCTACGGCGAAGAGATAGGTATGGCTGAAAACCTCGATGTGCCAGGCCGGTTCGCGGTCCGCACGCCGATGCAGTGGACGGACGAAGACAACGGCGGGTTTTCCACTGCGCCGAAACGCCGGCTGCCCCGCCCGCTTCCGGACGGCCTCTACGGTCCCGACCGCGTCAACGTTGCGGACCAGCGCCACGACCATCGTTCGTTCTGGTGGTTCATCCGAGACCTCATCTACACATATCGTCAGCAGCCAGAGATCGGGTGGTCCGCGCCAGAGATCCTCAAGCAGCCCCACCGGGCGGTGCTCGCCCATGTGTGTCGTGAGAAGTCTGGGTGGGCGATGGTGGCATTGCACAACTTCGGATCGGAGAGCTGCATCGTTCCCGTCCAACTCGAGGATGCGTTGCCGGGGTGCGTCCTCGTCGATTTGCTCGACGGCCTCACCGAGCACCCGCTGGATGACAACGGCCGAATCGAGCTCGGCTTGGAACCCTATGGCTATCGATGGTTGCGACTACGGCGACCGGAGGATGACCCGATCATATGAGTTGGTGTGGCTTTCTTTCGTGACGACAGGGCGATCGCGAGCTACCATGGGTGCACTGTTGAAGTCAGGGCCAGTCGGGGGCCACTGCATAAGTTGGAAGGTCCCCGGATCATGCTCACACCATCATTGAAATCCCTGGTGATCACCGCTGTCGGTGGTACTGCCCTGTCGTTGACCGTTGGACTCGGGGTGGCTTCCGCCGACCCGATCATCGATACGACCTGCAGCTATCCGCAGGTCATGGCCGCGCTGAGCAGCGAGAATCCCGCGCTGGCGGAGAAGTTCAATGCGAACCCGCTTGCGGGCGTCATGCTGAGCAATTTCCTGTCTGCGCCCCCCGGTGAACGGGTACAGCTCGTTCAGGAATACCAGGCCACGCCGTGGGGGCAGAAGTACTTCGGCGCCATGGCGTCGATCGCCAACACCTGCAACAACTACTGACCCGAACTTGCTGAATACGGCAGGTGCGGGGACCTCGTCGGGTGGGGCCCCCGCACCTGCTGGCAGCAGCGTGGCGTTGAGGACTTGGAAAATTCTTGTATCGGCCGTGAAGTTCTATCTGGGCAGCGACCACTGCCCGAAATCCGGTGCGAGGACCAGGTCCACATCCACGCTGGTCCCGCCCAGGATGACGCCCGGATCGGTGGGTGTGACGATCACGTCCTGATACAGGACGGCGGCCGGCTCGCGCACGCCGTCAGACCATGCCCTCGTCTGCCACGCCCACGCGTGACCGGCCGTGGTCGAGGGTCCGATGACGCCGTCTTGGATCGCCCACGCACACGCATTCGCGTGACCGTACATGCCGGTGCGGGCTACGCCCAGGACGGAGTTGATTCCTCGATACCACTGCACCGCAACGCTGTTCCAGGTATCGAGGTCGATGTCCTCGTCGACGCTGAAGAAGATCGGCGCGGAATCGGGTCCGCCGGCGGCGTTGTGCAACCGCATCGCCGTCTGTCCGTCGGCCACGCCACCGTCGAAGCCGCGGGTGTAATCCGACGGCGCATTCGGCCAGTTGGGTTTTCCATACTGGTAGCAGCTGACGACCTCTAGGCCCGCCGCACGCAGGCCGTCGGCATACTCACGCGTGACGGGTTTGAAGTCGAAGTCTGCGCCCGGCCGTAACTCGGACACGTAGACGAGGGCACCGTCGAAGCCCGCCTCCTTGATCAGATCCGGCGCGACCTGCCGGTGCGTGAAATCGATCAACTTCGCGGGAGCGGCGGACGCCTCTGGCCCGCTCATTGTCGCCGCGGCGGACCCGGCAATCAGAAAAGCCGGTGCCGAGAGGGCGTATTTCAGGACGTCGCGACGTGTCGGCGCGACATCGCGACCGGGTGGCGCACTCGAGTCGACCATGCGCGATGGTAACAAGGTGCTGACTACATATGCTGAGGGTTGATCCGACGAGGTGGTCATGACAGCTTTGGGCAGGGCGTGCGCTGTCAGCGCTGTCCTGCTTGCGCTCGCAACGTTTTCGTGCGGCGAAGCGCGCCGGCCGGAGGCGCCTGAAAGCACGCAGGCTACGCAGATCAATCCGTCGCCCACGTCGTCGACATCACCAAAACCGTTCCCCAACAAGGAATTCAACACTGTCTCCACGCTCATCAACGACGCGATTGCGGCCCGCCAATTGCCGGGCGCGGTGGTCGTGGTGGGGCACGGCGGCGCGATCGTCTATGAGCAGGCGTTCGGATTGCGCAAGCTCGCCGGCGAACCAGGACCGGATGGGGCGCCCACACCCGAAGAGCCGATGACCGACGACACGATCTTCGACTTGGCGTCGTTGACCAAATCACTCGCGACGGCGACGGCCGTCATGCAGCTCTACGAACAAGGCAAGGTGCAGTTCGACGACGCCGTCGAGAAATATCTCCCCGACTTCAACCCCGGACGTGATCCCCTGCGTGCGGACGTGACGGTTCGCATGTTGCTCACGCACACCTCGGGTTTGGTGGGAGAACTGGACCTGCGCGACCCATGGGGGCTGGATGGCCCCGACAAGGCGGAGGGGATCCGTCGTGCACTCACCAAGCCGCTGGAGGCGTCTCCCGGCGCTAGCTTCCGCTACTCCGACGTGAACTTCATTCTGCTCGGCCTGATGGTGGAGAGGATCACCGGCCATCCGGAAGACGTCTATGTTCAGCAGAACGTCTTCGAGCCGCTCGGTATGGGAGACACCCGCTATCTCCCGCCAGCCAAAGCGTGTGGGCCGCAACAGATCAGGGGATCTGCGGTCGCGTTGACCGCGGGACCGCCAACCACATGCGGCGCGGGCGAATGGGACGCCGCACTGTTGTCGCGGGTAGCGCCGACCGCGCGGGACGAGGAAAGCCGGGCCGATCCGGGCGCCAACCCCGATCTCGACTTCCTGCTGCGAGGCACCGTGCACGACCCGACCGCGCGCCGTATGGGCGGGGTTGCCGGCAGCGCCGGCGTGTTCTCGACGGCCCACGACATGAGCATCTATGCGCAGGCGCTGCTGGATCGGCTGGCGGGCCGGCCGAGCACGTTTCCGCTCACACAATCGACTTTGCAACTGATGACGAGTCCCGAGCAGCCAGGGCACACGCCCGAACAAGTCGACGCTGCGAACGCCGCGACACAGGAAGCCATCGAGACGACGCCGAACACCGAACATCCACTGCTTGCGCCGCACTATCCGGCGATCCCGGGCCAGAATCTGCGCGGTTTCGGCTGGGATATCGACACCGGCCATTCCAAGCCACGGGGCATGGTGTTCCCGATCGGCAGCTTCGGTCACGTGGGGTTCACCGGAACCTCGCTGTGGATCGATCCGGCCTCAGACACCTACGTCGTTCTTCTGACGAACGTGATCCATCTACGCGGCAGCGCACCCATCACGAACCTGCAGGGCGAACTCGCTACGCTGGCCGCCCGGGCCCTGCATCTGTACGGAAGCTAGGACGCGGAGCGGCGCCTGCGGCGCCGGCGCTGGCCAAGGTGCAGAAAGGTTGAACACCGATGAAGAGCGTCGTGATCGATATGCCCGGGCAAGTACGCGTGGAGACACTGCCCGACCCGACCCTGCCCGGCCCTGACGGTGCGGTGATCCAGGTAGGTGCCGCAGCGATCTGCGGCTCGGATCTGCACTTCTACGAGGGCGATTACCCGCTCGCCGATCCAGTGGCGCTCGGGCACGAAGCGGTCGGCACGATCGTCGAGATCGGTCCTGACGTTCGGACGTTTGCCGTCGGAGACGAAGTTCTCGTCTCGTCTGTCGCCGGATGCGGATTTTGTGCGGGGTGTGACACACGTGATCCGGTGACATGTGTCGGTGGGCCGCGGATCTTCGGCACCGGTGTTCTCGGTGGGGCGCAATCGGAGCTGTTGGCGGTGCCCGCAGCGGACTTTCAGTTATTGCGCCTGCCCGACGACCTCGACACCGAGGAAGCGCTGCTTCTGACCGACAACCTCGCCACTGGGTGGGCGGCCGCGCAACGCGCCGACTTCCCGCCTGGCGGAACGATCGTCGTCCTCGGTCTGGGGGCCGTCGGCCTGTGCGCGGTGCAGAGCGCGCTGACCCTCGGCGCAGGCACCATCTTCGCCGTCGACCCGGTCGAAGGTCGACGACTCCGGGCGGAACGTCTCGGCGCCACTCCCATAGCGCCGCCCGCGCTGCAGGCAGTCCTGGACGCGACGGGCGGGCGAGGCGCTGCTTCGGTCATCGACGCGGTCGGCAGTGACGGGTCGATGTCGGACGCCCTCAATTTGGTCCGGGCGGGCGGCACCGTCTCGGTGGTCGGCGTGCACAACCTCGATCCGTTTCCGTTTCCCGCCACGATCAGCCTGATTCGCAGCATCACGCTGAGGATGACGACCGCACCCGTACAGCGCACCTGGCCTGAACTGGTTCCGCTGCTCCAGTCGGGTCGTCTGGACGTCAGCGGCATCTTCACCGACACCATGCCGCTGTCTGACGCGTCGGCGGCATATGCCGCGGTGGCGGCACGGACCGCGGATTGCGTCAAGGTCGCCTTGACGATGTGAGCCGCCGCGGTCGAAGGAGGACTAGATGAACACCACAGGTCAGGCGATAAGGCCGTTCCCAATCGCCGTTGCGCAGGCTGACCTCGAGGACCTTCGTCGTCGCCTGGACTCGGCGCGATTCCCGGCCGAATTGCCAGACAGTGGCTGGGACTATGGGACCGAGCAGGAGTTCCTTCGCTCAGTTGTAGATCGGTGGCGTGGCGAATACGACTGGCGGGCAACCGAAGCCGAACTCAACGAGTGGGGATCGCTTATTGCCACGGCCGCCGGGCAGCGGGTACATCTGCTGCACGTACGCTCCGACGCCGTCGATGCGATCCCGCTGGTGCTGGTCCACGGATGGCCGGGATCCATCGTCGAATTCCTGGACGTGCTGCCAATGCTGCGTGAACGCTTCCACGTGGTAGTCGCCTCCATGCCCGGCTACGGATTCTCGGGGCCGACGACCGAGCGCGGCGTCGATGTCGCGAAGGTGGCCGCCGCGGTCGCCGACGTGATGGCTCAACTAGGCTACGACCGATACCTCGCGCAGGGTGGGGACTGGGGCGCTCTTGTCGTCCGGCATCTCGGGCAACACCACGCACCACAGGTGGCCGCCATCCACACCAACATGTTGTTCGCACCCTTCGACGGTGACGGCGCCGAGGCGATGACGGGGGTGACGGAAAGCGAACTGGCAGCCATCGTCTCGTCCACCCAGCGAATCGCCGACGGCACGGCCTACATGGACATCCAGTCGACGCGGCCACACTCGCTGGGTTTTGGACTCGACGATTCACCGCTGGGCCTGGCCGGTTGGATTCTGGAGAAGTTCCATGCGTGGTGCGACATCCGCGGGGGTATGCCGATTCGGACCGACCGCCTCATCGACAACCTGATGATGTACTGGCTCACCGGCACCGCGACATCGGCGGCACGACTGTACTGCGAAGCCACACGGGCAGGTAACTCGGCGCTGAGCGAGTGGGAGGGGCGAGTTGACGTCCCAACGGGATACGCGGTTTATCCCTACGAACTCCTTCAGACGCCGCGCGTGTGGGCTGAAGCACGCTACAACGTGGTGCACCACAGCGTGCAGGACCGCGGCGGACACTTCGCCGCCTTCGAACAACCAGAACTATTCGCGGCGGACGTCAACGCGTACGGCAACAAACTTCGTGAACTCGGCGTGTTCTGAGCGCGGTGCGCGTGTGAAGCGCCCACTTCACCTGCTGCAGATCCGCGAAGTCTTCGACCAGCGGGATGGGTAATCCCGCGGACGAGCATCATGGGTCGGGTTTCTCTGTGCGACTGGGGAATAGGCGCACGGTCTCTTCATCGTGCTGGCGGGGCCTTGCGATGTCGACCGTGTCGGGTTCGGTTGCGCGTCGAGGTGGGAGCCGGATGGTCTCTTCGTCGTGCTGGCGTGGCCTTGCGATTTCGACCGTGTCGGGCTCGGTTGCGCGTCGAGGTGGGAGCCGGACGGTCTCTTCGTCTTGCTGGCGTGGCCTTGCGATCTCGACCGTGTCGCGCTCGGTTGCGCGTCGAGGTGGGAGCCGGACAGTTTCTTCGTCCTGCTGAGATGTTGGTGATGGCAAGTCGGCTTCGCCCGGCCCTTCACTCAAACCGATGCGCGTGTGCAGCCTCTTCAGCGGCGGCGGTGCCCACCAGTTGAGTTCGCCTGCGACGCGCAGAAACGCGGGCACCACGACACCACGGATCACCGTCGCATCGATGACGATGGCTAGTGCAGTACCGATGCCGAACATCTTCATGAAGGACAGTCCGTTGGCGAAGGACAACAACGTGATGGTGAGCAGCAGCGCAGCGCTGCTGATGATTCGCCCCACCCGGCCAAGCCCAACGATGATGGCGTCGTTGTTCGACAGCCCCGAGTCGCGAGCCTCCTTGATCCGGCTGAGCAGAAAGATCTCATAATCGACGGACAGGCTGAAAGCGATGCAGCACAGCAAGACGACCATGGACAGGTTCAGCGGTGCCGGAGTCACGCCGAGCAGCGGGGCCAGGTTCCCGTCCTGGAAGATCCAGACCATGGCGCCGAGCACCGCGCTCAGCATCAGCAGGTTCAGAACGAGCGCCTTCGCCGGCACCACGATGCTGCCGGTGAACAGGAACAACAACACGAACGTGGCCAGTGCGATCAACAGAATCGCGACGGGAAGCCGGTCGCCGACGGCGGTGCTGGTGTCGATGAGTGTGGCGGTCGGACCGCCTACCTCGACTCGATGATCGACGATCCGCGCGCGGATGGAATGCACGACCTTTTGTGCAGCGTCGCTCTGAGCGGCCACCGACAGATACGCCAATCCGTAAGCAGCGCGGTTATTTTCCAATCCTGGTGGCGGGTCGGCGACGACCTTCCCCTGCTGATGGATACCGCTGGGGGCGACCACCTGAACCACTCCCTCCATCATCGATACCGGGGCGGCAAGGTCGTTGAGTGCGCGGATATCGTTGCGGGCCAGCAGCGTTACCGCCTGTGATGAATCCTTCGCATAGTTGTTTCGCAGCGATTCGGCCACGAGTCGGCCATTGGAATCGGACGGTAGCGCCCGTTCGTCGGGCATGGCGAGCTGCACCCCGAGGAACGGGATACCGAGCACCAGTAACGCCGCGATCACCGGCAGGGCGCACAGCAGTGGCCTTCTCGTGACGATTGCGGCGGAGCGTCGCCAGAACGCCGAATCCGCCGAAAGAGGATTTTTGCGGCGGAGGACTGCCAGCGAGTCGATCCGCTTTCCGGTCATCGCGAGCAGGGCGGGGAGCACCACGATCGCGCTGAGTGCTGACAGCATCACGACGGCGCTCGCGGTGAGTGCGGTCGACCGGAGGAAGTACAGGGGGAAGACCAGAAGTCCGGACATCGCCAGGGTGACTGTCGCTGCGCTGAAGATGATCGTCCGTCCAGCGGTTGTGACGGTCGCGACGATGGCCGACTCGTGGTCCCTGCCCCGGGCGCGCTCCTCACGGAAGCGCGACACCATAAGCAATCCGAAGTCGATGGACAATCCGAGGCCGAAAGCCGTTGCGACCGTGAGTGCGTGCACCGACACGTCGGTGATGGTGACCATGAGTGCCAACACCAGCAGTGTCATGACGATCGATGTGATACCGATGGCCAGCGGCACGAACGCCGCAACGAGGCCACCGAAGACGATGACGAGCACGGCGAGCAGTATGGGCAGCGAAATGCTCTCGCTGATCACGAGGTCATGAGCGACCCGGTCCTCGATCTCCACCGACACCCCCAGCGGGCCGCCGGCGCGCACGTCGACCGCCGGGTCGTCGGTGGGCAACGTGTCGATGATTCGGATCGACGTCTTCGTGGCCTCGTCAAGGGTCCCGCTGACGTGCACGAGGATGAGACCCGAGCGCCCATCCTTGGCGCGTAGATCGGCTGCATCCGCCTGGCTGAACGATCCGACCACCTTCGCGGCGGGTTCGGCTTCGACGAGCTGCCGCACGCGATCTGCGGCGGCCTCGACGTCGGGACTGTCGACGGCACCGCCGCGGGCGACGACCTCGAGAACCAGGTTGGGTGTCGTGGGGAAGTTCTGGTCGAGGTAGTCGGCGACCTGTGCCGACTCCGAGGCCGGGTCAGTGAAGCCGCCGACGCCGAGTTTCTGGGTCACCGTTCCGCCGAACGCGATGCTGACCACAAGCAGCAGGAAGACGGCGGTGAGGATCACCTTAGGCCGCCGCACCGTGAAAACGGCCAACCGGCTCAACATTGTTCGCTCACCGCCGGAAGTCTCGACAGCAGGGGCAGCAGAATCGAGAACAGTTGTGGCCCGTCGCTGAGATAGAAGTGGCCGCCGTGCAGGACGTGCACGGAGAACTCGCCCGATGTCCGCGAGCGCCATTCGTAGAGATCGGATTCGTTAACAAGGGGATCGTCCTCGCCGCCGAAGACGTGGATCGGGCAAGCCACCGCCACCCGCGCCCCGTCGTCATCCGTCCTGCACAGGCGCAGGTCGATGCGCGCCGCCGCGACGGCGTTGTCCCGCAGAACGGGCCACTCGGCGAGCTCCGGCGGGATGCCGCCCAGATCGGAGAGCAGCGCCGTCAACTGGTGATGGTCGAGGTGGTCCACCGCGGGTATCGGTGCTGGAAGATGTGGTGGTGCAAAGGAAGACACCAGCAGCGCGCGGGGGAGAACAGAGCCCGAGGCCGCGCGCAAACACGTCAACCTGTATGCCACCAACGCGCCGAAGCTGTGGCCGAAGAACGCATGTGGACCCTCGAGTGCCGGTCGTAATCGGACGTCGACCTCGTCGACGAGCTGGCGCAGCGTGGAGAATCGCTCGCGGTCGAGAATCTCGACAGGAACTACCTTCACTCGAGGGCCGAGCGCCTTGTGCCACGTGTCGAACATCCTCGCGCCACCGCCCGCGTGATGGAAGCAGAACAGCTGCACCGGTTCTGCGCCTTCAGGAGGCTTGCGTGAGGAGCGCGAGCTCCTCGGCAAGTGCCTTTACTGTGTAGCGAATCTGCTCGTCCGAATGGCAGCTGGTCACGAAGAACCGTAGTCGCGCCTTGTCTTCCGGAACCGCCGGATAGATGATCGGGTTGGCGTTGATACCGCGCCCGAGAAGGGCATTGGACAGTTTCAGCGCCGTGGCCGAGCTGCCGACGATGCATGGGATGACTGGGGTGCCCTCGCTGTCGCCGGTGTCGAGCCCCGCCTCGCGTGCCAGTGACAGGAACAGCGCGGACAACTCGTGCAGCCGCCGTAGGTGCTCGGGCTCGCTGCGGATGGTGCGGATCGCCGCGAGTGATGCAGCCGCGGTGGGTGGTGGCATCCCGACGCTGTAGACGAAGCCCGGCGTGGTGTATTTCAGGAACTCGACGAGCGTCCGACTGCCGCCGACGTAGCCGCCGCATCCGGCGAGCGCCTTCGACATCGTGCCGGACCACAGCTCCACATCAGCGCGGTCCACGCCGAAGTGTTCGCCTATGCCGCCGCCGGTTTCACCGAGCACGCCGATGCTGTGTGCCTCGTCGATCATGAGCAATGCCTGGTGCTTGCGCTTGACGTCGATGAACGCTGGCAGGTCGGGAATGTCACCGTCCTGGCTGTAGATCCCCTCGACGACGATCAGCACCCGGCGGTATTGGTGGCGGATGTTGGTGAGCAGCTCGTCGAGTGCTTCATGGTCGTTGTGGGGGAATGGCCGTCGCGTTGCGCCTGACAGGATGCAGCCCTGCATGATGCTGTCATGCGCGAGGCTGTCGTGGATGACCAGATCGCCTTCGCCGAGCAGGTGGCCGATCACGGTGACGTTCGTAGCGTGTCCGCTGACCAGTGCGATCGCGTCCTCGGTGCCGAGCAGTCGTGCCAGTTCGAGTTCCAGTTCGCGGTGGACGGGTTTCTCACCGGAGATCGGGCGCGACGCGGAGCATGAGCTGCCCCATCTGCGCACCGCATCCGAGACCGCCGCAGACACCGCCGGGTGACCCGACATGCCCAGGTAGTTGTAGCTGGAGAAGTTGATCACCTCGGACCCGTGGATGATCGAGGTGTCTCTGGTGACGCCGTCGTTGACGATGAAATAGGGGTTTTCGACACCTATCGCCTTGGCGAAGGCGAACCGCTCGGTCAGGGCCTTGACCTCTTCGAACTCACCGATGTCGAACTGGGGGGTGACCGCTGACGTCTGTCGAGGCTGCGATGGTGCGGCCTCCTGTGGCCGACCGCCCGCCATGCCGATCACGTCGGCGATGGTGGTGTCCGGGCTGAACCCGGCGGGGTCGATCGCCATTCCGGGGATCTTGCGGGTCAGCCCGGTGAATACGTCGGCCACCATGATCGAGTCGAATCCGAGGTCCCCGACGATGGTCTGCGTGACACGCAGGTTTTGTTCAGGAAATCCGCTGACTCGAGCGATCTCGGCACGCACGATCGCCGTCGTATCGGCCGACGGTTGCATTTGCGGTTCGGCCACGTTCGGTGCGACGGTTGGCAACGTGCCCTGTCCGTACGCGGCGAGCACGGCGGCCTGTTCGCGGAACAGCGCGATGAGATTGTCCATCGTCGAATCCTTCGTCGAGCTGACCGGGGCGACTGCGGCCCGGGGGGTTGTCGCGGAAGGGGCGGTGGTGGCACCCTCCTTGATCCAGAACCGGTTGTCGGTGCTGAACACGTAGCCACGGAGGCGGTGGGCAACCCGAGCTTCGTTGGGGTAGAGCCGGTTCCAGTCGGGATTCAGGCCGTCACGGTAAAGCGCGGCGACGACGGCGGTCAGGTCCGTTGCGACGTCCAACGCCGGCGGCGTGCCCTGGTGCGACCGCGCGATCATCGGGCCGAGCGTGCGTTTGGCGCCGAACTCGACGAGGTGTGTGGGTTCGGCCTGCATGGCTTCGGCTGCTGCGTCGGCGAATTGGACGGTGGCCCGAACGTGGGCGGTCCAGTAGTCCGCGTCCATCGTCTCGTCGTCGCCGAGCAGTCGGCCACGCAATGTCGAGAAGATCGGGAATGCGGGCAGCTCGTACGCACACTGCGCGGCCACCGATGCGAACTCGCGCGACATCGGCTCCATGAGCGTCGAGTGAAAGGCGTGCGAAACGTTGAGCCGGCGCACGGTGATCCCTGCTTGTTCGAGCGTGCGCGCGGCGTCTTCGATCGCGTCCGTTGTACCCGACAGGACGACTTCACGAGGACCGTTCACCGCGGCGAGATCGAGGGGGAAGCCGGCCACCTCGTCGGCGGTCGCGCGGACCGCGAGCATGCCGCCACCCGCAGGCAACCGCTGCATGAGGCGGCCGCGCGCAACCACCAGCCGACATGCGTCATCGAGGTTGAAAACTTCGGCAATAGCGGCCGCCGCATACTCGCCGATGCTGTGGCCGAGCAGCCAGGCCGGCTCAGCACCGAGCCGACGTAGCGCTTGGGCTTGCGCGTACTGCACCGCGAAGATCGCGGGCTGGGCGAACTCGGTGCGATCGATGCCGGCGTCGTCCATGACCTCGCGGATCCGCGCTCCCAGGTGCGGCGCCATCGCCGCGTCGACCTCATCGAGCGCGTCGCGGAACACCGCACTGCTCTCGTACAGCTCCGTCGCCATGCCCGGGCGCTGCGTGCCTTGGCCGCTGAACAACCAGCCCGCCGACATCCCCGCCACGATGCCCGTCTCGAAGTCGCCGCGAAGTGCTGCGACGGCCTCTTTACGGCCTGTGACGACAACGGCCATGCGCGCCTTGCCGGAGGCCTTGATCCGGTTCGTCGACCAACACAGCTGCATGAGTGGCGCTTCGCTGCTCTCGATGTCGTGGGCCAACTGTAAAGCGTTGCGGCGCAGACTGTCCGGTGAGTCCGCCGACACGGTGAGGACACCCCAGTCGGGCAGGCGGATGGGCGTCGGCGCGGACTCGGGTGCCGGGGCGCTGGCGAGCGCCATGTGGCAGTTCGTGCCTCCGATGCCGAAGCTGGAGACGCCGGCGTGAACGGTGTCCGTCGGCAGGTCCATCGGCTCGGACAGCATCCGCAGTCCGCCGTCGGCGAGCCGTAGCTGTTCGTTCTCCGTTTCGGCGAAGCGGGACGGCGGTACGACTCGATGGTGCAGGCTGAGCACGACCTTGATCAGACCGGCGATCCCGGCGGCACCCTCGGTGTGGCCGAGGTTGCCCTTGATCGACCCGATCGCGCACGGCGCGTCGCGATGCGAACGATGCGCTTGTGCAAGGGCTTTGGCCTCGATCATGTCGCCGAGCAGTGTTCCGGTGCCGTGCGCCTCGAGGAAGCTGAGCTGGTCGGGCGCAATCCCCGCGGACCGGTACGCCGCGGCGGTGACCTGTTGCTGCGCCCAGCGGTTGGGCGCGGTGATGCCGTTGCTGCGGCCGTCGCTGTTGACGGCGCTGCCCTTGACCACAGCGTAGATCGGCAACCCCGCGGCAATCGTATCTTCGAGTCTGCGCAGCACCACGACGGCGACGCCCTCGCCGCGACCGATTCCATCGGCCTTGCCGCTGAACGGTTTACAGCGGCCATCGGGTGCCGCCAAACCTGCCTTCGTATAGAAGACGTTCAGGGCAGGTGTCAGAGTGAGGTTGACGCCCGCGGCGATTGCCTGGTCGCACTCCGCATTGCGCAGCGACTGCGCCGCCAGATGCACGGCGACAAGCGATGACGAGCACGCGGTGTCGACGGCGAGGCTCGGTCCTTTGAGGTCGAGTTGGTAGGAGAGCCGATTCGCGGTCATGAAGTAGCCGTTGCCCGAACCGGACTGCGCCGTGATCTCGCGGTAGTCGCTCATGTGCAGGTGGGCCCATTCATTGGCCATCACACCCACGAACACTCCGGTGGCCGAACCAGCCTGCCCACGCGGGTCCAGGGTGGCATCCTCCAGTGCGCGCCACGCCGTCTGCAGGAGCAGTCGTTGTTGCGGATCCATTTCCTCGGCCTCGCGGGGGGTGATGCCGAAGAAGTCGTTGTCGAATGCATCGGCGTCGCTGATCATGCCGCCGGCAAGGTGATTGATGGAGCCGTCGCGGCGCAATTCGGCCGCGTCCCAGCGCTCGGCGGGGATCTCGTCGATGGCGTCGGCGCCGTCAAGCAGCAGTCTCCACAGGGCGGCGGGGTCGTCTGCCTTCGAGAAGCGACAATCCAGGCCCACGATTGCGATGTCGCTCATCTCAGTGACTCCTCGTGGACGACGTCGGTGAGTTCGCCCTTCAGGAACGCACATCGCATCGATGCACGCTGCACTTTTCCGCTGGTGGTGAGGTGAATTCCGGAGCGGTTGACGAACACCACAGTGGGGGCGGGAATTTCGAAGCCGCGCGCGACGGCGATCTTGACAGTGGCGGCGAGTTCGTCGCAGGTGGTGTCACCAAGCAGTTCGGTCTTGATGGCCTGGATGAGAACCAGGCGTTCGGTGTCGTCGGCTTCGACCGATACTGCGCATCCGCGGGACCCGGCCACTGCCGGATGCACGTCCTGGACGAACTCTTCGATGTCCTGCGGGTACAGGTTGCGGCCGTTGGCGATCAACAGGTCCTTGATGCGCCCGGTGACGTAGAGCTCGCCGTCGTGGAGCAGCCCGAGGTCGCCCGTGCGCAGGAAGGGGCCGTCACCGTTGGAGGTCTGAGCGTGGAAGCGTTCGAGCGTCTCCTCGGAACGGTTGTGGTAGCCGCTGGCGACGCTCGCGCTGCGCAGCCAGATCTCGCCGACTTCGTCTTCGGCCAGCTCGTTGGCGGTGTCGGGTTCGACGATTCGCACCTCGACGCCGGGTGCCGGTTCGCCGGAGCTCACCAGGCAGACGGTGCGGCCTGCGGCGGGTGCGTAGCGGTGCTGTTCGAGGGCGTCGGCGTCGGCGTCGAGGTGGCGCGGGACGCCGCGGCACACGGTGGCCATCAGCGTCACCTCGGCCATTCCGTATCCGGGGCGCATCGTCGACGGTTTGAAACCGACCGGCGCTAGCGCATCGGTGAATCGCTCGACGGTGCGGCGACGTACAGGTTCGGCGCCGTTGAGAGCGATCTCCCAAGTCGACAGGTCGAGGCCGATGAGTTGCTCCGGCGTCACGCGGCGTGCAATCAAGTCATAGGCGAAATTTGGTGCAGCGGTGATGGTTCCGTGGTAATCGCTGATCGCTTTTGGCAACCTGATCGGTTGCTTGAGAAACGCCAGGGGTGACATCGCGACGAGGTTGGCGCCGTTGAAGAACGCCATCAGTTGGCCGATGAGGCCCATATCGTGCCAGTGCGGGATCCAGCCGACAAGCACCGATGTGTCACCGGCTCCCAGCGCCTTCGACATCGCGGCCTCGTTGCTCATCACATTGCCGTGGGTGACGGCGACACCTTTTGGGTCGCCCGTCGATCCGGACGTGTACTGAAGGAAGGCGACGGCGTCGGGAGCGAGATGCGGCATGGTCCACGAGTCCGCGTCGGCGAGCGGCTCATCGTCGACGGCCACGCACTCAAGCGGCCGCTCGAGATCGAAACCCTCGATACCCGCGGTCAGCATGGCGCGCAGCTTCTCCGTGGTCAATGCCAAGCTGCTGTCCGCGTCGCTGAGTATCCGGGCGACCCGTTTCATGCTCCGCTCGTCGACGGGTACCGGCGTAGGCACGGCGACGACTCCGGCATACACGCAGCCGAGGAAGGCCCGCCAGAAGTCGATTCCCGGTTCGAACAACAACAGCACCGGTCGCTCGGCCTCCGGACGTGTACTCAGCCACGCGGCGATCTCGCGCGCAGCCTGGTCGAGGTCGGCGAAACTCGTCGCTTCGGGGACGAGATGTCGCCCGGACTCGTTGAGGAACGTCAAGCAGCGGGTCTCGGCGTGCAGGTCGAATTGCGACCTCAGATGCGAAACGAGGTCGCTGTGTCCGGATTCAAAGCCCCCCATCGTGAATGCCGTCCGGAACTACGCTGGACCGTGACGAGGCCGCGGGATGATCATGGCTGATCTCCTTGTCGGAACTGGACGGCAGCTGACCCACAGCCGCCGATCTCAGCAAACCGGTGTAAGACGATAGTGGTCCTTGGGGCGTCTTTTGACAACCACTAATTTCTTGGCGGAATCGGGGGAGCCGCCCGCTGAGAGAATGACGGCTCGGCAAATTTTGTACGGCTGGCAACGACCGACGGCGGAGGCGAGGCGATGGGCCGGTCTACGCCACGTGTTGCTGTTCGGCGAGCGCGCTGCTGATGAATTCGGCGATGCGGGACAGCGTGGGGTAGTCGAAGATCATGGTGGGGTCGACGTCGATGTCGAAGCGCGCTTCGACGTCACCGACGAGGCTGATCGCGTGCACCGAGTCGATGCCCATTTCGGCGAGGGGAACCATCGGGTTGATGGTGGCTGCCGGGACCTCCAGATACGAGGCGAGCTGCGTGCTGAGCCAGCCGAGAATCGGATGGCGGTTTGCATTCATCGGGCTTCTCCTTGGTGGGTCGCTGTGAGTGGCGTGGGTTCAATGGTCGAGGTCACCCGGGTGCGTCCGTAATCGCAGAGAAGTCAGATTTCACTCGTCAAACGGGAAGAGTTTCCTATCCGCCGGGCAAGGTGGCCGGCGTCGATGTCGCCGAAGACCGCCGCCGCTGTCGCCGACGCGATCGCCCAACTCCTAGGACCGTGTCCTCGCCCGGGGCGGGGACCGGGGTGACGGAAGGCGCACTGGCGGCGATCGGGCACGACGATTCACCGCTGGGCCTGGCCGGCTGGATTCTGGAGACGTTTCATGCGTGGTGCGACATCCGGAGGGGCATGCCGATGCGCACCGACCGCCTCATCGACAACCTGAAGATGTACCTGCCGGCACTGCGACGTCGGTCGCCCGGTTGTACTGCGGGCCACAGGCGTGGGTAACTGCGCGCGGGGTGAGTGGATCGGACAGGTCCAACGGGTTATGCGGTGTATCCGACGAGCCAGCTCAGAGCCAGCGCGTGTGGGCTGAAGGGCGTTACCGCGATTCTCTCGCGGACTGGGGGCGTTCTGAACAACGACGTGGCCACGGGGCCGAGTCGCGATGGGGCCTTAGACCCAGCTGTTCCACCCCACGCAGATGCAGTGAACGGCTGAATTGAGGCCGGTCATGTGCTGGCACACGTATTCGCCTTGACCGTAGAGTCTGTGAGCGTCTTCCGGGCCGCCCCGAAAATCCAGATTGTGACTCTCTTTCGCGTGGCCACAGGTACGGCAGTACTCCGTCAGTGGTTCAACAACGTCTTGCGATTCCATGCTGTCTGTCATGATCGTGCGCTCCTCAACGATTGATTACCGTCAGAATGTGCGCCGACAACGCTGGCATGTAGGGCCGATTGGCCCTCATTGGCAGTGGCATTGTGCTCACGCCAGCCATGAACAAGTACGTCTCCCGCTAGCGGTGTGAGACCGCGAGTGCTCCTGGTCCGATGAACATCAGAAGAAGGAAGACGAAGCAGTACAGGACCGCGGTCTCACCGCCGTTGATGCTGGGCCAGAAGCTATCTGGGAAGTGCATCCAGAAATAGGCGACCGCCATCATGCCAGATGCGACGAAAGCCGCGGCCCGGGTGAAAAGGCCCAGCGCGATGAGTCCGCCGAGCACGACCTCGAGCGCGCCTGCCCACCACATCGGCCAGGCGCCCAGTGCGGCTGGGGCACCGGCGGGCCATCCGAACAGCTTGGCCGTCCCGTGTGTCATGAACAAGAGTCCCACCAACATACGGAAGGCACCGAGCGCGATCGCGGACGCTTGCAGTGATTTCACCTTGGTATTGCGGGTTGACGTCGAGGTCATCACTTCATCGTGCCTGAAGCGCACACCGACGTCACTTCACTCATAGACGATTCAAATCTTGTGTGTTCGGTACGAGCATCTGGTGGCGGTCCGTCGCGGACATACATTGGATGCACAAGCGGAACAACAACTTTGGAGGTTCTCCCATGAAGCACGTCATCTTGATCGGCATTACCGCTAGTGCTCTGGCGATTTCGGCGCTCTCCGTCGTCGGCGCTGCCTCGGCGGCACCGACCGGTCCGTCCGATGTCGACGAGACCGTACGGTCGCTCGAGGCAAGTGGTTACACCGTGATCATCAATCGGACCGGCGCCGCGCCGCTGTCGGGGTGCTCTGTCACATCGGTCCGTCCCGGGGTTACCCACCAGACGACTGACGTCCGAGGCAGCGACATCGAGCCGCTGATCGTCTCGGATACGGTCTATGTCGATGTGACGTGCTGAGCCACCGCCGCGACGGCCGGTATCCGGACGCTGAAAGTGGTTCTCCCTGAATCGGATTGGGCCTGTATCGTCCCGCCGTGTGCCTCCACGATCGAGGCGGCGATCGACAGGCCCAATCCGAAACTGCCGCCTTCCCGGGATCTCGACTTGTCGGCGCGCACGAACCGCTCGAACAGATGGGGGAGAAGTTCGGAATCAATCCCCGGCCCGTCGTCTGATACTGCCACTTCGGCGTAGGCCTTGCCGTCATCAGCTCGACCGGTCGCGACGATGGTTGTCACCGTCGTTCTTTCGGGTGTGTGCACCCGCGCGTTGGACAACAACACTGCCAGCATCTGATGCAGTCGGGCTCGGTCGCCACGAACCCACACCGCACCGTCGGGGACCTTGATCCGCCACTGATGGGTCGGTGCCGAAACCCTCGCATCGTTGACTGCGTCGGTCACCAACTCGGTGAGATCCACGTCGGCGTTGTCAAGATCGTGACCCTCGTCCAGACGCGCCAATAGCAGCAAGTCGGCAACCAGAGAACTCATTCGATGCGCCTCGGCCTCGATTCGTGCCAGCGAATACTCAGTGGTCTCGGGAAGTACCGAACTGTCCTGCCGGGTCAACTCGGCATAGCCGTGGATCGCAGCCAGCGGTGTGCGTAGTTCGTGACTGGCGTCGGTGATGAACTGACGCATGCGCCGATCCGACGCGGCGACATCGGCGAGGGCGCGTTCGACATGATCGAGCAGACGGTTGAGCGTGTCGCCGACGAGCCCGACCTCGGTGCGGGGATCTGTGTCACGGGCTGGAACGCGCGGTGTGATGGCGTAGTTGTCGCGGTCGAGCGGAAGGGTCGCCACCTCAGCTGCCGTCGACGACACACGCCGCAGTGGGCGCAGCGCGTACCGCACGATGGCGACCGTGCTCAGCGCCGTGACCAGCAACGCGAGTGCGGTCATCGCGGACACGGTCACGGTTTCACGCACCATCGCGTTCCATGCCGGCGTGCGCGATACTCCGGTCACCAGTATCTCGTCGCCGTCACCGGGGCGGCTGACCATCCGGTACCAACCCAGCCCGGGTAATTCGACGGTGCGCGGTCCCACTCCGGCCGCAGATGTCTCGGCGATCGCCCCGATTGCTATCTCCGGTGCGGGTCGTCCCTCGCCGTCGACGAAGTAGGCCGAATCGACGACCTTGCCATCCTGAATCAAAGCGACGACGTTGCCCTCCGCCTGCCCGATGAGTTGCGTGAGTGGCTTCATCGCCCCTGGCGGTGGAACGTCACCTGTTTGCAGCGGCGTGACCCGGTATTTCGTCACCGATTGGCTGAAACCGTCTGCGGCCCCCGATAGTTGGCTGTCGATGATGCCCAGTACCGAGGATCGCAGCGTCACCACCGACATGGTTCCCACGGTCACCAGGACGACCATGACCACGGCGGAAACACCGATGACCAGTTGTCGCAGCAGGCTCCACTGCCGCCACGCTTGCTTCATTCCGGTTGCCGCAGCATGTATCCCACGCCGCGTACGGTGTGCAGCATGGGTTCGTGGGCAGCGTCGATCTTCTTCCTCAGATACGACACGTACAGATCGACGATGCTCGATCGTCCGCCGAAGTCGTAGTTCCACACTCTTCGCAGAATCTCTTGACGAGTCACCGCCCGTCGCGGATTGCGCATGAGGAACCGCAACAGCTCGAACTCGGTGGAGGTCAATGAGATCGGCATACCGCCGCGGGTAACTTCGCGGCTGGCTACGTCGAGTCTGAGGTCGCCCACCGTCAGCGTCTCGTCATCGGTGGGGGTGAGATAGGCGGATCGGCGCACCAGTCCGCGCAGCCGCGCGACGAGTTCCTCGAGTGAGAACGGCTTCGTCATGTAGTCGTCGCCACCGGCGGTCAAACCTGAGACGCGGTCGGCGACCGAATCGCGTGCGGTCAGGAAAAGGATCGGTGTGTAGGTGGCGGAGTCACGTATCTGCGCCAGCACACCCAGGCCGTCCATGTCCGGCAGCATGATGTCGAGGACGATCACGTCGGGCGTGTTGGCGCGATATTTGTCGACCGCTTGGCGGCATCGTGTGCGACGTCGATCTCCCAGCCCTCGTATTGCAGGGCCATCCGCACAAGGTTGGTCAGCGCACGTTCATCGTCGACCAGGAGCACGCGAATAGCTGACCCGTCGGCGCGGTACATCCGGGGCAGTTGGCCGAGGACAGCGCGACGTGGCTCCCGGTTTCCGACTGGCGCAGACGTCACCCGACCATTCTCGCGGTCTTGCAGGCGGGCCGTCACCGTCCTCATAGGAATTTCACATGTACGGTCGCACGGGCCGTGGCCGATGCAAGTCGACTCGGTCGAAGGTGGCGCCATGACCTGCAGTGACGCCGGCACCGGGGAAACGTCGCCGTGGTCTCGACCGCCCAGGGTGATGGCCGCTGTATGTGCCGCACCCGGCGTCGACGGTCCGCGGTGCGGGTCAGTGACATAAACCGCCACCACATGGGACCTTCGGCCCTGGGATGCGGATTAGGTGAGGGGTGGTATTGGCGTCGAGATCGACAGATCTCGTGAATCATCTTCGAATCGAGGAGATCATGAGTGTGCAAGTGCAACACCGCACCCGGATGTTCGCCCGCGTGCTGGGTCCGTACTTGACGATCATCGCCATCATCGCCGCAGTGCGCGCCCCCGACATGCGGCAGCTTCTGTCCGAGTTCACCGCCAGCGATGTGTGGCCCTGGGTCATAGGGGCCTTCGTCCTCATGGGTGGCGTCGCGATCGTCGCGTTTCATCAACTCTGGCGCGGCCCCGCCGCGATCATCGTGTCCATCCTCGGATGGCTGCTCGTGGCGCGCGGGGTTTTTCTTCTCGCCTTCCCCGACACTTTCGCCTCGGTGGCCGATCGCGTCATCGGAGCGGCCGTCGTATGGCAGGTGGCGTACCTTGCGTTCGCGGTGATCGGTCTGTATCTGACATACGTGGGGTGGAAACCCGTCGGAAACGATCAGCGGGAATCGAATCTCCACATCAGTATCGATTTTCCCAACGCTGCCTGACGCGCTGACCGGTGGTGCACAGCATTGCGCAACCTCGTCGAGCATTCGTTCGGGCAAGCATCGAAGTGACCCTAGCCGCCGGTTTCGGGACTTTGGTCCGTAGATGATTGGCACTTCTTCGACGCAGACTCCAAGGATGACCACCTTCGCGGCACCGTTGGTGCGCGACGAACTGGACAGCGTCGTGTCGACACTGTGCACTCGACTCCCGGACCGCACGCGAAGTGAAGTCGAAGCGGTCGTGGCAGCGGTGTACGCCGAGTTGGCCGCCGGAGCGACTGTCACCGCCCATTTGATCCCGTTGACGCTCAATCGAAGTCGACGCCTTTTGAGCTCTGGGCCAAGCGAGACTTCGGATCGGCATTCGCCTGACCCGATTCTGATCGAGGCGAACACCGGAAGAAGCCTTCGGGCAAACGAAAGGAACGCGAAATGAACTCTGCCACAGGTTCTTCAGAGGCGAAATATCACGGAATCATCGTCGGGGTTGACGGCTCGCCTGCCTCAGACGTGGCGACGGAGTGGGCTGCACGGGACGCGGTTCTACGCAACGTGCCGTTGACGATCGTTCACATTCTTCCGGCGACGTCTATCGGGCCGTGGGTGGACATGCCCATATCGGCGGACTATTGGTCGGAGTGCGACCGACGCGCCGACCAGATAGTCGATGACGCGATGCGGGTGGTCGCCGAGGCGACCTCCGGCGCACCGGACCTCGCCACGGCGCGTCGCGTGGTTTCCGGATCTGCGGTGCCGACGCTCGTGGACATGTCGAAAGACGCGGAAATGGTGGTAGTCGGGCGCCGCGGTCTCGGCGGCGTGGAGAGGCTTCTGCTGGGCTCAGTCAGCTCCGGCCTGCTACACCACGCGCATTGTCCGGTGGCGGTGATCCACGACGAAGAGCCGGTCACGGACTACTCCGTCGCGGCGCCCGTGCTCGTCGGTATCGACGGGTCGCCGGCCTCCGAGCAAGCGACGGCCATCGCCTTCGACGAGGCGTCGCGGCGTGGCGTAGAACTGGTGGCGGTGCACACGTGGATGAACAACGCGGATTTCCCCCTCGATGTGCCCCCCGAGGGTGTGGCCGAGCAAGCCGATGAGGAACTCGCGCAACGGCTTGCAGGCTGGGGCGAGCGCTATCCGGATGTCACCGTCCGCCGCGTCATCGGTCAGGACAACCCGGTGCACCGTCTGCTCGCGGAATCCGAACGTGCGCAACTACTGGTGGTAGGCAGCCATGGACACGGAGGGTTCGCCGGTCTTCTCTTGGGTTCGGTGAGCTCGGCCGTGGCGCAGGCGGCACGCATCCCGGTCATCGTGGCACGCCGGTCCTAAGACTACGATTTCGACTCCGCAAGTCATATGTGTCTGGGTCTTTAGACCCTCTCGATGTTGACCCATACAGCGGCACTCTGGAAAGAACACAAGAACTTCTCCTATCGAGGTGGTGACGAGATGAGCGCACATTTTCCAGATGCCGAGACCATCAGGTCGGCGTTGCTGCTGGCGCTTCGGGCGCCGTCGGTGCACAACTCGCAGCCGTGGCGTTGGGTGATCGGCGATCGAAGTCTGCATCTCTACGCCGACCGCGATCGGCAACTGCCGAACACCGACCCCGACGCCCGGGACCTGTTGCTGAGTTGTGGTGCCGCGCTTAATCACTGCGTGACCGCCTTCGCTGCACTGGGATGGGCGGCCAGGGTCCACCGGTTCCCCAGCCCCGCCGATGCTGACCACCTGGCTTCGATTGAGCTTCGCCGGCAGGCGCCGGCCGATCTCGACATCGCCCTGGCGGCGGCGATTCCACGCCGACGCACTGACCGCCGAAATTACAGTCACTGGCCGGTCGCGAAGGGCGATCTTTCGTTGGTGGGCGCGCGCGCTGCACGTGCGGGTGTGACCATGCGCCGGATCGACGACCTCTCACATCTGAAGGTCATCGTGGCCGAGGCCGTTTCGCGCCATTCGGCCGACTTCGCTTATACGGCGGAATTGGCAGCGTGGAGCGGGAGGTACGCGTCGGAGGCCGGGGTTCCTGCTCGGAGCACGCCGGTGCCGGATTCGACAGCGGTGATTCCTGCGCGGTGGTTCGCTGGCCCAGCGCTCGCTCAACCGCCCGATCTGGAAGCAGCCGAGGACAACGCCACGGTTGTCGCCCTGGGCACCTCGAGTGACGACGACCTGTCGAGGTTGCGCGCCGGCGAAGCGACGAGCGTGGTACTCCTCACGGCGACTGCGCTGGGCCTCGCCACTTGCCCGATCACCGAGCCGCTCGAGATTCCCGAAACCCGAGAAGCAGTCAGGGCGGACGTGTTCGGTGAGGAAGGCTATCCCCAGATGCTGTTGCGCATCGGCTGGGCTCCGGTCAACAGTGATCCGTTGCCCGCCACACCGCGCCGCGAACTGGCAGAAGTGGTTGCCAGGTTGGACAATTCACGGCTCGACTGAGCAGTGTGCCGTGAACGTACTTCGGTCACGTCGACTTCGACGTGTCGGGCAAGCCGGTTTGGTGGCGTCCGCACGGCCGGCACCCGGCCGCCGTTGAAAACCTGAAGAGAGACGTCATGCAACAGTTCACGATCACGTGGGGTAGGTATTGGTTCAGCCGGATTGCGGGGCGCAATCCGCTGGTGCGGCGTGACGACCGAATTCAGGCTTGGCTAGTCCTTCTCGCTGCCCTCGTCACCGTTCTGGCATTGCCTGTCGCTGCTGCCATCGGAACATCGGTCTACGACGCCCGTAGCCGGTTGTATGCGGAAGAGGCCAAGCACCGACACGCGGTGACCGCCACTGCGCTCGAGAACAGCACGGTCGAGGTGGGTCCAGGCTCCGCGGATGTCTCCATCTTTGTCCGGGCCTCGTGGACTTCGGCGGGTAGCGATCACGTCGACGTCGTCAAATGGGCTGACGAGGCGACGGTCGGAGATCAAGCCGAAATCTGGGTTGACGACATCACCGGCGGACCCGTCGACGCGCCTGTACGGCCGAGTCGTGCAGCCGGCGATGCCGTGGGCGTTGCGTTGACCGTCTGGTTCGCCGTGCTGGCAATCACCGCCAGTACTGCGTATCTGACCCGGCTGCGAATCATTCACCAACGAGGCATCCAATGGGATCGCGAGCTGGAAGCGCTCAAGTACCAATCATGATCAAACAGAGGACCTTTGACCTACCGAGTAGGTGACCACCGCCCCCCGACTGGACTCATCGATGAACGTAGCGTCGTAGTCATTGTGGCCGAAGACGTCCGGCCCTGGGCAGAAGGAGTCTGCAAATGTCAACCTCCCCTACTCATCACGGCATTCTTGTCGGCGTCGACGGTTCGCCTCCGTCGAAGGTCGCCGTTGACTGGGCAGCGCGGGAAGCCTCGATGCGCGGGGTTCCGCTGTCGATCATCCACGTCATTCAGTCACCCGCTGTCCGAATGTGGCCCGAGGTCCCCATGCCCCGCGAGGTCGTCGCGCGCATGGAGAGAGACGGCCAAGAGATGCTCAGTGACGCACGCAGAACCGCGGAAGAGGCGACCGCGGAAACCCGCCAGATCCATATCGAGACGGAGACCATCGCGGGCGGTGTCCTGCCCACACTGATCGATCTGTCCAAGGACGCGGAAATGATCGTCGTGGGATGCCGCGGTACCGGGCCGATCAACCGGCGACTGCTCGGGTCGGTCAGCAGAGGTCTCATTCAGCACGCTCATGCCCCAGTCGCGGTCATACATGATGAGGTCCCGATGACGGCGTTCCCCGCCGCGGCGCCTGTCCTTGTCGGCATCGACGGTTCGCCGGTATCCGAGGCGGCTACCGCGGTCGCATTCGAAGAAGCTTCTCTCCGTCGCGTCGACCTCATTGCCTTGCACGTTTGGAGCGACTTCGCGCTGTTCGACGTGCCCGAGACCGAGTTGGCGGCTGTGCACCGGCGCGCGGACGAGACGCTGTCTGAGCGCCTGGCCGGCTGGCAGGAGCGTTATCCCGACGTGCACGTGCGGCCCGTCGTCGCCCTCAACCGTCCCGTGCATCAGTTGCTCGAGAGGTCCGAGGCGGCACAGCTGACCGTCGTCGGCAGCCACGGCCGAGGTGGGTTCGCAGGCATGCTGCTGGGTTCTGTCAGTCTGGCCGTGGCAGAGTCGGCGCGCATGCCGGTTCTGGTGGTACGCCCGACCTGAGATTGCTCAGGCGGTGGCCTACTCCTCGGGGCGGCGCTGGGACTGATCGAGTTTCGACACGAACACCGCCGCCTGGGTGCGGCGTTCCATACCCAGCTTGGCCAGTAGTCGTGATACGTAGTTCTTGACCGTTTTCTCCGCCAGAAACATCCGGGCAGCGATCTGCTTGTTGGTCAGGCCCTCGCCCAGCAAATCGAGCAGTACCCGCTCTTGGTCGCTGAGGCCGGCCAAGGGATCGGACTTCTCTGCAGCTCCCCGAAGTTTGGCCATCAGCGCTGCCGCAGCCCGGTTGTCCAGAAGTGAACGGCCGGCCCCGACCTCTTTGATCGCCTGAGCGAGCTCCATGCCCTTGATGTCCTTGACGACGTACCCGCTCGCACCGGCCAATATCGCATCCAACATCGCCTCGTCGGACGTGAACGACGTGAGCATCAGACAGCGCAGATCCGGTAGCCGAGACAACAGATCGCGGCACAGTTCGATGCCGTTGCCATCGGGGAGCCGCACGTCGAGGACTGCGACATCGGGCTGGAGGGCGGGAATACGCGCCAGCGCCTGGGCCGCAGATCCGGCCTCACCGATCACCTCCAGCTCCGGATCGGCGCTCAACAGGTCGATCAGCCCGCGCCGGACGACTTCGTGGTCGTCGACGAGAAAGACTTTCACCATGTGAAATCCCCTCTCCGGAATGGCAGCCACGACGCAAAAATCACAATACGGCGTGTGGTTGACAGATCAGGACCGAACAGCCTGCTTCGTGCAATGACGCGTAGCCGGGTGGCCCCACCAAATCCCTTATCCCGCGTGCGCGCTCACGACCGACGACCAGTAACTGGACTGAGTCGGCATGTTCCGTCAGGTAGTTGAGGGTGTTCCCGTGCACCACGACGGGCTCGACGTCGAGGTCGGGGTAGCGCTTCTTCCACTTCGCAAGTTGACGGTCCAGCTGCGCCTTGGCGCTCCTGTTGCCCTCGGCCACGGGGCGATTGTTGTACACGTCGGTGAACCGGGTCTGCCAGCTGGTCAACACCCGCAGCGGTGCCTGCCGAAGCCGTGCCTCCTCGGAGGCATGCTGCAGGATGCGGTTGCCGACGGGCGACCCCTCGATCTCGGCAACCACCCAGTCGCCACGCCGAGGGCGCGAGTTATGGCCGCGGACAATGGCCACGGGGCAACGGGCGGAGGCCGTGACTTCTGCGGCCGTGGAACCGATTCGGCCCTGCGCGCAGTGCTCTGGGCCCGTGTCTCCCAGGCACAGCATTGCGGCCGCCGCGGACGCATCGATCAGCGCCCGAGCCGGGCGGACCCGCAGGATTTCCATCTCGATCTTGACGGGCTTCGCGGTGGATTCGACGGCTGTGACCGCACAGCGAACCGTGGTCTCTGCGGCGGCAAGGTCCTCCGCCGCATCTCCCAGCTCAGAGCCGGAGGTGTGTTTGGGGTCGATCGCATAGACGAGGCGTAGGGGGATATCGCGGCTAACGGCTTCGTCAACGGCCCACAGTGCGGCATCGAGCGCTGAGTGCGTACCGTCCAGACCGACCACGACTGAGGCCGGCGAATGCGTCGGGTCTCGCATGGTGGCTCCTTGGGCTTGGCGTTACGGCGGGAAATTCAGAAACGAAAGCCGCTGCCAGGTCAGAGATCCTTCGCCCGAACATCGAAGACTTCGTCGATCGGCCGCCGCGGCGTCGGCGGTGGCTTGTCGTCGATCTCCGGAGCTGATCCGACACGGATCAATACCTGGGGAGTGGTCGGCTGGTCGATCAACGATGCGACGATGTCCCGGCCCGGATAGAGCTCGGTGATATTCGTCAGCGTGCACGTGGCGAGGCCCGCCATCGTGGCCTCCAGCAACACCGCGGAGAGCATTTCGCCGCACTGCAGGACAGAAGTGCGGTCGATGTCGTAAGTCGAAAGCACAAGAATCTTCGCGTGGTCCCGGCCGACCTCGAAGCGCCGATCTGTGTCGTGGGTGACTGGGAAGTTACGTCCGACACCGACACGGTCGCCTTCGGAGGCAGACACCAGCGAACTGTGGGGTATCCCGTCCGTCGCCTCGAATGGTCCTGTCCACCATGATAATTCCGAGTGGTAGGACGAATCGTAGAGGCGCAGCGACTCGGTGAGCTTGGCCGCGCTCGCAAGTTCGGCACGTAATTCGTCGGCGATCACGTCGAGGCGGACTGCATCGGAGGTGACGTTACGGCGCAACTGTGATTCGGCCGTCGCCCAGTCTGGCGGCTCAGCGTAGGGGAGGCGATCACTCCGCCGCAGCAGAATCGCGTCGGCACGACGGATGTGCCCCTCGGTGACGAACTCCATCGGGCTGAAATCGACCGACGCCAAATGCAAAGAGTTGTTGGGATTCGGATATCGGTCGACGTGAGAGGCCCACCCCGCCGCAGCCATGGCGACGCGAAAATGGTCGAGTACGGCACCACAGCCGATCAGGGCGTCACGGCCGGTGTGGTCGGTCGAATGCAGGACGCGTTCCTGGTCGAGGAACAGATGGACCGCTTTGCCTGCGGCGACCCAATGCCACGGTTGGCTGTTGTGCAGCGATGGTGCGCGGCACGCCAATTGCACTGCATCCTTGATCACTTTGGTGTCGACCATGGTGTCACGCATGTTTCTAGCTTGGGAGCTGGTTCCGCCCACAACCAGGGTAAATGGTCCTTAAGCCTGGGCCTTAGGACCCTGGCCGACCGGACGCCGCGGGATGAACCATCTGGGTATGGATGGCATGACGGCCGAAATGAGCGGCGTCGAAGCTCCCTGGACGATCGCGGGCAACCTGGACGCCCAGGTGCGCGAGACGCATACGGGTGTGGTCGTCCTTCTTGGTGACAAGGCGTACAAGGCAAAGAAGCCGATCGCCACCGACTTCCTCGACTTCACCACTACGCAACAGCGGGAGGCCGCCTGCGCGCGTGAGGTCACACTCAACAGCAGGCTCGCCCCGGGCAGCTACCTGGGGGTTGCGCACTTTGCCGGCCCGGGTGATGGCCCTGCCGAACCGGTGGTCGTGATGCGGCGCTACGCCGACTCGACGCGCCTGGCATCGCTGGCCAGAGGTGGTCGCCCGGTCCACGATCACTTGGAAGAGATCGCGGACAAGCTGGCGCGTTTCCACGCCGAGGCGCTGAGAAGCGCCGCGATCGACAGCTTTGGGACAGCCGAAGCAGTTTCAACGCGATGGCGGCAGAATCTCGTTGAACTGCAGCGGTATGCGGACACCGTAATTCCCAGCGAGCTGCTCGATGAGGTCGAACGGTTGTCGGCGCAATTCATCGCAGGCCGGGGCGAACTGTTCGCCGAGCGCATCAGCAGCCGCCGAGTCGTCGACGGGCACGCGGATCTGTTGGCCGATGACATCTTCTGCACACCAGGGGAACGGCCATCCTCGACTGCCTCGAGTTCGACGACAAACTGCGATATGTGGATTCCATCGACGACGCAGCATTTCTCGCGATGGACCTCGAATTTCTCGGTCGCCGTGACCTCGGCGAGTTCTTTCTCGAAGCGTACTGTCGCTCAGCTCGCGACCCCGCCCCAGATGCCCTCAAACACGACTATGTCGCATACCGCGCACTGGTCCGCGCCAAAGTCGATTGCGTTCGCTTTGCGCAGGGTCATGAGGAGGCTTCTGCCGATGCGCGGCGGCATATCGACATCGCGCTCGATCATCTGCGGGCCGGTACGGTTCAACTCATCGTCATCGGGGGAGGTCCCGGTACTGGGAAGACAACTCTGTCACGTGGTTTGGCTGAACAGTGTGGGGCAGAGGTCATTTCAACCGATGATGTGCGCCGTGAGCTCGAGCAAACCGGCGTCATCGCCGGAGCGATCGGTGTTCTGGACTCGGGTCTGTACACACGCGAAAACGTGAATGTCGTGTACGACGAGGTTCTTCGGCGGACGCGGATGTTGCTGGGCCATGGCGTGTCCGTGATTTTGGACGGGACTTGGCGCGATCCCGGGCACCGTGCTCGCGCCCGGCGACTAGCCGGCGAAACGCATTCGCCGATAGTGGAACTCACGTGCACCGTACCTCTCGACGAGGCCTCGGAGAGAATCGAGAACCGGTCTGTGACATCCTCTGATGCGACGCCGGAGATCGCCACCGCGATGGCAGAACTCACCGGCGTTTCGAGCGATGGTCATCCCATCGACACCACTCGCCCGCTCGCCGACTCGATCGCCGAGGCCCGCCAAATCTGCTGTCTCGCGATTTGACGACGCTGACCGGAGAAAGGCGAGACATCATGGAAAACAGCGTAAATCCCGTCGTCGTCGGAGTCGACGGCACGGACAACGCGATGCGCGCGGCCCGTTGGGCGGCGGGCGTCGCGCACAAGTTGGGGACCCCACTGCACATCGTGCATGCCCGGCCCTCTCCCGGTCACAATCCTTCAGATGTCATCGCCGCTGTGCGGGCCTGCGAGATGTCCGCGCAACAGGAAAGGGCCTCGGCCATTCTCGACGCTGCCAGCCGAGCGGTCCATGGCGATCACCCCGACCTGCGCATCACCACTGCACACGTGTCTGAAGCTGTCGATCGATTGCTGGTCGATTTGAGCCAGCATGCGAGGTTGATCGTCCTGGGCTGTGACGACCTCTCGGTCGCCGCGGCTGTCCTGATCGGCTCGACCACCGTTGCGGTGGCGGCGAACTCGATGTGCCCCGTGATCGCCTGGCGGGGAGACGCGACGGCGCCCACCGGTCAGCCGATCGTCGTAGGCGTCGACGATGACGACCCTAGCCGGGTGGCGATCACGTCAGCCTTCGAACTCGCCGATCGATTCGCGGTGAACATCGTCGCCGTCCATGCGTGGTCCACGCGTCGATCAGCCGGCGATGTCACTCTGCCGTTCATGATCGACTGGAATGCGGTCCACGCCGACCAACGCGAGCACCTCGTCGACGCATTGGCGCCGTGGACACGGCAATATCCAGACGTCGATGTGACGTACGTCGTCGATCAGGACAAGCCGAGTCGAGCCCTTCTGAATCACTCTGACGGTGCGCAGCTTGTGGTCATCGGCAGTCGTGGGCGCGGTCCGTTGGCGGGTGCGGTGTTGGGTTCGACAGGGCTCAACCTGCTCCACCACTCCTTGATTCCGACGATGATCTGCAGATCAATGGGCGCACGCGGTGACGTCTCATTCGAGCATCAATTCAGAGAAAGAGCTCAAGAATGAACAATGCGGCGAGATTACCGGTGGTTGTCGGGATTGATGGCTCGAAACATGCAGTCCACGCGGCACTTTGGGCAGTCGACGAAGCAATCGATCGAGACGTACCGATGCTACTGGCCTGCGTCGTCAACCCAGACGCAAAGGATCTCGAGCGCGAATACGCCTATGCCAGGCATGCGATACACGAGGCGTGGATCGCCGCTGAGGCCACCGGCCAGCCCGTCAAACTCGAGTCAACGATATTGCAGGGCGATGCCACCGAACAACTCAGGGAGGCATCGCGATTGGGGCAGCTGATCTGCGTCGGATCACGAGGGACGGACGACTCACCCCACGATGAGCGCGGATCGACGGCCGCGGCACTGGCGCAGGTCGCCTTCACCCCCGTAGCGATCGTCCGTCGCCGGCACCCCCACAAGCCATTGACCGACCCGCTCTGGATTGTGGCTGCGGTGGACGAATCACCGGGCGGCAGCGCGGTGCTGCAAACGGCGATAAACGAAGCGACTCTGCGAAAGGCACCGGTGTTGGCGCTGACGCGATGGCGGTCGGCGGTGACAACCGAACCCGACGACAAGCGCGATGTGCGCACGCGGCTCGCCCAGTACCTCGCTGAGGCGAGGGAAGACGACGACGCAGATGTCCAAATCCATGCGCTGCCGATCTCGGATCACATCGGCGGGGTGTTGGCGCAGAGCGCCAACATCGATCAACTGGTGATAGTGGACGCAAATGACCCGGTGCTGACGGCTGAGGTCGTCGGTCCTGAAGCGCGAAAGGCGCTTCGCCACACCAACTGTTCTGTACTGGTTCTGCGCTGACTGACGAGGGGACGCACAATGGAGCGCTTGACGCGGTATGCCGAGTTGGTAGCGCTGTGCTGAGTCTCGTTGCCGATGCACGATTGGGTGGTGACGTACGAAAGGAGACAGTGTGATGAAGGCAGAGGTCGGGGATTGGTTGGTGATGAAAGGCCTCACCATCGACCAACACGAACAGCGCGGACTGATCATGGAGGTGCATTCCACCGACGGGTCACCCCCGTATGTGGTCCATTGGCTGGATAACGACCACGTGGCGACCGTGTTTCCGGGCCCGGACGCACTCGTCGTGACGGCCGCGGAGCAACGGGCGGCCGACGAGCGCGCCGAGCGGCGCATCGCGGCGGTGCAGGCCGGCATCGATCATCAAGCCGACAGCAAATAGTGGCCGATTCCGGGATCGTCGTCGGCACTGACGGGTCACCGACGGCAGACGCGGCAATCCGCTGGGCCGCCGAGGATGCCGCGATCCGCAACGCTCACTTGACCATTGTGCATGCGATGCCGCCTGTCGTCGGGACGTCGCTTGCCACGCCGGTGCCGCCCGGTGTCTTGGAGTGGGAGCGTGAGAGCGGTCGACAGCTCCTCGACGACGCAACGGCTACGGCGAAAGCGGCTGCGGGAGAGCGCCTGTCGGTATCGACGGAAGTATTGGTCTCCGGGGCTGTTCCGGCGTTGGTAGAGCTCTCGCGAGAGGCGCAGCTGGTGGTCGTAGGCAGTCGAGGAAAAGGCATGCTCACCCGAACCGTACTCGGCTCCGTGAGCATGGGGTTGGTGCATCATGCGCGCAGCCCCGTGGCGGTCATCCGCGGCACCGAGCGACCCGCGGGCGATCAGCCGATTCTGTTGGGATTCGACGGCTCTCGCGCTACGGATTCAGCTACCGCGCTCGCCTTCGACGAAGCCTCTCGACGCGGTGTCGGGCTGGTGGCGCTGCATGCCTGGTGGGGTTCTGGGGCGTTCGAATTCTCGCTGGACTGGGACGACCTGCGCGCCGACGTGGAGGACTCCATGGCCAAGCAATTGGCCGGGTGGCAGGAACGCTATCCAAACGTGCCTGTCCGACAGATTGTTGTTCGGGATCAGCCGGCACGCAGGCTCGTCGACAACTCGAGCTCAGCCCAACTGATCGTGGTGGGCAGCCACCGCGCAGGAGGTTTCGCCAGCACCCTTCTGGGTTCGGTGAGCACCGCGGTGGTGCAAGCAGCCCAGATCCCGGTGATCGTCGCGCGGTCATAGATTCATATTCGCGTTGCGCTGAAATTCGGCCCGAAGAGGTGTGTAGTGACGAAAAGCTATGTCAAACAACGAGTCTCATTCGACTCGGAAGGATCTGTCATTGCCGGTGTGCTATACGTGCCTGACGGGGAAGCCGGGAATTGGCCATGTGTGGTGATGGCACACGGATTTTCCGGGACCATGGATTGGATAGTGCCTGATTTCGCCGACAGGTTCGCCGATGGCGGATTGGCGGTCTTGATCTTCGACTACCGATGCTCGGGTGAGAGCGAAGGTGAACCGCGACAGTGGATCGATGCTGGTCGCCAACGTGACGACCTGCGTCACGCCCTCGAGTTCGTGCGCTCCCGCAGGGACATCGATGCGAACCGAATCGCCCTGTGGGGCACGTCGCTTGGTGGGAGCCATGTGGTTCAGGTGGCGGCGGAGGACTCAAGAATTGCGGCTGTCGTCGCGAATGTCCCGGGTTTGGACCTGGTCGCCGGACTCCGTGGGCGCCACCGTCCGCCGGGTGCGCGATCGAGCCCATGGCAGATCGTGATGGCGACAGGAAACTTGCTGGGCGCAGCCATCCTCGATGCGGTCCGCGGTGTTGTCGGATTGCCGCCCCACTACATCGCCATCTACGGACGCGCTGGGCGAGCGGTCTTCAGCGACCCGACCCTGGCCCCACTCTTCCGGAACGTGGAACAGAACGCGCCGTCGTGGCGCAATCAGGTGGCGCCACGGTTCTTCTTCCACGTACCCCGTTACCGGGAGGGCACGATCGAGCGCATCACTGCGCCGCTGATGGTCACGGTGGCCCGCGACGACGAAGTGATTTCGACTGCGTTCGTCGTGGAGAAGGCTTCGAGAGCCCGGCGTCACGAGATCCGCGAGTATCCGGTGAGGCATTTCGACATGTACCACGGTGCTGTACGGGACCAGGTGGCCGCCGATCAGCTGGCGTTCCTCCAACACCACTTGGGAAGCGGGTTCTGCGACAACCAGAGCGCGCATGGGCACTCGGCCACCGATGGGGGACCAAGGTCGCCATCCGCGTGACCGAAGACCCTCGTATCCGCACCGGCTTGCGGCGTATCAACGAGGTCATGACGCACAACGTTGATTCGCCACCCGTCGACGTCGACGTGACGACGCACGGCGTACTTCCGGGCGCAGCCGATTACGCGCGGAGCAAGATCGGAGGGCTGGGCAAGTTCGCGCATCAACCCGTGTTGCACGCCCACGTGAAGCTGACAAGGCACCGCGATCCTGCGATCTTCCGCCCGGTTGTCGCACAGGCAAATCTAGATGTGCAAGGCCGGCTCGTCCGGGCGCAGGCCGAGGGTGTCACCGCGCGTGAAGCGATTGATCGCCTGGCGGCGAGGCTGCGTCACCAACTCGGGCACGCCGCCGAACACTGGAAAGCGACACGGGGCGCGATTCGGCCGACGGCCGCCTATCCATGGCAGCACGGCTCGAGGCCGACTCGCCGGCCGAGCCACTTTCCACGCCCGGTGGACGAACGTCGTGTCATCCGACGCAAATCGTTCGCCATGGCCCCTTGCACGGTCGACGAGGCGGCCCTTGAAATGGACCTGCTGGACTACGACTTTCATCTGTTCAACGAGAAGGCTTCCGGGGTCGCCGGTGTCCTCTACCGCGGTGGCCCGACCGGGTATCGCCTGGCGCAGGTGGCGCCGCCCACCTCCCCGGACGTGCTCGCACCTTACGAGCTGCCACTGACGATCAGCCCCCATCCGGCCCCGTGCATCACCGTCGAGCAGGCCGCCGAGCGTCTCGGACTCCTCGGACTGCCATTTCTGTTCTTCATCGATGCTCGCCAAGGCCGCGCCGCCGTGCTCTACCTCCGCTGCGACGGGCACTACGGATTCATCACTCCGGCCGGTTAACGCCTGCTGTCCCGCCGGCGTACCCAAGATCAGGCGGCGCCGGACCTACCCCTAGCGGCTCCGGCGCCGCTGCCTGCGCTCGGCCGAAACCCGCGTCTGAGAATCCGATTATTGCTTCGAGGGCCAAATGGCCGATTCTTCCGGGACCAACGCCTCCTGCAGCGGGCACGCGATGTTCGTAGCGTCACCTATGTTGGTCGATTCCCAGGGAGAACGAATGTCCACGCGAATCGTGCATCACGGTGTGGTCTTCGGCGCGGACGGGTCTGCGCCATCCCGAGGGGCGGTCCGCTGGGCCGCGCGCGAGGCAGTGATGCGCCATACCCGCCTGACGATCGTTCATGTTGCCGACTCCATCTCGGTCCCGGCATCGACGTTGGCGTGGCCAGGCGGCCGCGTCCCCGACGAAATGTTCGAGATGCGGGAGAACGACGCCCGCAACGTCATCGCAGAGGCAATCAGCGCCGCGCAGGGCGCCGTTGCCGGCGAACGTCCGGAGATCGACAGCGAGCTGCTCTTCGGAAGACCTGTACCGTCTCTCGTGGACCTCTCCAAGGACGCCCAGATGGTGGTGGTCGGCCGCCGCGGACGCACCGGACGGCATCAGCGCCTACTCGGGTCGGTCAGTTCAGGCTTGATCCACCACGCCCACTGTCCCGTCGCGGTCATCAACGACGAGGATTCGTCGTTGTCGCCGTCCTCGGCCCGACTGCCGGTTCTGGTGGGGGTCGACGGTTCGCAGGATTCCGAGTCGGCCTTGGCGATGGCGTTCGACGAAGCTTCCTGGAGGGGAGTGGATCTGGTCGCACTGCGCGTCCTGTGGAATGCCGACGTTTCGCTATTCGGTATGGGATGGTCGGATCTGCGACGTGTGGCTGAGAAGACCCTCGCCGAAAGCATTGCCGCATGGAAATGCCGGTACCCGGAGGTCAACGTGCGCGTGGTGGTCGAATTCGAGGACCCGGCGCGCCGTCTGCTCGAGCAGTCTGAAACAGCGCAACTGGTCGTGGTCGGCAACCGAGGGCGTGGCGCGGTCGCCGAGATGTTTCTCGGTTCGGTCAGCTCCGCTTTGGCGAAGGACGCACCTACTCCGGTTCTGGTCGCCCGTCAGCGCTGACGAGAAGACAAGTCCGGCGCACCATTTTGGCGCAAACGCGCACACAACCCGAGGGCCGCCACGCTGCTATTGTTCCTCAGGTTCGTTGTGGCACAACATCACCGGTACAGGACAGTGGTGCAGCAGGTTCAGGCTGGTGGAGCCAAGGAGCGCACCCGCCAGGGCATTGCGACCTCGGCTGCCGACCACGACGAGTTGTGCATCCACCACATGTTGCATGAGGGCCTTGCCGGCACCATCGGTCTCGACGAAGAGTGTCACCGCGACGTTCGGATACAACTCGGTCCAAGGGTCGAGCACGTTCAAGAGGCTCTGCCACCGGAGGCCCTCCAGAGCATCCCAGTCGACACCGTATGGGGTGATGGCGTCCACCGGCGGGCGAAACGCCGACCATGCGTGCACGGCGTTGAGCCCCAACCCGAATCGGTCCGCGAACTCGAAGGCGGCCCTGAATGCTTTCGGCCCGGTGTGCTCACAGTCGACGCCGAGCACGACGGGCTGGTCGGTCGGCACCGCATTGCTCCCGCGCCACGCGATCACGGGACAGGCTGAATGTGCCGAGACGGCAAGCGTTGTCGATCCGATCATCAATGCGGCCGCTGGAGTCACATCCTCGGACCCGAGAACGACCAACCGCGCGTGACGGCTCCGCTCCGTCAGGAGAACGTCGGTGGGTTCGTCCGAAAGAATGGTGGTGATGTCGAGCGAACGGAAGTCGCCGCGTATCTCCTCCTCGACGGATTTGAGCATTGATTCAGCTGACTCGCGCTGGGCGGTGACCGCTGCTGCCAACAGCGCTGCCGCCGCGTCGGTCAGTGGACGGCCCGTGGCGTGGCGCCCGTTGACGATCTCGAGAGGCGCGCCGAACTTCTCGGCGACCGCAGCCGCCCAGCGCGCCGCACCCCTCGATGCAGTCGTGCCGTCCACGCCGACAACGACGGGCGCTGTGACGGTGGGCATCTCGGGACTCACCGGGACCGGACGACGATCACCGGAGCGTGGGAGGCCTGGGCCACCTTCGAACCGACGGAGCCCAGCATCATCCCGCTGAAGCCGCCGCGCCCGTGGCTACCGACCACGACGAGCTGAGCCTTCTGTGATT
This sequence comes from Mycobacterium sp. 29Ha, assembly GCF_032883055.1. Lineage (NCBI taxonomy): Bacteria > Bacillati > Actinomycetota > Actinomycetes > Mycobacteriales > Mycobacteriaceae > Mycobacterium > Mycobacterium sp. 29Ha. The sequence goes on from NZ_JAMQTI010000012.1 coordinate 105,874, forward strand.
CGTCTACCAGCCAACGCGCAGGTTGATCGCAAACGATTCGACGCTGGATGTGGACGTCTGGATACTGGTCCTGCCAACCGGCCAGCCGTTCGGCCAGTATCTCGTGTCCTTCATCCTCGTACCGGTGCCAGTCCATTCCGAGGACGGGGAGGACGCCCACGTCACTCCATGCATGCAGCGCCACAAGATCCACACCTCGCCGTGATGCCTCGTCGAAGGCCAGTGCCGTCGCATCCTCCGAACTGGGCGATCCGTCGATGCCGAGTAAGACAGGAGAGTCATCGTCGGGCGCCTTGACGTCGTCGGCATGGATGATCGCGACCGGACCGTGCCCGTGGTGAACCAGACCGTTGCTGACTGAACCGAGCAAAGCGCGGCCCAGAGCGCCCATACCCCGGCTACCGACGACGGTCATGAACGCGTCGCGCGACCCGATGACCAACGCCGATGGGGCGTCCGTATGTCTCGTCTCCGTTCGGACAGGTGGCGGCTGCGATTCGCCCGCGCCCGCCTGAACTATCTTCTGCGCCTTCTCGATCACCTCACGGGCGCTCGCCTCTTGAGATTCGACGAAACTCGCCTCCAGATAAGCCACCGGCCAGCTCACGCGTACGGGCGGGATGGCATGCATCAGTGTGAGGGGTTGGTCGCGCAAGACGGCTTCTTCGGTCGCCCAGCGTATGGCGGCTTCGGACTCCGGCGATCCGTCAACTCCTACCAAGATTCCGTATCGTGTTCTGTCCCGCGACATTGGTGTTCCCGTCTACTTGTTGGAGTAGCGACTGGTGAATTTCGGACGTGTCTGTTCTTGACGCTATGTCCGGTGTACTCGCGTCAGCAGAGTCGTTGGTCCCTTGCCGGGTGCCGGAGGACCTCGGCACCACACCCCGCGTTCAGCTCTGCTGGAACATGCGGGCTTCGACGTAACGCACTACGTCTGACAGGGTGCGAAGCGACGCATAGTCGCGCTCCGGGATGTCGACATTCAGTCGTTTATGCACGCCGACAAGGAAGTTCAGCCAGTCCATCGAGTCGAGATCGACCTGGTCCCGCAGCAGCGCGTCATCCGTGATGTCGCCGGCCTCGACCTCGGGGGCGATCGTCGTCAACACCGACAGGATCTCCCCGCGGACATCAATCTCGATAGTCATGGGACGCTCACCTCTCCAATAGCTCCGGCTGTTGCAGCAATTCGTTGATCGCGGCGAGGAACAGCGCCCCGCGGTGCCCATCACTGGCCCGATGATCAGCCGCCAAGGTGACTTGCACTGTCGTGGCGATGCGGATGCCGCCGTCGATCGCTATCACCCGTTGCGCCGGCTTGCCGAATCCCGCCAGCGCGACCTGCGGCGGGTAGATCACCCCGAATACCGCGTCGACTCCCTGGTCGCCGAGGTTGGTCACGGTGATGGTGGGATCGGACATCTCCGAACTGCGCAGCGAGAACGTCCTGGCACGGGCCACTAGATCTGTGAGGTCGGCCATCAACTCGTCGACCTTGTGGTCGGCGACGTCGTGTATCGCCGGGGCTACCAGACCACCGCCCCGAAGCGAGATCGCAACACCGACATGGACATTCGGCGCGGGTTCGAATCGCTCGTCTCGCCAGAAGCCGCTGAATTCGCCGAATCGTTGCGCTGCGAGGGCGACTGCCTTGAGCTGCAGCACTGCCGGCAGCACGCGCTCGGTGATGGGTCGCTGCGCGTTGCGGTCGGCCAGCCAGGCCAACGCCGGGTCCATCACGATCTCGTCGGCGAGGTAATAGTGCGGAATCTCTCGTTTGGATCGGCTCATCGCCGCCGCGATGGACCTACGCATCTCGGTGCCGCGTTTGATCGCAAGCTCTTTCGGCGACAGTGATGTCGTCGATGTCACGCCGGTTTTCGGAGATTCGGGTGCGGCTGATTCGAGATGGGCGGCGGCATGCTCCACGTCGTTGATGATGACGGCCCCTTGCGGGCCGGTGCCGGTGACGTCATCGATATTGACACCGAGCGATGCCGCGAGCCGACGGGCCGCGGGTGAGACCCATCGGCGCCGATGCTCGAAGGGCGGCGCCGGCGAGGGGACGGGATTCACTGGGGCGATCGGCTCGAGTAGGGGTTCGACGGGCGCTGTCGGCGAAACTGGTTCGACAACCGCAGCGACAGCGGCCGGCGGTGTCGGTTCCACGGGCTCGCCCGGGGCCGCCAACCGCGCCAACGGCGTTCCGACCTGGACTGTTTGACCGACCGGCACCAGCAGCTCCGCGACGGTGCCTTCTTGCCAGCACTCCACCTCGACCGCAGCCTTGGTGGTCTCGACCACTGCGACCACCTGGCCACGGGTGACGGAGTCGCCGGGTTTGACGAGCCACTCGTTGAGGGTCCCCTCGTCCATGTCCGAGCCGAGGGCCGGCATCGTGAACTCGATCATGAGGATTGGCCGAACAGCGATTTCACTGCCGCGACGATCTTGTCCTTCTGCGGCAGCGCAGCCTCTTCCAGATGCTTGGGGTAGGGAATCGGCACTTCCTCGGTACACACGCGAGCGATCGGCGCGTCAAGGTCATAGAACGCGTTCTCCACGATGCGTGCGCTGATCTCACCGGCGAGGCTCCCGGTGTGCCAGGCTTCGTCGACCACAACGACACGGTGAGTCTCGCGCACCGAGGCGAGGATGGTGTCGTCGTCGAGGGGGCGCAGCACCCGTAAATCGATTACTTCACAGTCGATTCCGGCCAGTGACAGTTCGTCGGCGGCGTCGAGGGCCTTGGGTACGCAACCACCGTATGCGATCACCGTGACGTCCTTACCGGCCCGCCGAACCGCGGCACGCTCGATGTCGGTGGGCGTAAGAGTGTCGACGTCTATCGAGGTGTTGTACAACTGCACGTGCTCGAAGATGACCACGGGGTCTGGATCGGCCAGCGCCGTGGGCAGCATCCCGTAGGCGTCGGCCACCGTCGCCGGGGCCACCACCTTGATTCCCGGAATATGGGCATACCAGGCCTCCAGGCTGTGAGAGTGCTGCGCCGCCAGCTGGCGTCCCGCTCCCGTCGCCATCCGGACCACCAGCGGCACGGAGAACTGGCCGCCGGACATATGCCGCAGCGCCGCAGCGGTATTCACGATCTGGTCCAGCGCCAGCAGGCTGAAGTTGACCGTCATCACCTCCACGATCGGGCGTAAACCGCCCAACGCGGCGCCGATACCCACACCGACGAAGCCCAGCTCCGACAGCGGGGTATCGCGGATCCGGTCGGGTCCGAACTCCTGCAGGAGGCCCTTCGACGCGGCGTAGGTGCCGCCGTAGGCGCCGACGTCCTCGCCCATCAGTACCACCCGCGGATCGGCGAGCATGGCGTCACGAATCGAGTCGTGGACCGCGGTGCGGTATGCCGTCTTGCTCATCGAAGGGCCTCCGCCGTCGCAGGTGTCATCACGTCACGGCCGAGATCCTCCACAGGCTCCCAGGTCCCGGCCTCGGCATAAGCAACCGCCTCGGCCAGTTCCTCATCGGCGGAACGGCGGATTGCGGCGATGTCATCGTCGGTGAGCGCGCCGTCGGCCAGGCATCGTTCGGTGAAGGTGCGGATCGGGTCACGCTCCTTCCAGTGTTCGACTTCGTCCTTGCTGCGGTACAACTCGGGATCGAACATCGAATGCGGGCGGAACCGATATGTGCGGAATTCCAGGAAGAACGGACCGCCGCCGTTGCGGACGTTGTACACGGCCTCCTGGGCGGCGGTTTGGCAAGCCAGCACGTCCATGCCGTCGACCGCCAGCGCCGGTATCCGGTACGACGCCGCCTTGGCGGTCATGTCGGTCTGCGACTGCTCCACCGCGATGGCCGTCCCCATCGCATAGAGGTTGTTCTCGCAGCAGAACAGCACCGGCAACTGCCAGAGTTCGGCGAGGTTCAACGATTCGTGGAAGGCACCTTCGGCTACCGCACCTTCGCCGAAGTAGCAGGCGGTGACCCGTGGTTTGCCCAGTTGCTTATCGGCCAGCGCGAGACCTACCGCCAGCGGGAGGCCGCTGCCAACGATGGCGTTGCCGCCGAAAAAGCGGGTGCGCGCATCGAACAGGTGCATCGAGCCGCCGCGCCCGCGGGAGCAACCCTCCTGCTTGCCGAACATCTCGGCCATGATTCTGGTCATCGGGACACCCCGGAGCAGGGCGTGCGCGTGATCGCGGTAGGTGGCCACCACCGCATCCTCGGCTTCCAGCATCCGCAGCGACCCGGCGGCCACCGCTTCCTCACCGACGTAAAGGTGTAGGAATCCGCGGATCTTGGCCGCGCTGTAGAGCTCAGCGCACTTCTCTTCCATCAGGCGCACCCGCACCATGTCCGACAGCAGCGCTGTCGCCGTGTCGTGGTCGATCATGACGACACCCCCTGATGATGCACGACCGGCGCTTCAACAGTTGACGTGTCACCTTCGGGCAATCCGAGTTCGCGGGCTTTGAGCAGGCGCCGCATGATCTTGCCGCTGCGGGTGTGCGGTAGGGCGTCGACGAACTCGATCTCCTTGGGTGCCACCGCTGCTCCCAGCCGTTTGCGCGCGTGACCCAACACTTCCAGCCGTAACGCCTCGTCTGCGGCGAACCCGTCTTTGAGGGTGACGAACGCCTTCACCAGCTCGCCGACTGTTGGGTCGGGTTTCCCGATCACGGCGGCCTCGGCCACCGCCGGGTGGTCGGTCAGCGCGTTCTCCACCTCGAAGGGCCCGATCAGGTGTCCGGCGGACTTGATCACGTCGTCGGCGCGGCCGACGAACCAGAAGTAGCCGTCCGCGTCGCGCTTGACCAGATCCCCGCTCAGGTACAGGTCGTCGACGAAGCACTTCCGGTAGCGCTCTTCCTGATTGAGGTAGGCGCGGAACATCGAAGGCCATCCCGGTTTGAGTGCCAACTCGCCCTCGACGTCGGGTTCTTCGATCACCGAGACGGTGCCGTCGTCGCCATGCCTGACCACATATGCGTCGACGCCTGGCAATGGCCGCCCCATCGAGCCTGGTTTGATGTCGAAGGCCGGGGTGTTGGCAATCATGATGCCGCCAGTCTCGGTCTGCCACCAGTTGTCGTGTATCGGCAAGCCCAGCACGCGTTTTCCCCACCAGACCGCTTCGGCGTTGAGCGGCTCGCCCACACTGGCGATGAATCGCAGATTCGGAAAGCGGTATCGCTGCGCGACTTCCGGTCCAGCCTTGATCAGCATTCTGATCGCGGTGGGGGCGGTGTACCACACAGTGACGCCTTCGTCCTGCAGGATGCGGTACCAGCGTTCGGCGTCGAACTCGGCTTCGTCGATGATCGAGGTGATCCCGTGGAGAAGTGGCGCGATGATGCCATAGGACGTGCCGGTGACCCACCCGGGATCGGCTGTGCACCAATAGATGTCATTGGGATGGATGTCCAACGCGTAGAGGCCGGTGAGGTAATGCATGGTGACCGCGCCGTGCACGTGCCGTGCCCCCTTGGGCGTGCCGGTGGTGCCGCTGGTGAAGTGCAGTAGCGACGGGTCATCAGCGTTGGTGGCTTCGATCGGAGCGTCCTCGGAGGCCTCGGCCATCAGCTGGGCCAGGTTCAGCGTGCCGGGCTCGTCGCCGTCGACCAGTAACACGTGGCGTACCGATGTCAGTTCGTCGCGCACCTTGGCGATCTTGCGTTTGTACAGCGCCTTCGTCGTCACCAGTACGGTTGCCTCGCCGATGGCGACACGGGTGGCGATGGGTTCGGGCCCGAACGCCGAAAACAGTGGCGACACCACACTGCCGTTGCGCAGCGCACCCAGCATCGCGACGTACAGCTCGGGGATGCGGCCCATGATCAGAAACACCCGGTCGCCCTTGCCGACGCCGAGCCCACGCAGCACATTCGTGAACCGGCGGGTGCGGCGGCCCAGCTCGGCGTAGCTCAGGTCGGTGGCGACCAATTCGCCCTCCGAGCCGACGTCGGTGATGAACCGCAGCGCGGTGCGATCCGCTTGGGGACCGTCGGCGTGCCGGTCGACCGCCGCATACGCGATGTTGCAGCCGCCGGATGGCATACCGGCGCACGGGTCCGGCACCGTCGACCAGTCGAACGCCGCGCGCGTCTGCTCGTAGTCGGCGAAATTCGGGGCGACTTTCCAGTCCTCGGCGGCCTTGCGAATGATGGTCACGGCAGGTCCGATGAGCCCGGTGTCGGAAGGACACCGTCGCGGACGGCTGGACCGATATTGGCCATCACGTGTTCCAGCAGGAGGTTGTAGGAAGAGCCGTCGGTCAGGAACGCAGAGTCCTCGTGATGCCGAAGATAGGCTTCGATCCGTCGGTCGATCGGCCAGTCGGAATAGATCTGACTGGCGAATTCGGATCGCAGGAACCGACAAGCGACGGCGTCGATGTTCTCGGCAATCCGCTCAGCAGGCTCGGTCGGCGTCATGTGCATCCTCCGGTCGTGTTCGCGTCCTCATCTTTTGCGAGCCGTCTTCGCGACACTAGAGACGAAAGTCACCAACGCCACGTCGATTTCGCCGCCGAGGAGACGGTTCCGCACCGCGCGCGGGAGTTCATATGCCATAAGTCCTCGCGTGATTGGTCCGGTCGGCCCTTTTGACGAGGTGAGGCGGGAGACGAATATCGGGACATGCTCACCGATACGCCGCCCATCAGGGGCGTAGTGCGCCGCTTCAACAAGCACGTGCTGAATCCAGCGATGATGCACCTGGCAGGCCGCAGGCATTGGTATGCCGCAGTCATGCGGCATACCGGGCGTCGGTCGGGGCGGCACTACGCGACGCCGGTGGTGGCCGACCGGGTGGCGAATGGATTCATCGTGCCTCTGCCATACGGAACAGATGTCGATTGGCTGCGCAATGTGCAGGCCTCCGGGGCGGCCGCCGTCTCAGTAGGCGGCCACACCTATGACGTTGTCGAACCCGAAATCATCGACGCGGCAACGGCAGGTCCTCAACTGTCGCCGCGTCGTCGACGAGTCTTCCAGGCCTTCGGCATCAAGCGGTTCGTCAAACTGAAAATGGACAGGAGCTGACATCGTGGTGGAATGTCCTCAGGGTCACCCCAACCCGGCCGGGTGGCAGTTGTGCGGAGAATGCGGTAGCCCGATCGAGGTGACGCCGGACCTTTCCCATGACGTCTGGTATCGCGCCAAATGGGCGATCGTAGGAGCGAGTGTTCTTGCAGTCATTGCGCTCTCGGCTGCGATCGTCGCTATCCTGGCCACGGGTGGCGATGGGCAACCCGGTCCTCCAGCCGAGGCATCGACCGACAAGGCGACCATTCTGGAATGGTGGTCGCAGGCACGCGCACCCTTCACCGATCTTCAGGGGTCGCTTTCTGACGCGCAGCGTGCACTGGCCACTGCCGACCGCACGGCGATGGATGAGGCGTGCCGGCAGATGCACGACAACGCGGCGGTCGACCTTCGGGCACATCTGCCGGCGCCAACCCCAGAACTGACCAGCGAACTGGAGGCCGCGACCGAGGATGCGCATGCGGCCGCCCACATGTGCCGGTCGGTTTTGGCAAGGTCTACGAACAGTTATGACGGCGAGTTTCCCGTCGGCGTCGAGGAGGCGGAGGAGCACCTGCTAGCGGCCCAGGAACTGGTTCGCCAGGCGCTGGTCGGAGCACCCTAGGCCGCCGCGATCGTCAATGCCGCACTATCAGCACCGAAGCCGCTCTGCGGTGAAACAGAGGGTGCCCCCGGGGGCCGAGAATCTGCATGACCTGATCCGCGTCTGAACCGCCGATCACGGCGAGTTGGACCCATTCGTCATGCTTCTTGAGAAATCGGGCGACATCGGCCCCATCGGATACGGGGTAGACGTGGACGTCGGGATAGCGTTCCTTCCATTGCTGGACAACGTCGTCCAGGCCGTCCGAACCGTCCCGACCGCCGAGCATCAGAACCGGCGTTCGACGTAACCGCGCTTCGCCCATCGCCCCCTCGATCACCGACTCGTTGTCGATCTCGGCGGTCACCGCGACGACTATCCAGCGAATGTCGACCTCGTCGCGTGGTATCTCGTCCTGAGGACGGATGATCGCGACCGGACACTGCGCCTTCTCGGCGAGCTCGGTGGCGACCGACCCCAGTATCGCCCGCGCGGACCGGCCGATGCCGACCGAGCCGACACAGATCAAGTCGGCAGATTCCGACTCTTCGATCAGGTTGAAAGCCGGTAACCCTGAGAGGATTGCGGTCTCTACCTTGACGGGCCGACCCGTGGCCTCGACAGCATCCTGCGCCGCACGAATCGAGGCTTCGGCATGGTGCTTGTCCGCGTAGTAATCCTCCGCAGAGGGGTGCTTAGCCTTCATCACGCACACGAGGCGCAATGGCACGCTTCGGGCGATCGCTTCGTCAACCGCCCACAGCGCGGCGTTGATCGCTGTGCCCGAGCCGTCGATCGCGGCGACAACCGGCTTGGGGGAGGCGCTTTCAGTCATCGTGCACTCCAATTTGCAGTTGATGTATCGACGCTATTGAGTTCCACCACCCGACCGGTGGGGCACTAGGTCCCTCAGTGTTGGACATTGGTCCTCAACACGGCTGCCAGGCAGTCCGGGGGCGACATCGGTCTGTAGCGTCTGCTGCCATGGTCACTGATGTCACAACCTATTTCGGCGGTCTGCCGGAGACGGCGTTGTCGCACGCCTATACGGAGGTACCGAAGGCGTCGCCGGACGATCTGGTGGGCACCACGCTGGAACGAATGCGGGGCCGGCGCTTCGACAGCGCTGCCGCCGTGGCGGTCCTTGACGGGGATCGTCTCGTGGGTGTCGCGACCATTGAGCAGATGTTTGCGGCAGACAGCGACGCGATGTTGCGTGATGTCATGGACCGGCAGCCGCCCGTGGTGACGCCGGACACCGACCAGGAGCGCGCCGCCTGGCAGGCGGTGCAGGATAAGGAGCCCGGTCTCGCGGTGGTCGACGACCAGGGCCGGTTCTACGGGCTGATTGCCCCCCAGCAGCTGCTCGCTGTCCTACTACATGAACACGACGAAGACATGGCACGACTGGGCGGGTTTCTGCACACAGTCGAGTCGACGAGAAGGACAACACTCGAGACTGTGACCAGGCGGCTGTGGCACCGCCTGCCATGGTTGGTGGTCGGGTTGATCGGTGCGATGGTGTCGGCGGGGTTGATGGCGGCCTTCGAAGACCAACTCAGCGCCGTGCTGGCGGTTGCGTATTTCGTGCCGGGGATCGTCTATTTGGCTGATGCCGTTGGCACGCAAACGGAAACGGTCGCGATCCGCGGTCTGTCGGTGGGTGTGGGCATTCGCCGCATCCTGGCTCCGGAAAGCCTGACTGGGCTGATCGTCGGTTTGTTGCTGGGCCTGCTCATGCTGCCGGTGGTGGCCCTCATGACGAACGACTGGAGGCTGGCGACGGCAGTTGCGCTCGCGGTGCTGGCGGCGAGCACGATCGCCACGGTGGTGGCGCTGATACTGCCTTGGTTGCTGCAGGCGCTGGACAAGGACCCCGCGTTCGGTTCCGGTCCGTTGGCCACCGTGATCCAAGATCTGTTGTCGATCGCGATCTACCTCGCAGCGGTGTCCCTGTTGCTCGGTTGACAGCGCCCGCCGGGAAGGCTGAAGCGCGCGCGACGATGGAGGCGGTGCTCGCGTCAGAGGCCAACGCCTCCCCGCCGCGGGACTTCGGTCCCTACCGTCACGATCCGCGATGTAGTCGGATCAGAGTCGGCGTCTGAAGCGAGGAGGCTGTGCCATGGATTCAATCGTCACCCTGACGATGAACCCGGCGCTCGACATCACCGTTGCGGCGGAGGCCGTGCGTCCTACCAGCAAGATCCGCTGCTCACGCGCTCGATACGACGCCGGCGGCGGAGGGATCAACGTGGCAAAGATCGCCCACGTCCTGGGCGCGCCGGTATCGGCCGTTTTCCCTGCTGGAGGTGCCAGCGGCGATCTCGTCAGCCGGCTCGTAGTCGAGGCGGGTGTGCCATTTCGACGGATCGACATTGCCGAGCCCACGCGGGAGAGCCTCACCGTCGATGAGACCGCCACTGGTCTGCAGTACCGCTTCGTGCTGCCGGGTCCTCGGCTGACTCCGTCCGAACAGGCCCGGTGCGTGACTCAGCTGCTTGTTGAGGCGAGCTCGGCACAATTCGTTGTCGCCAGCGGGAGTTTGCCTCCGGGTGTGCCTGCGGACTTCTACCAGCGAATCGCGGACGTGTGCGGTGAGGCAGGGGTCAGATTTGTCTTGGACGCCTCGGGCGCCGGTCTACAACACGTCAATCGTGGTGTGTTTGTGCTCAAGGCAAGCGAGCGCGAACTCCGCGAATGCGTGGGACGTGACCTGACGAGTGAATCCGAACAGCTGGACGCCGCGCACGAACTTGTCGAATCCGGCCGCGCCGAGGCCGTTGTGGTGTCGCGAGGAGCTCAGGGCGCATTGCTGGCTACCCGGACCGAAAGCTGCCGATTCACCGCCATTCCGATGCGTGCGGTAAGCGGCGTTGGGGCCGGGGACGCGATGGTCGCCGGCATCACCGTGGGTCTGACTCGCGGATGGCCGTTGAGCACGGCGGTTCGTTTCGGCATGGCCGCCGGCGCGGCAATGCTGATGACCCCCGGTACCGCCCCGTGCACGCGCGCCGACACCGAGCGGCTCTTCGAAATCGCTGAAGAGCCAGTAGAAGTCGCTGTCGTTTGCGGATGAACCTGACGATCCTCGATTGCGCGGCGTGATTGTTTCGACCTCGACGGATTGATCACCGAAACCGCGTCATTGACACGCCTGATGTCGGCGATCGCATGGCGTTGTCGCCAAATTGGGCGAATCGCTTGGTGCACTCGGCCTTTTCGATCCGCTGCCGCGGGCACCACATGTATGTACGGGTCAGCGGAAAAGGGCGCGAGGCTACGGTTGTCGCGCGATGATCACCGGCATGCGCGCCGACTGAACCACCGCGGCGCTGACCGAGCCGAGGAGCATGCCGGCGAAGCCGCCACGGCCGTGGCTTCCGACGACAACCAGCTGGGCCTGTTCCGAGTGCTCGACGAGCGTACGAGCGGGGTGATCGCAGACCACGATCCGCCGGACCGTCACGTCCGGGTAGTTTTCCTGCCATCCAGCCAGTCGCTCAGCGAGCGCTGCATCCTCCGACGACTTCATTTCCAGCCAGTTCATGCCGAGAAAATCGCCCACCCCGAATTCGGTCCATGCGTGCAGGGCGATGAGGTCAACGCCTCTGCGGGACGCCTCATCGAACGCGATCGCGGTGGCCAGCTCGGACGCGGGGGAGCCGTCGATCCCGACCAGGACCGGTGCTTGCGCCGGATGAGGCATCAACGGATCTTCGTCGTGAATGACCGCCACCGGGCAGTGTGCGTGCTGTACGACGCCGGCGCTGACCGAACCAAGCAGATTGCCGATTGCTCCGTGGCCGCGACTGCCAACCACGACCATCCCTGCCCCCTTCGACATGTCGACCAGCGTGGGAACGGCGGACGAGTAGTAGATGTCAGTCCGGACTTCCAGCGGTCCGACGTCTCGCTGTACCGATGCGACGACACCCATTGCCTCGTCGATGGCTTCGTGGGCCTTCTGCTGTTGCCATTTACCGATGCCGGTCGGCAGGGGCGTGTGGGACAACGAGCCGAGGACACTGCTGACGACATGGACCAGGGTGAGCGTTGCGCCGCGTTGCGCGGCGTCGCGTGCCGCCCAATCGACGGCAACGTTGGCCGCGGGTGACCCGTCGACGCCTACCACGATTTCCGGAGGAGCAATCGAAGACATACGGCACGTTAAGGCAGCAGCGCCGATCCAGGCGTGAGTCTTTAGTCCCCACCCGTTCGGCCAAAGGGCCCCGCCCGACGCCCGGAGCCCAGGCCCAAAGCACCGCGGGGACTGTGCCTTTGCCCCTTCGCCGGCAAAGTCGCCGGGTGGTCTGATCACAGAGTCGCAGCCAACGAGGAGGCCACCCATGAACCCACAGAGGGTGAAAACCTATCAGCTCACCGACCGTCTGCACGCAGGTCGGATTGCCCGCGTATCCGCTGATGACATCGTGCCCACGGTATCGGCATGGTTGGCCGAGTTGGACACCAGCAGTCCGTTGGTCGACGACCTTGCCTGCATGCTGCGCACAGGCGATTGGACTGCTGCCCACGCCATCGCTGAAATCCTGTCGGTCGACGTGACCGTCACCGCGTAGCCATGGCCGAATTCCTCAGCAACACCGACACTTTCACCTGGTCGATGGAGAGTGACCCTCGACTGCGGTCGACCATCGTCTCGCTTGTCCTCCTGGACCGGACCCCGAATTGGGAGCAGCTCGTCGAGCGGTTCGATCTTCTCAGTAGGAGCATGCCCATCTTCCGGAAACGGGTCACGGCGTCGCCGGCGCCTGCGCCGCCTCGATGGACGCTTGATCCCGACTTCGATCTCGCATTCCATGTCCGCCGCGTTACCGCACCGCAACCGGGCACGATGGACACCCTTCTGGACATGGCGCGGGTGGCCGCAATGGCAGATTTCGACCGCGCCCGCCCCCTATGGGAGGTCACCTTGATCGACGGGCTGGCCGATGGGGGTGCCGCGTTGCTGTGCAAGCTGCACCATGCGCTGACCGACGGTATCGGCGCGATTCAGGTCGCGATGACCCTTTTCGACCGCACCCAGGAGCGCGATGACCGTCGCCCCATGCCGAGCGTGCCGATACCAACTGCTGCCGGACTGCTGAGTGGCGTTCGGGACATGGTGTCCTACGACACCGAATTGGCCACGACGATCCTGACCGCTTCGTTGAAGGCCGCGCCCGCGCTGCTGGTCAACGGTATTCGACGGCCAGCGCAGACGCTGTCGGCGGTCGGCTCGGCCATGGCGTCCATCTATCGAACGGTTCGCCCGATCAGCCAGCCCGGATCGCCGATCATGCGCGATCGTGGCAAGATTCGTCGGCTCGCGGCGCTCAACGTATCGACCGACGCCCTTCATCGGGCAGGCACCGTTGCCGGTGGATCGTTGAACGATGCCTTCATCGCCGCCATCACCGGTGGGCTGCGGCGCTATCACGAGAAGCACGGCACGGCGGTCGGAGACCTGTCGGTGTCGATGCCGATCAGCCTGCGCACCGACGACGACCCTGTCGGCGGAAACCGCGTGACTCTGTTGCGGTTCGATCTGCCTTCGGCCGTCGCCGATCCTGGCGAGCGCATCCGGGCCATCCACGAACTCACTGTCAAGATGCGCAACGAGAAGTCGCTCTCTTACACCCAAGCCATCGCCGGAGTCCTCAATCTAATGCCGCGCTGGTACATCGGGTCGGCGTTGAGGAACGTCGACTTCGTCGCCAGCGACGTCCCCGGCATTCCGATACCGGTCTTTCTCGCCGGTGCCGCGGTGCGGATGCAGTATGCGTTCGCGCCCACCATAGGAGCGGCGTTGAACGTCACGTTGTTGTCGTACGTCGACACCTGCGCGATCGGGATCAACATGGATACCAGTGCCATCCCGGACCCCGAGGTTCTCTACGACTGTCTCGTCGCCGGCTTCGACGACGTGCTCGCCGTCGCGAATTAGTTTGCTTATCACAAAAACTGCCCGAAGGCGGATGCCAGGTCCTGAGTCCCCCACTCAGCAATGGCTTCCGGCCTTCGGGCAGATCGCCGGTTGCCCGGCACCACCAACTATCGCACCGTCGGCGTATCCGACCGGAGGGCCGAAGGGCCCCTGTCGACGGTCGAAAGTCATATCAGTGTTGGCGGTGAATTGAACTCGTCGACGTCGAGGACTCGTCAGCTGGGTACCGGCCGTTGCCGCACGCAGCGGTCGCGTCTTCAGGACAAGCGGTAATGGTCACGTTCTCACCCGGGTGCCGGCGTCCCCGGCGACTATTGTGGCGATGTCAGTGAGCGAACCTATGACAGCTTCGTTGCCGGTGCTTTGCGCGAAGTCGCACGCGGCCTGAACTTTCGGCCCCATCGACCCGGCGGGCAGGTCCAGGCCGAGAAGCTCAGCCGGCGCGACTCGCCCGAGCTGCGCCTGTCGCGGCGTGCCCCAGTCGGTGTAGACACCGTCGACGTCGGTGGCGATGACCAAGAGCTGGGCGTCGAGTTGTTCGGCCAGCAGGGCCGAGGCGAGGTCCTTGTCGATGACCGCCTCCACGCCGTGTAGCAGGCCGGCCTCGTCATACACCGTCGGTATTCCGCCGCCGCCCGCACAGATCACGATAGTGCCCCGTTCCACCAGGCTACGAATCGCCCGAATCTCGAATATCCTCTTTGGTTTTGGGCTCGCGACGACTCTCCGGAAGTTGTCGCCATCCGGTGCGATGGCCCAGCCTCTGGCGGCTTTGAGGCGCTCCGCTGTCTCCTGGTCGTAGATCGGCCCGATTGGTTTGGTGGGGCTGGCGAACGCCGGATCGTTACGGTCGACCTCGATCATCGTCAACAGCGTGGCGAGCGATTGATCGGAGGGCAGTAGGTTGCCCAGTTCCTGTTCGATGACGTAGCCGATCATCGCCTCGGTCTGCGCCCCGAGCACATCTAGGGGATACGGCGCGACCTCGTGATAGGCCGCCGCCTGCAGCGCCAACAACCCCACCTGCGGGCCGTTGCCATGCGCTACGACGATCTCGTTCCCCGGCACCACTTGAGCTATGGACTCAGCCGCGGCACGGATGTTCGCCCGCTGATTCTCCGCGGTCATCGGCTGCCCTCGTCGCAGCAGCGCGTTGCCGCCCAGGGCGATCACAATTCGCACTGCAGCTCCCTTTGCGCTCAGGCCAGCGCGGACACGAGGACCGCCTTGATCGTATGCATGCGGTTTTCGGCCTGCTCGAACGCGATGTTCGCGGCAGACTCGAAGACGTCCTCGGTGACCTCGATGCCATCGGCCAACTGGGTGTACTGCGAGGCGATTTGCGCGCCCACGCCGGTCTCGGAGTTGTGGAAGGCCGGCAGGCAGTGCATGAACTTCACCCGCGGATTGGCCGCCGCCGCCATCAACTTGGCGTTGACCTGAAAGGGCAGCAGCAGGTCTATCCGATCTCCCCACGTCTCCATCGGCTCGCCCATGGACACCCACACATCTGTGTAGATGAAGTCGACACCGCTCACCGCCTTGAGCGGATCGTCGGTGACCGTGATCCGAGCTCCGGATGCGGCGCCGAACTCCCGACACTGCGTCACCAGGTCATCGCTCGGCCACAGGTCCTGTGGCGCACCGATGCGCACGTCCATACCGAGCTTGGCGGCCACGAGCAGGAGCGAATTGGCGACGTTGTTGCGACCGTCCCCGACGAACGTGAAAGCGATGTCGGTCAACGGTTTTGGACAGTGCTCGGTCATCGTGAGGATGTCGGCGAGCATCTGGGTGGGATGGAACTCGTCGGTGAGCCCGTTGAACACCGGCACCCCTGCGTACTCCGCCAGCTCCTCGACGATCTGCTGTCCCGCGCCTCGGTACTCGATCGCGTCGTACATCCGTCCCAGGACGCGGGCAGTGTCCTTCATCGACTCCTTGTGCCCGATCTGCGACGATGCGGGATCGATGTACGTCACGTGGGCGCCCTCGTCGTATGCCGCCACCTCGAACGCGCAGCGGGTGCGCGTCGAACTCTTCTCGAAGATCAAGGCGATGTTCTTGCCCTCCAGGCTGGTCCGACGGGCGCCGGAGTACTTGGCGCGTTTGAGGTCTCGCGACAGGTCCAGCAAGTAGAGCAGATCGCGATCGGTGTGGTGGACGAGGCTCAGCAGACTGCGGTTGCGGATGTTGAAAGCCATGGTGAGTTCCTTCGGGTGTGGTCACGTATACAAGGGGTCGCGCAGGATCGGGCAGGTCATGCAACGGCCACCACCGCGGCCGCGGCCCAACTCGCTGGCGTCGATGGTGACGACCTCCACGCCCGCCTTCCGCAGCGCTGTGTTGGTCAGCGTGTTGCGGTCATATCCGATGACGACACCCGGTTCGAGCGCGACCACGTTGTTGCCGTCGTCCCACTGCTCACGCTGGATGCCGTAGACGTCGCCGGCCGTTGTGACGACCCGGAAGTCCACGCCGACCGCGTCGCCGATCGTTGCGATCAAGTTTTTCGGTTCGCGACGGACATCCAGGCCCGATGGTGACTTCTCGTCGGGTCGCAGGCTGATCGGTACGATCCCGTCGACGACCGGGGCGTAGGCCGTCACCAGGTCTCGGTCGCAGAACGTGAACACCGTGTCCAGGTGCATCGCAGAGCGGGTCTTCGGCAGGCTGGCGATGATGACTCGGTCGGCCGCCTCGGCCGCGAACAGGTTGCGTGCTACTTGGGTGATCGCCTGATGCGATGACCGCTCGCCCATACCGATCACGACGAGTCCCTTTCCGATCGGCATCACATCCCCGCCCTCGAGGCTTGCCATGCCGTGGTCGGTGGGTGATCCGTCGGGATCGCCCAGCCACACGTCGTACTCCTCGCCCGCGAACGCCGGATGGAACTTGTAGACGGCTGTGGTCAACAGCGTTTCCTGACGTCGCGCCGGCCAGTACATCGGGTTCAGTGTCACGCCGCCGAAGATCCACGCCGAGTTGTCACGCATGAACTGTGTGTTGGGCAGTGGCCGGATGACGAAGCCCGCGGGGTCCAGCTCGTTGAACAACGAGAGGAATCCGCAGTCCAGCTCGTCGACGACGTCCTGGTACGCGACTCCGCCAATCAGCAACTCGGCCAGGCGATCCGGGGCCAGTGCCGTCAGCCAGTCCCGGATGTCGTGAGTGAGTCCCGGTCCCACCAGGTCATCGGTGAGCTTTCGATCCAACACCCAGTCGCGGGCATCGGGTTTCGCGACCACGTCGGCGAGCAGGTCCTGCAGTTCCAAGACCTCGACGCCACGATCGACCATCTTGGCGACGAAGTCGAAGTGATCGCGGCGAGCCTGCTGCAGCCAGATCACGTCGTCGAATAGCAGCTCGTGGCAGTTGTCGGGGGTAAGACGCTGATGAGCCAGGCCGGGTGCACACACCATCACTCGCCGCAACCGGCCCGCTTCCGACCACACGCCGAGCCGGGACGCGTCGGCGCTCACAGGACCGCGAGGTGGCCGGTGGCCATCATCACGACGGCCGCAACGGACGTCACTGCCACCACTGCGACGATGATCCGCTCAGGCTTCGTGAAGACCTGGAGGTGGTCCTCCCTGCGGGCCCAGACGAACATCGCGGTGCCAACGAGGTAGAACAATGCCGCGATCAGCAGGTACTCGAGGCCGCCCGCGTAGACCAACCAGACGGCGTACACCAACCCGATCAGCCCGACGACCAGGTCGCGGGTCCGCCCATGTCCCGACTCGTAGGTCTCACCGCGCACGGCCAACAGAAGCTGATATGCGGCAGACCACAGGTAGGGGAGCAGGATCAGCGACGTCGCGAGCAGGATCAGGTTCAGGTAGGTGCTCTCGTTCGCCAGTGTCCACAGCAGCATCGCCTGGACGCACAGGTTGGTCAGCCACAACGCGTTGGCGGGAGCACCATGCGCGTTCTCTTTGGCCAGGGCTTTGGGCATCACGTTTTCGATCGCGGGCAGGCGCAGGATCTCGACGCACAGCATCACCCACGCAATCAGCGCGCCAAGGAGCGAAACGATCAGTCCGATGGAGATGAACGCCGCACCCCAACTGCCGACCTGTTGTTCGAGCAGACCCGCCATCGACGGGTCGGGCACACCGGCGAGCTCCGCCTGGGTCATCAGGCCATACGAGAGCAGGTTGACCAGAAGCAGCAGCGCCAGCACGCCAGCGAATCCGAGCACTGTGGCGCGGCCGACGTCGCGGCGCTTGGCGGCCCGCTGCGAATAGACGGCGGCGCCTTCGATTCCGATGAACACCCAGACGGTCACCAACATCATGTTCTTGACCTGAGACATCGTGTCGCCCAGCGGCACACCGTCGATGTCTGTGGTGCGACCCCAGAAGTCCGCTGTGAAAAGTCCAGCCTTGAACCCGACAGCCGCGATGGCGATGAATGTCAGAATCGGGACCACCTTCGCGATCGTCACCACGACGTTGACGAACGCTGCGGTCTGGATGCCGCGTAGCGTCATGCCGTGGACGATCCAGAGCAGGATCGACGCGCCGATGATCGCGGGCAGCGTCGCGCCACCTTCGAACGCCGGGAAGAAGTAGCCCAGCGTCGAGAACAGCAGCACGAGGTAAGCGACGTTGCCGACCCACGCCGAGACCCAGTATCCGAACGCCGACGTGAAGCCGATGTAGTTGCCGAAACCCGCACGGGCGTAGCCGTAGACGCCGCCGTCGACGTCCGGCTTGCGGGCGGCCAGGGTCTGGAAGACGAATGCGAGCATCAGCATCCCGACGCCCGTGATCACCCACCCGATGAGGAGCGGACCGGGTGCGGCGCTGCCCGCCATCTGCGATGGCAGCGCAAAGATACCGCTCCCGATCATCGATCCGACCACGATGGCCGTCAGTGCAGCCATGCTCAGCCCGGGTTTGACACCACCCGGATCGGCCGTGGGGGGCTTGTGCATGAGGTCTTCTGACATTTTTCGCTCCAAGCGCCGTTTACCGGGGGCGTGAAATCGCCTCTACTCACCGAGGCTATGGACGAGACTCACGGTGCTGAGGAGGCTTTGGTCCTTGATCATGAGCCTTAAGTCCCACTACAGCCGGGATGGGACCTTTGGATGGCGTATAGGGCCCAACGGCCTCATCGAGCCGGCTCCTGTAGTGGATAGATTCGAACCCGCCCCGACCGCGAGGAACGCGAAATGTCCCGACGTGCAGACCATCTGAAAGTGCGTCCTGGTGTCGGGCCGTACGTGGTCCGGCGCGGACTGTTCGGGGTCGCGGCCTCCCGCTCGGTGCCGTTCGCCGCGACGACGACCGATCCTGCTGTCCAATGCACTGTGGGCGAGCAGCGAGTTTAGAGTGAGAGGTGTAGTGATTCGGCATTGTGGGCGGTGTGATCAGCGGGGTCGATGGACCGGTTCGACGGGTTCACCGATGACGTTTGCTGCACCGGATGTGCAGCCTCGGACCGATGCGGGATGAATACAGACGTCGAGACGGTCCTGCGGCGTTACCGCTACGACGGAACGCGGCTGATCGACATCCTGTGGGATATCCAGCGCTGGTACGGCTACATCCCCGCGGAGCATCTGCCGCAGATGGCGGCCGCGCTGAATCGGACTCCTCTGGACATCGTGGAAACAGCCTCCTTTTATCACTTCTTCCACGGCACGCCAACCGGACGCCACCGGATTTACTTGAGTAACACCGTGATTGCCAAGATGAACGGGTATCAAGAGGTGTACGAGGCGCTCGAGCGACAGACCGGGGCGCGCTTCGGGGAAACCGACGCGGATGGGATCTTCGGTCTGTTCGAGACACCGTGCATCGGGCTCAGCGACCAGGAGCCCGCGATGATGATCGACGACGTGGTGTTCACGCGACTGACGCCGGATACCGTCGCGAACATCATCACGCAGTTGAAGGCGGGGAAGGTCGCCGCCGACATCGCGAACCCGGCGGGGCTGCCCGATGATGACATCGCGTACGTCGAGGCCCTCGTGGAGTCCAATGTCCACACGCGGGGGCCCGTGTTCTTCCGCGGCGAGCCGGATTACCAAACGTTGCTCAAGAACTGCCTCGCCCATACGCCCGAGCAGACGATCGGCGTCGTCACTGAATCCGGGCTGCGGGGATACGGCGGTGCAGGGTTTCGAACCGGGTTGAAGTGGCAGTTGTGCAGGGACGCACCCGGCGACGAGAAGTACGTCATCTGCAACGCCGATGAGGGCGAACCGGGCACGTTCAAAGACCGCGCACTCCTGACCCGATCGCCGAAGGACGTTTTCATGGGGATGGTCATCGCGGCCTACGCGATCGGCAGCTCCCACGGGATCGTCTATCTCCGTGCTGAATACGTGTATCTCAAGCGCTATTTGGAAGGCCAGCTTCAGCAACTCCGGGACGACGGGTTGCTCGGACCCAGTGTCGGCGGACGATCGGGATTCGACTTCGACATCCGCATCCAGATGGGTGCCGGTTCCTACGTCTGTGGTGAAGAGTCCGCGCTGATCGAGTCTTGCGAAGGCAAACGGGGCACACCCCGGCTGAAACCGCCCTTCCCCGTTCGAGAGGGCTACCTCGGCAAACCGACCAGCGTCAACAACGTCGAGACTTTGGCTGCCGCAATCCGCGTCATGGAAGAAGGCGCCGAATGGTTCCGCCGCATGGGTACCCCCGACTCGGCGGGCGCCCGCCTGTTGAGCGTCGCCGGGGACTGCAATCGTCCGGGAGTTTATGAGGTCGAGTGGGGCATCACCCTCGATGAGGTGCTGAGAATGGTCGGTGCGGCCGACGCCCGCGCGGTCCAGATCAGTGGGCCATCGGGGGAGTGCGTGTCGGTAGCGGCGGACGGCCGACGCCGTATCGCGTACGAGGACATCCCGTGCAACGGGGCTGTCACCATCTTCAACAGCACCCGCGATCTACTGGCCTGCGTCAGGGATTACACCAAGTTCTTCGCCGACGAATCATGCGGCATCTGTGTCCCTTGTCGGGCGGGCACCGCCGATCTGCACGACAAAGTAAGACTCGTCATCGCAGGCAACGCGGTACCAAAGGATCTCGACGAGGTCGCCCGGTGGGGTGCCGTGGTGCACGCGACCAGTCGGTGCGGTCTCGGTGCGACTGCGGCCAATCCCATCCTGACCACACTCGAGAAGTTCCCCGAGATCTATCGGCAAAGGTTACGCACCCAGGAACACACCCTGTTGGCATCGTTCGACCTTGACGCCGCGCTGGCCGGGTATGAGAAGGCACGGACCGAACTGCAGACGGGTGAAACGACATGACCATCCGAATCGAGATCGATGGAATATCGGTGTCGACCGAGGAGGGCGCAACGCTGGTCGATGTCGCCGCGGACGCCGGTGTGTACATCCCGACACTGTGCTATCTCAGAGACAAGCCGTGCCTGGGGACATGCCGGGTGTGCTCGGTCAAAGTGAACGGCGCCGTGGTCGCGGCGTGTACGGTCGCCGTCTCGGACGGGATGACGGTCGAGGTCGATGAACCGGAAACCGCCGATATGCGAAAGGCGCTGGTAGAACTGCTGTTCACCGAAGGCAACCACAACTGTCCGAGTTGTGAGAAGAGCGGGCGCTGCACGCTGCAGGCGGTCGGTTATGAGGTGGGCATGCTGGTGTCTCGCTTCCCGTACCGGTTCCCGGTTCGAGAGCGTGAACATGCGTCCGAACGGATCTGGCTCGAGCGGGATCGTTGCATCTTCTGCCAACGCTGCGTCGAATTCGTCCGCGACGAAGCAACCGGACAGAAGATCTTCAGCATCAGCCACCGCGGCGCCGAATCCCGGATCGAAGTCGATGCCGAACGTGCCAACGCGATGCCGGTCGAGCAGGTCCGCTATGCCGTCGAGATCTGTCCCGTCGGTGCCATCCTCGAGAAGCGGGTGGGATTCGACGTCCCGATCGGCCGACGCAAGTATGAAGTGAAATCCGTCCGCGACCGGGCACTCGACCAGGCAGACGGACCGGACGCGCCGTGACTGACGAGACCAGATCGGACGAACTCCCCTCAACGCCAGCAGATCCGGCGTTATCGGCGGGGCGCGAGGGCAAGATCAACGTGGCAATGATCGGCTTGTGTGGCTGCTGGGGGTGCACGTTGTCGTTTCTGGACATGGATGAGCGGATCGTTCCGCTCTTGACGAAGGTCACCATCCACCGGTCCTCGCTCACCGATATCAAGAGAATCACCGAGCGCTGCGCAATCGGCTTCATCGAAGGTGGTGTCGCGAATGAGGAGAACATCGAAACGCTGCGACATTTCCGAAACAACTGCGACATCCTGATCTCCGTCGGAGCCTGTGCCGTCTGGGGCGGGGTGCCTGCGATGCGCAATGTCTTCGAGCTCAAGGATTGCTTGGCTGAGGCGTATGTCAACTCACCGACCGCCGTTCCCGGTGCCGAACCCGTCATCCCCTGCCACCCGGACATCCCCCGAATCACCACCAAGGTCCACCCCTGCCACGAAGTGGTGAAGATGGACTACTTCATCCCTGGCTGTCCACCGGATGCGGATGCCATCCTGACCGTGCTCGAGGATCTGATACATGATCGTCCAGTTACGCTGCCCCGCTCGCTCAATCACTACGACTGATCTCGGAGACTTCGCGTGAGCAGAAAGCTCGTCATCGACCCCGTTACCCGCATCGAGGGCCACGGCAAGGTGACCGTGAACCTCGACGACGACGGCAACGTCGTCGACGCCAGACTGCATGTCGTCGAGTTCCGCGGTTTCGAGAAATTCGTTCAGGGCCACCCGTTCTGGGAGGCGCCGATGCTGATGCAGCGCATCTGCGGAATCTGCTTTGTCAGTCACCACCTGGCTGGCGCCAAAGTGCTCGATGACATGATCGGCGCTGGCGTGAACTCAGACTTCAAAATAACGCGGACAGCGGAGAAGATCCGTCGGCTCGGCCATTACGCGCAGATGCTGCAGTCTCATGCGACGGCATACTTCTACTTGGTGGTCCCCGAGATGATGTTCGGGATGGATGCCGCGCCAGAGCAACGTAATCTTCTCGGCCTCATTGAGGCTGACCCGGCGTTGATGCGAAGAGTGATCATGCTGCGCAAGTGGGGCCAGGAGGTCATCAAGACCGTCTTCGGCAGGAGGATGCACGGCATCAACTCGGTGCCCGGAGGCGTCGACAAGAACTTGAGTCGCGCCGAATGTGACCGTCTGCTCAACGCTGAGGAGGGACTCCCGTCGGTCGACGAGATCATCGACTACGCGCAGGACGGACTTCGACTCTTCTACGACTTCCATGAAAAGAACCGAAGCGCGGTGGACGGGTTCGCCAACGTTCCCGCGCTCAACATGTCCCTGGTCGACGCCGACGGCAACGTGGACTACTACCACGGCGCCCTGCGCATCGTCGACGAGAACAAGCGCACCGTCAGAGAATTCGATTATCACGACTACCTCGCTCACTTTTCGGAAGCCGTCGAAGAGTGGAGCTACATGAAGTTCCCCTTCCTCAAGGAGCTCGGCAGGGAGAAGGGCTCGGTCCGGGTGGGACCGCTCGCGCGGATGAACGTGACCAAGACGCTGTCGACCCCGCGCGCTCAGGAGGCGCTGGAGCGGTTCCACGCCTACACCGGCGGCGCACCCAACAACATGACGCTGCACACCAACTGGGCGAGGACCATCGAGGTGCTCCACGCCGCGGAACTGATCGAAGAGTTGCTGCGCGACCCCGATCTGCAGGACGAGGACCTCGTCGTCACACCCGCAGCGGGCGCATGGGTCGGCGAGGGCGTCGGTGTCGTCGAAGCGCCTCGCGGCACGTTGCTTCATCACTACCGCGCCGGTCCGGACGGGGACATCACCTTCGCCAATCTCATTGTGGCCACGACACACAACAATCAAGTTCTGAACCGCACAGTGCGCTCGGTGGCCGGGGACTACCTGGTGGGTCGCGGCGAGATCACCGAAGGGATGATGAACGCGATCGAGGTCGGAATCCGTGCCTTCGATCCCTGCCTGAGTTGTGCGACGCATGCCTTCGGCCAGATGCCGCTGATCGTGACGGTCCGCGATCCGGCGGGAACAGTGATCAACGAACGCGTCCGTTCGGCATCCGGTTCATGAGACTCAGCGACCTCGACGACGATTCTTGCCTGATCTATGGCATCGGCAACGTGGGTCGCCAAGACGACGGCTTGGGCTGGGCATTCGTGGATTGGCTTCAAGCGGAAGGTCTTTGCCCGAGAGCGGAGATGCAGCGCGGTTATCAACTTCTGCTCGAGGACGCTGAACTGATCAGCAACATGGAACGGGTGTTGTTCGTCGATGCCACCAAAGAGGCTTCGGTGGAATCATTCACCTTGGGTCGCGCGACGCCTCGAATGGACTTCACCTTCACATCGCACGCCATCTCGATCCCCGCCATCATGGCGACCTGCCAGCAGTGCTTTCAGCGCCTGCCGGAGGTGCACGTCCTCGCGATCAGGGGATTCGAGTTCGAACTCGCAATGGGGTTGACGCCGGCGGCGCAGCGCAACCTGGATGGTGCAACAGCCCATCTTCTCGGGGAGCATCGTCGGCAGGCGTGATGTCTCTGAAATTAGCCATCAGCCGGGGAATCGGACGGTGGTGCCGGGCATCAGCTCGACAACCTTGCCGTGGCACTCCACTTCGATCCCGGCGGCGTTTCGCGGATCAACGCTGATGATCACGCCCTTCCCGCTGACCCGCAGATGCAGGTGCAGGCCGCGGTAGAGGATCGGTATCGCCAGCACGCCAAGGCTTTCCGGCCAATGTGGCGAGAGGATGATGCGGTTGGACCGTGTTTCCAGCCCGGTGAAACACCGCTGCATCAGGTCGACGGTTCCAGCCATGGCCGCCAGATGAATGCCTTCGGATGTGGTGCCGCCCTGGATGTCGGAGACGTCGGCCTTCAGCGCCTGGGTGAAGAACTCCATGGCCCGGTCGCGGTTGGCTCTGGCCAGCACCCAGGTGTGCACGACACCACTGAGCGTCGATCCGTGCGAGGTGCGGGCCAGGTAGTAGTCCACCATCTTCGGTACCTGTTCCGGGGCGAAGCGATAACCGAGCCGGGTGAGCAGCTCACGCAGCTCGTCTGCCGACAGCAGGTAAAGCAGCATCAGCGCGTCGGCTTGCTTGGACGCCTTGTAGCGGTTCACGTCGTCGTGCTCGGCCTCCAGGATGCGGTCCAGCCGTTGGATGTTGCCGTACTGGCTGCGGAGCCGGTCCCAATCCAGATCCGCCAAGTCGCCATAGCCCTCGAACTGGCTGATCACACCGTCGTGGAACGGGACGAACATCCGCCGGCTGACGTCGTTCCAGTGCGCGAGCTCGGCACTGCTGAGGCCCAGCGTCTCCATCAGGTCCAGACGGTTCGGCAGCGGCAGCAGGTTCAGTGCGTCGATGGCGCGCATGATGACCCAGACCGCCATGACGTTGGTATACGCGTTGTTGTCGATGCCGTCGTAGGGAGCGTCGGGATAGCCGGAATGGAACTCGTCGGGGCCGATGACGCCCTTGATGCTGAAGCGTGCGCGCTCGTCGTCGTAGGTGGCCAAGCTGACGAAGAACCGCGCGATCTCGGCGAGCAGTTCCGCGCCGTAGTCGATCAGGTAGGCGAGGTCGCCGGTGACCTGATAGAACTTCCACGCGTTGTAGCCGACCGCGATACCGATGTGGTGCGCGCGGGCGCTGGCGTCGGGGTTCCAGTGGCCGCTGCGCGGATTCAGGTGCAGCCGTTGACTTTCCTCGCGACCGTCGCTGCCGGACTGCCAGGGAAACATCGCGCCGGTATGGCCTGCCGCGCGGGCGGCGTGCCTGGCTTCCGGCAAGCGCCGGTAGCGGTAGCCGAGCAGGGACCGGGTGATCGTCGGAATCCGCAGGTTGAGCACCGGGAAGATGAACAATTCGTCCCAGAAGATGTGGCCGCGATACGCCTCACCATGCAGGCCGCGGGCCGGCACTCCGACGTCGAGGTCGGCGGTGTTCGGTGACACCGTCTGTAGCAGGTGCAGCAGGTGCAACCGCAGAATCCGCACTTCGTCGGTGAAGTCGTCGAATTCGATGGACAACCGCTCCCACAGATGCGTCCAGGCGGTTCGATGCCCGTCGAGCAGTTCGGCGAACCCGCCGAGCCTGCCTACCCAACGCTGCGCGTCGACGCCGGGTTCCGAGGTAGCCACGTCCCGGCCCGTGTAGACGGTCACGACCTTCTCGATCGTCACCGACTCTCCGGCCGACAGTCGAACAGCGATGTCATGACCGATCTCGGCGTCCAGGTTGAACAGCCGAATTGTCGCGGGGACCGGTTCACCGTCGCGCAGCGCGGTGTTTCGCGCGGCCATCGCGACGGGGATGTGGGACTGGTTGGTCTGGACCGTCAGCAGGACTGAGTTGTTCGAGATTTCGCGGGTGACCGGCGACCCGAGATGCTCGCTGGCCAGGTCCCGATATCGCTCGACGAGGGAGTTCGTCACGTTGCCGTCCACCGTCGAGCGGAATTCGATTGTCCCGGACCAGTCCTCGGCGAGGATCTTCGTCTCGAGAGCGCCGACGTGGGGCAGGTGCATCGCCACGAACCGTCGTTGCCTCAGGGAGCTCGTCCGGCCTGCGTCGTCGCGGAAGCGCACCTCCCGATGCAGTACCGCCTCGCGAAGATCGAGCGTCTGCCGGTACGACAACACGGTGACCGCATCGATGTCGAACCAACTGCCGCCGTCGATGCGGAAGGTCAACGACAGCCAGTTGGGCAGATTGACCAGGCTCTCGTTGTCGATCTCGGTTCCCGACACGTCGTCAACGAGCCGGTTGAACACCCCGGCCGCGTAGGTGCCCGGGTAGTGCACCTGCCCGGCCTTCGACTCGGGTGCTGCTCCCCGGGTGGCGAAGTAGCCGTTCCCCAAGGTGCACAGAGCCTCACGGAGCTTTTCGTTCGTCGGGTCGTAGCCGTCGAAGACGTAATCCCACGCCTCACCTGAGACCTGGTGCTTGTAGGCCAGCCACTGGGACCCACGCTGCATGAACTCGCGCACCTGATCGGGACTCTGCAGGGTGAAGTGGGCAGCCGTCTTGCGGTCGCCGTCCTCATCGTGTCCGACGACGATCCCGATGCCGTCGAACTTGACCGCGTCGAACGCGTCCTCGTCGGTGAGGTCATCGCCGATGTAGATCGGCAGCAGCGAGCCGGAGGCGTCGATATGGTCGCGGATCCACGCCAATGTGGTGCCCTTGTCCCAGTCGAGGTCGGGCCGCAACTCCACGAGCATCCGCCCACCGGTCACCCGCAGGCCCGCCCTCGCCCCGACTTGATGGGCTGCAGAGACGATCTCACCGACTCGATCCGGCTCCACCTCTCGGTAGTGGACCGCGACGGCAAAACGCTTGTGCTCGACGCGTACTCCCGGAATCTTTTCCAGGTTCTGGCTGAGTTCCGCGGCAGCGTGTTCAAGGAGAGGGACGAACTCGGCAGCCGCGTCGTTGCAGTGGTAGGCGCCATCGGGCGACGTCAACTCGAAGCCGTGGCTGCCTGCGTACCAGACGCCGGGAACGCCCACTCGGCTGCGGACGTCCGCGAGGTCGCGACCGCTCAGTATGGCCACGGGACATACCTTGGCGACGAGCTCCAACGCCTCGGCGGCGCCGTCGACGAGCCTGGCCGCAGCGGGATTCGAGACGATGGGGGACAGCGTGCCGTCGTAGTCCAGGAACAGCATCGATTCGCGTGCGCTCGTGATGCCGATCAACTGACCGTAGGACGTCAGCGCATTCGGGAGTTCGGAGATCCGCTTGTCACCGGCTCGTACGGCGACGTCGTCCAGGTCAGCGAGCACGACGTCGGCGCCGCGGTGGGCCAATTCATCGGCGCGTCCGGTGCCGTCGATACCGATGACGAGCGCGAAGCCCCCATCGCGTCCTGCGGCCACGCCTTCGGCGGAACTCTCGACGACGACACACCGTTGAGGTCGCACACCGAGTCGACGCGCAGACTCCAAAAGAACCGTGGGATCGGGGTTCTCCGCCGTCCCGCGTTCGCCTGCGACGCCGTCGATGCAGACCTCGAACAGATCGTCGACCCCGGCGGCCTTCAGCGCCCGTTGGCATTGCGGGCTCGACGAATAGGCCGCCGTGGCCATGCCGATGTCCTGCAATTTGCGCGCCAGGTCCACCGTTGCCCCGAAGAGCGGCGCGTCGGTGGTCAGCGCACCGTCGAGGTCGAAGAGGACCGCGTCGTGACGACGCGGGTCGATGGTGATCGGCAGCTTCATGGCGCGGGGACCAGCTGTCGTTCCAACTCCAGGACCCGGCGGGTGGTCTTCACCACGGTGTCGGGATTCAGGCTCATCGAGTCGATACCGATCCGGACCAGGAAGTCGGCCATGTCCGGATAATCCGAGGGGGCCTGTCCGCACAGCCCGGAGTGAATTCCGTTGCGGCGGCAACCATCGACGGCCAACCGGATCATCTCCTTGACGCCCTCGTCGCGTTCGTCGTAGTCGAAGGCGACCATCTCGCTGTCCCGGTCGACGCCGAGCGTCAACTGGGTCAGGTCGTTGGAGCCGATGGAGAAGCCATCGAAGCGCTTGGCGAATTCGTCGATCAGGATCACGTTGTTCGGGATCTCGCACATCGCGTACACCTTGAGCCCGTTCTCGCCTCGCCGCAGGCCCAGTTCCGCCATCGTCTGCAGGACCAGGTCGGCCTCGGCGATGCGGCGCACAAACGGGAGCATGAGGATGACATTGGTCAAGCCCATGTCATCGCGAACCCGTTGCATTGCATGGCATTCGAGCGCAAATCCCTCGGCGTAGGCCGGATGCGCATAGCGGGAGGCGCCACGGAAGCCGATCATCGGGTTGCTTTCGGACGGCTCGAAGCTCTGCCCGCCGATCAGGCTGGCGTACTCGTTGGACTTGAAGTCCGACATCCGCACCACGACGGGCTTGGGCCAGAATGCGGCGGCGATGGTGCCGATTCCCTCGGAGAGCCGTTCGACGAAGAACGCACTGCCATCGGTGTAACCCTGAGTGAGTTGATCGATGGTCTGGCGTGCGTCCAGGTCGTCCACCTTCTCCGGGTGCAGTAGAGCGAGCGGGTGAACCCGGATGTACTCGCTGATGATGAACTCCATGCGGGCCAGTCCCACGCCATCGTTCGGTAGGAACGACGTTTTGAACGCGAGGTCGGGGTTGCCGAGGTTGAGCATGATCTGCGTCCGGGGCCGCGCCAGGTCGCCGACTTCCGTGCGGTCCACGTGGAAACCCACAGCGCCCTCGTATACCCGGCCGGTATCGCCCTCGGCGCAGGACACCGTCACCACCTGGCCGTCGGGTACGGAGGTGGTCGCGTCACCGGTGCCCACCACAGCGGGGATGCCGAGTTCGCGGGCGATGATCGATGCGTGGCAGGTGCGGCCGCCGCGGTTGGTGACGATCGCCGCGGCCGTCTTCATGACCGGCTCCCAATCGGGCGTGGTGGTGTCGGCAATCAGCACCTCGCCGGGCTTGAATGCCGTTAGCTGCGTTAGGTTCTCGACCCTTCTTGCCGCCCCCGAGGCGATCCTTTCACCCACCGATCGGCCCTCGGTGATGATCTCGCCCTTGCCCTCGAGCACGTAGGTTTCCAGTGCGGTCACGCTGTGCTGCGAGGCCACCGTCTCAGGTCGGGCCTGGACGATGTAGAGCCTTCCGTCGAGACCGTCCTTGGCCCACTCGATGTCCATCGGCCTGCCGTAGTGCGCCTCGATGGAGCAGGCATAGCCGGCCAGCTCCAACACGTCGGCATCGGTGAGGCAGAACCGGGTGCGGTCGGCCTTGGGGGTCGGGATGTTCCTCGTGGTGTTCTTGGTCTCGCCATCGACGAGGATCATCTTCACGGCCTTGTCGCCGAGCAGGCGCCGGAGCACGGTGCGGTGGCCGGCGAGATACGTCGGCTTGTGGACGTAGAACTCGTCTGGGTCGACGGCGCCCTGAACGACGTTCTCGCCGAGGCCGTAGGCACCGGTGATGAAGACGGTGTCGCGGAATCCCGATTCGGTGTCCAGTGAGAACATCACACCGGATGACGCGATATCGGAGCGCACCATCTTCATCACGCCGATCGACAGCGAGACCTTGAAATGGTCGAAGCCCTGGTCGATTCGGTAGTGAATCGCCCGGTCGGTGAACAGGCTGGCGAAACACCGTCGACAGGTGTCGAGGAGACTCTCTTCGCCCTTGATGTTGAGATACGAATCCTGCTGTCCAGCGAAGCTGGCGGTTGGTAGGTCCTCGGCAGTCGCCGAACTGCGTACCGCAAGGCTGACCTCGTCGCCGTATTCCCGCTGCAGAGCGCGGTATCCGTCAAGAATCGCGGCGGTCAGATCGTCGGGTAGTCCGGCGCCGTAGACGATCTCTCGGGCGCGCTTGGCTTTACGCGCCAGCGCGGCGACGTCGGCAGGGTCGATGTCGTCGAGTTCGGCATGCAGGCGGCCCCACGCCCCGGCCTCGTCCAGCATGTGGCGATAGGCGGTAGCGGTGATGGCGAATCCGTGCGGAACGCGCACGCCCTGAGCGGAGAGCTTCTGGAACATCTCGCCGAGTGAGGCGTTCTTGCCGCCGACGAGCGGCACATCATTGATTCCCATGTCTTCGAAAAAGCGAACGTATTCAGATGTACCCATGACGTGTCCTCTCGTCGCACGGCACCACAGCCGCCCACGTGCCCAACCTCCCACTTCGGTAGGTGGGGACACAGGGCCGAAGGTCACTCGAATGGGTGACGAGCCGACCTGACGCGACCCCCAAAGTCCGACCGCGGATCACCGGTCTGGGTCGAGTTCGACTGTCACAGAGCGCGTTGCGACCGGTATCGCGTCATCCACAAACCGGTACGGTCGTGATGGGCATCAGTCACCGCGACTACGACGGACGGCGACGCACCGCGAGTGGTAACGACATTGTCCCCACGGGTTGAGGACTTGCGACCCTGCCGCGGCAACCGCCGCACCGCGCAAGGTCGACGCATGGAGCACCTCACGACGCTGGATGCGAGCTTCCTGCAGGCCGAGGATTCCGATTCCCACGTGAGCCTGGCGGTCGGCGGCGTGTCGATCGTGGAAGGACCGCCGCCCGACTACGGCGATCTGGTGTCGGCGTTCGCCGCTCGAGCGCAGGCCATCCCGCGCTGCACCCAAGTGCTGCGCACGCACCCGTTCGACCTCGGCGCACCGGAATGGGTGCACGACCCCCACTTCGATGTTGCGCATCACCTCCACCGAATCGCGTTGCCTCATCCGGGGGATGACTCCGCGCTGTTCGGGGCGATCGCCGGCATCATGGAACAACGGCTGGACCGCGACCGCCCGCTGTGGGAGTGCTGGATCATCGAGGGACTCACCGACGATAGGTGGGCGCTGTTGATGAAGATCCACCACTGCATAGCCGACGGCATCGCCACCACGCAGATGCTGGCAAAGCTCAGCGACGGTGGCGCTCAGGAGACCTTCGCGACCAGTATCCGCGCAGCGCGGGAGTCCGGCGAATCCATCCTCGATCTGCTGCGGCCGAGGCTGAACCCGCTGAACTGGATGGGCGGCATTTGGCAGGCGACGCTCGCAGCGACCAGCGCCGCCGAACACGCCGTGGTCGGGGCGGCCGAACTAACGGCTCGTGTGCTCACCACCGCGCAGGATTCTTCACTGAACGGACCCATCACGAAGATGCGTCGCTACAGCGCCGCGCGCGTCGACCTGGCCGTGATGAAGCAGGTGTGCCGGGATTTCGACGTCACGCTCAACGACGTGGCGCTGGCGGCAATCACCAGCGGTTACCGGACGATCTTGCTCGACCGCGGCGAAACGCCGGGACCCCATGCACTGCGCACGCTGGTCCCCGTCTCGATGCGTTCGGTGGACGACTTCGATGTGACTGACAACCGGGTGTCGGCGATGCTGCCCCTCTTGCCCGTCGATGAACCCGATCCCGTCAAGCAGTTGGAGATCGTCCACCAGCGACTGGTCGAGGCCAAGGGAAGCGGTCAACGGGAGGGCGGCAGTGCCGTTCTCGCCGTGACGGGAAGCATTCCATTTGCATTCTCGGCGTGGGCGATTCGACTGCTGACCCGCCTGCCGCAGAAGTCGGTATCCGCGTTGGCGACGAACGTGCCGGGACCCCGCACCCGGCAGCGGTTGATGGGTCGGGACGTGTTGGAGATCCTGCCGGTGCCGCCGATCGCCCTTCACCTGCGCACCGGTATCGCGATGCTCAGCTACGCCGACCGCTTCTTCTTCGGCATCACCGCAGATTTTGACAACGCACCCGACGTCGACGCGCTCGCCCGGGGGATCGAGGACGCCGTAGGACACTTGGCGACGCTCGGTGGCTCGCGAGGACAGACACGAGCTGTCGGTGACCACAAATGACCGAATTCATGCGAAGCAGTGATGCTTTCACCTGGGCGATGGAAAGCGATCCTCGGTTGCGATCCACGGTGGTCACGGTGATCATGCTCGACCGATCGCCGGATTGGGACGAAGTGCGCGATCGCTTCGACGTCATTTCGCGCATGGTGCCGATGGTGCGCCAGCGTGTCGTTCCATCGCCGCCGCCCGCACCGCCGAGGTGGGAGCACGCCCCAGACTTCGACCTCGACTTCCACATGCGCCGAGTGACGGCACCCTCGCCCGGCACCATCGACACGGTGCTGGAGATGGCGCGGGTCGCGGCCATGGAGGACTTCGACCGGGCCCGCCCCCTGTGGGAGGCCACGTTGATCGATGGACTCGAAAACGGCGGCGCGGCAATGCTGCTCAAGTTCCACCATGCGCTGACCGACGGAGTCGGAGGCATCCAGATCGGAATGATCCTCTTCGATCTGTCCGAGGTTCCCGATAAACACGGTTCGGTCGCGGCACTGCCCGAGGAGCCGCCGCCGCCGTGGCTACGCAGCTACCGTGACACCGCGCGATACGGCGCCGGCTTGGTGACGGAGGCGGTGACGGGCGCTCTGAGGACGGCTCCGAAGCTGATTGCCAACGGCATTCTGAACCCGGTGGAAACCGTTTCGTCGGCAGCCGAGTTGGCCGCCTCGGTCTACCGCACCATGCGCCCGGTCAGCCGGACCGGCTCGTCGCTGATGAACAACCGCAGCCTTGTCCGCAGGCTCGGCGTGCTCGAAGTCCCGTTCGGACAGCTCAGGGCCGCCGCGCACCAGGGCGGCGGTGCGTTGAACGACGCGTTCGTCGCCGGCGTCGCCGGGGGACTGCGCCTCTACCACGAAGAGCACGGCGTCACGGTCGGCGACCTTCACCTGACGATGCCCATGAGTCTGCGCGAAGAGGGCGACGACATGGGCGGCAACCGAATCACCATCATGCGGTTCGACGTGCCGGTCGGCACCGCCGATCCCGAGGAGCGAATCCGCCAGATCCACGACAGAACCGGAAAGGTGCGTCACGAGAAGTCGCTGCCGTACACGCAGTGGATCGCCGGCGCTCTGAACATGATGCCGCGCTGGTACATCGGCTCGATCCTGCGCAATGTCGACTTCCTGTGCAGCGACGTGCCGGGGATACCGGTGCCCGTGTTCCTTGGTGGCGCCAAGGTGTTGACGCAGTACGCATTCGGCCCGACGATCGGCTCGGCGGTCAATGTCACGTTGTTGACATACGTGGACGTGTGCACTCTCGGCATCGACGTGGACACCGGCGCGATTCCCGACCACGACGTATTCATGGATAGCCTCGTCGCCGGTTTCGACGAGGTGTTGGCGCTTGGCTTGGGCCATGTCTAGGAGGAACGGTCGAGGCATCGCGGTCGCCGGCATCGTCGGCGCCGCCGGCCTCGCGATGCTCGTGCTCGTGCCGGGGTTGCGCCTCGGCACGGACGTGCCGTGGTTGGGTGCCCTGGTGATTCTCGCTCCCACGGCGACGTTGTTGGCCGCTACGGGATTCCGGCACTATGGGCTTGGAACCGCGGTGGCCGTCGCGGCCGTGGTCGCGGTCGTCGCAGGCGGCGTCAGCTGGCTCGTCGCGGTCTTCACGTTGGTGAAGGCGCTGAGCGGGGTGGGCGTCGGGCTCGCCTGGGCGATACTGCTGTTCCTCACTCCTGCGGTGTCGGTGCTCGCACTAGGTGCGCTGGCATTGCGCGTTGTTCCAGGGCGGTCGGCGCCGGGCGAGCCGTCTGACGCGGTACAGCAGCCAGGGGCGTCGGCGCGCGTGAACCGACGTCACGATGTACCGGGATGACGAACGAAACGGGCTGTCAGCGACGTCGACGCGTAAGCCGCTCGATCGGCTCAACGCGCCGCGCCCGCTCCGGCGCCGACTGACGGAGTGGGACGAATGGCCGACGAACCTTCGGTAGTGGCGAAGTGGGACCGGGGTCTCACCCGACGCGTCGTTGACCTGCACCGCCCGATCGTGAAGAGCTACTTCCGTTCTCAGGTACTCGGATTGGAAAACATTCCGCGTGGGCCGGCGCTGATGGTGGCGAATCACTCGGGTGGGCTCATCACAGTCGACCTGTCGGTACTGGCCGTCGACTACTACAAGACCTTCGGATACGAGCGGCCGCTCTACGCGCTGGCCCACGACAACATGTTTCGCGGACCGGTGGCCGGGTTTCTCGAGCGCACCGGTGTCATCCGAGCCACCCCCGAGCACGCCGCCGAGGCGCTGGCGACCGGTGGCCTGGTGCTCGTCTTCCCTGGTGGGGACTACGACGTCTACCGGCCCACCCGGCGGGAGAACGTCATCGATTTCGGCGGGCGTACCGGGTACGTGACGACGGCGATCGAGGCCGGCGTCCCCATCGTTCCCGCGGTATCGATCGGCGGCCAGGAGAACCAGTTCTACCTGACCAGAGGACGGTGGTTGGCACGTGCGCTGCGGCTGACGACGTTCGAGCGCAATCTCTTTCGGACCAACATCCTTCCGATAACCATCGGATTCCCGTTCGGCGTCAGCGTGGTGTTGCCGATCAACATGCCGCTGCCGACAAAGATCGTCACGCAAGTGTTGCCGGCGATCGACGTCGCCGCGGAGTTCGGGGACCAACCCGATGTGCACAGGGTCGACGCCCACGTGCGCGCGGTGATGCAGCACGCCCTGGTCGCATTGGCGCGCAAGCGTCGGCTGCCCATCATCGGGTGACTCGTGACCTGCGAGCTGCCGCAACTGCCATCCGCTCGAGGAGCGTTCGATACGAAGTCGTGGTTAGGCGGGCTGTAAGGGTGTCATTCCGGCGCTGCCAGATGTCCACGTCCTTTGAGTCCTGAATTTGTGGGACTTTTGGCCGCATTCTCGGGCACAGACGTTCGGTAACGTTGCGGCCATGACCACACCGACTCAACCGATCTCCATCCTGTCGGAGACGGAATGCTGGAGCCTCATGTCTAGTGTCTCCCTGGGACGGCTTGTCACGAGCGTCGACGGTCAGCCGGACATCTTTCCCGTCAACTTCGCCGTCCAGCACAAGACGGTGTTGTTTCGCACAGCTGAGGGCACCAAATTGGTCAGCTCGGCCATCAACAACAACGTGCTGTTCGAAGTCGACGACCACAACGCCGTCGAGGGCTGGAGCGTCATCGTCAAGGGGATAGCACGGTCAATGCGTACCGATGCCGAGATCGACGAGGCCGAACGGGCACAGCTGCTCCCGTGGACCGCCACGGTCAAGCAGCACTACGTGCGCATCCGCCCGCTGAGCATCAGCGGCCGGCGCTTCACCTTCGGCTCTGAGCCGGACCGCGAGTTCACCATCGCTTGAGTCGCCGCGCCCACGCCCACCTAGACGATCCGGTGTAGGTCGTCGCTCGCTTCGGCAGCCGCGGTTTCAGCCTGGACCTGTTGTTGCACCCTGCGTTTGATGCCGAGCAAGATCCCCCGCGTCACAAAAGCCGTTACCGGCCCAGCGAGCTCGGTGACCAACGCCTGGCCGGGACGACGCAACGGTGATCGGATGCGAATGAGAAGCCGGCAGCGATCATCCCAATGCGGAATGACATGGAACGACCACACCACGTTCCATTCGCGGTCAGTTCCTCGGCCCGCAGAAGCTCGCAACACGATGGATTGCTGATCGGCGACCTCCACCACCTCGAGCACGAACCCTTCGCGTAACCCCATCCAGCCCTTGGGAACAAGCCTGATCGTGTCACCCGGCGCGAGGTGTTGCCATTCGGGATGAATGCGGTCTGCGTTGACGTACCGCAACCCGGCGAAGTTCTCCAACTTCTCGAAGGTGTAGAGCCCGCCGCGATCTTGGCCCATCTGAACCAGCCACGGCCAGATCGCATCGGGCGGACCGTCAATCCACACCGCTTCGGTGCTCCGCACACCGGGTCCGGCGATGAGGT
The DNA here is from genome assembly GCF_032883055.1 of Mycobacterium sp. 29Ha. Classification (NCBI taxonomy): domain Bacteria; kingdom Bacillati; phylum Actinomycetota; class Actinomycetes; order Mycobacteriales; family Mycobacteriaceae; genus Mycobacterium; species Mycobacterium sp. 29Ha. Next base: position 141,751 of record NZ_JAMQTI010000012.1, read on the forward strand.
CATCGCCGTCGAGGAACATCTGGCACTCTTCCTTCGTGGTGCCCCAGTTGCGGTAGTACCGCCGCGCTGCGTACAGGAACGCCAGTGTTCCGGCGAGCCGCAGTCCGTTTTTGATCATGACCTAAGGGTGCGCTGGCCGGGTACAACCCGGCTAGGGTCGCTAGTCCCTGATCCGATCGACGTTTCGCCGCAGCACTTCTTCGCACGTCGGCGACGACGACGCCGGCCGTCGAGACACGCAGGGTCACTCCGTCGACCGATGGATGTGCGTGTGGCCTCCGAACGGCCCGCTGGGCGGGGTCTTCAGGCCCTACCGGGACCCGTCGTCGGGTGGTCGGATGCATGTTGGGAGTGACGTTGTGAAGGAGATGACTGCGATGACTGGCGAACGATCGGATGTCGTGGAGAAGAACTGGACTGTCGACGTGTCGATCGACGAGCACATGGGACTCACCAGAGCCAAGGCGCGGCTGCGCTGGCGCGAAAAAGAAGAAGTCGGTATCGGTACCGCGAGGCTCAATCCCGATGACCGGGATATCGCCGAGATCGGTGACGAACTCGCCGTCGGACGTGCCTTGTCGGATCTGGGGAGGCGGTTGATGGCGGTGGCTGCACACGACATCGAGTCCGTTACCCATCAACCGGCGAATTTGCTGTACTGACAATTATTGACGACGGAGGGCCGAAATGACGCGTGCCTCAGAGGTTTTGAATAGCAAACCCAGACGCGTCTTTCGCGATCGTCGCGAAGCTGGTCGTGTGCTGGCCGGCATGCTCGGCGCATACCGTGGACGCGAAGGTGTCATTGTGCTCGGCTTGCCTCGCGGCGGCATTCCCGTCGCATGGGAAGTCGCGGCGGCCTTGGCTGCGCCCCTTGACGCCTTCGTGGTGCGGAAGCTCGGTGCGCCGGGTCATGAGGAGTTCGCCGTCGGCGCCTTGGCCAGCGGCGGGCGCGTCGTCGTCAATGACGACGTACTGCGGGCGCTACGAGTCACGCCGCAACAGCTGCGGGATGTCGCCGAACGCGAGGGCCGAGAGCTCATCCGGCGTGAGACCGCCTACCGCGGCGGTCGGCCGCCGTTGGATCTCACGAACAAGACCGTGATCCTCGTCGACGATGGTCTTGCGACCGGCGCCAGCATGTTCGCTGCAGTGCAGGCCCTGCGGGAGATGGAACCTGCCGAAATCGTGATCGCGGTTCCGGCTGCCCCTGAATCGACTTGCCGCGAGTTTTCAGCGATCGTCGACGACGTCGTCTGTGCAACGATGCCGACGCCATTTCTTGCGGTCGGAGAGTCGTTCTGGGATTTCCGGCAGGTGAGCGACCAAGAGGTGCGTGACTTACTCGCCACTCCGACAATCGGTTTCGCTACCGTTGGTATACGCATCGAGGAGACCGCCGCGGAAGTGATCGGTCGCGTTGCGATTGACGCGCCCGGCGGCGTTCCGCCGTTTGAAGTGCTCGACGAAGTCATCGGAGACGCCCGGATCGTACTGATCGGCGAAAGCTCGCACGGCACAGACGAGTTCTACCGGGCGCGTGCCGAGATCACCAGATGGCTGATCGAAGAAAAAGGCTTCAGCGGCGCTGCCGCCGAAGCCGACTGGCCCGACGCATATCGGGTCAACCGATACGTACACGGTTTAGGCACAGATCAGTCCGCAGACGAGGCATTGCGAGGCTTCGAGAGGTTTCCCGCGTGGATGTGGCGCAACGTGGTGGTGCGTGATTTTGTCGACTGGCTGTACGACCATAACGAGCGCAATCGGACGGTCGGCGGACACCAGGCGGGTTTCTACGGCCTTGACCTCTACAGCCTGCATCGGTCAATGCAAGAAGTGATCGCCTATCTCGACACTGTCGACCCGCAGGCAGCGGCGCGTGCGAGGGCCAGATACGCCTGCTTCGACCACGCATCGGCGGATGACGGTCAGGCGTACGGATTCGCGGCGGCGTTCGGCGCCGGTCTGTCGTGTGAGCGCGAAGCGGTCGAGCAATTGGTTGAGATGAAGCGCGCCGCGTTGGAATACGCGCAGCGTGACGGACTGCTAGCCGAGGATGAGGCGTTCTACGCCCAGCAGAACGCGCAGACTGTGAGGGACGCAGAGGTCTACTACCGAGCCATGTTCAGCGGCAGAGTCACGTCCTGGAATCTTCGGGATCGGCATATGGCCCATACTCTGAACGCTCTGGTGGCCCACCTGGACCGCCGTCACGACCAGCAGTCCACCCGAATCGTCGTGTGGGCCCACAATTCGCATGTCGGCGATGCCAGAGCCACCGAAGCGGGCAGCGACGGGCAGCTCACACTCGGCCAGCTCGTGCGTGAGCGGTATGGACAGGGTTCCCGGTTGATCGGGTTCACAACGTATTCGGGCACGGTCACTGCCGCCAGTGAGTGGGGTGGCATCGCCGAACGCAAGTATGTCCGGCCTGCCCTCAACGGCAGCGTCGAGGAACTGTTCCATGAGACGGAGCGTTCCGAATTCTTGGTTTCGTCGTCTATCAGCCGCGCCGCGGCCGATCCTCTGGACGTCGTCCGGCTGGGACGGGCTATCGGCGTCATCTATCTCCCGGCGACTGAACGACAGAGCCATTACTACCATGTCCGCCCAGGCGAGCAGTTCGACGCGATCATCCACATCGACAGAACGAGAGCACTTGAGCCGCTTGAGGTCACAAGTCTGTGGACGGCGGGCGAAACGCCGGAGACATATCCCACCGGGTTGTAGTGACTTGTGTCGCGTGCGCGCTACTTCGCGAGACATACTCCTCTATGGGAACTTTCGCCCATGTGCGAACCCGTGCTCGGTACCTCCGGGTTCATTCACGTCGTTCAAGCACATCGGCCAGCGGCCTGCGCGGTGTAGCGGCCAATGCCGCATCGGCAGGCCGGGAGTATCCGATCCTGATCAGCAGCTGGGGCGTACCCCGTTGACCAGTTAATTCACGGACGATCTCGCGGCTTTGAGCTAGTTCGGTCATATGGGTGAGGGTGCACGTCGCCAGCCCACTCGCCGTGCACCGGAGCAAAACCGCCGATAGTGCCTCTCCACACCGCAACACGTCCAACCGGGCATCTTCGTGATGAGTGGACAAAACCACGATTTTGGACCGGTCGACTTCGGCGTGCTCGGTGCGGGGGGAGGCGTAAGGGGTGGGAAAATGACGGCCGGCATCGATGAGTCCGGCTGCCTCAGCTGACAGCAGCGCCGATTGCGGCACCCCATCTCCCGATGCGAAAGGTGAGGTCCACCAATTGAGTTCTGCTTCATAGGAGGGGTCGTTTGCCCGGAGCGCCGCCGTGAGTCGAGAAACCGTCGCTAAGGTCGGTCGCGCATTGTCGAGCACGGTGTCGAACATCACGTGGTGGCGGAGGACGGTCTGGCGAAGCAGCACTTCGAATCTCGCCCAATCAGCAGGAGCCTCGTAGGGTCGCCGATCCGTGAAGCGCCGGCCGATGGCCAGCGCATCGGCTCGACTGTCTGCGGCCATTCCGGGCGGCGCCGAATCGAAGGTGATCGCCGCCACGTGAAGAGGATCATCAGGATCGGGGAAGCGCTGCACGGCAGCTTCCCATCCGAAGGCGGCCATCGCGACGGTCAGATGATCGAGTGCGGCGCCACAGCTGAGGTAGATCTCGCGACCTTCAGGGTCAGCGGCGTTCATCACCCGTGTGAAGTCGGCGAAAAGATGGAGTGTCGAAGTTTCGGCAACCCACCGCCATGGCTGACTGTTGTGCAGCGATGGAGCGCGGCAGGCCAACCGGACGGCGTCTTGTATCACCGCGAAACTCGGCTTTGCTTGTGTCATCGACACTACTCCTACGATCTAGATGCCCGACAATGACGGGTTTGATTCAAACCGCCTCGCGTTGAGGGACTTTGGTCTCACCATATTCACAACCGGTACAGCGTCGCGCCGACGGTCACTCCGGCACCGGCGGCGACGATGAGAATCGAACCAGTCGCCCCAACGGCGGTCGCCGCCTGGCTGAATGCAGACGCCAATGCGGCTGTGTGCATTCTTTCGTCGTGAGCCATCGTGATTCTTTCCGGTGAAACACCCAGTCGGACCGCGAGCGCGGCGCGATACTGCGGCCTGGGCGGAGTTGCCACAATTGCGTCGACGTCGTCGATGGTCAGCGACGCATCGCGAAGGCACCGGTCAACGGCTCGTGATGCAGCGTCAGCGAATTTCTGCTCAAGTGAGGGTGATTCGTGAACGCGAAGAACATTTCGGTGATCAACTAGCCCGACTGTGGCGGACAGGGATTCTCCTTGGTCGAGGAGATTCTGCCAGTAGGTTGGTCCGAACCCGCGGTCGTCGTCCGACCACGTGCACAATAGTGATGCGCCGGCCGCCGCGAACGGAAACTGTTCGCTCATTCCGTGCCCGGGATCCGCATCGCTTGCCACCACCAACGCGCATCTGATCACGTGTGACTTCAGGAAGCCGTCCGCGATTTGTAAGGCCGTGAGGAGACCGCAAGATCCGTTTGCGACGTCGAACGAAAATGTGCCGTGGCCGTTTTCATGTGGTTCTTCGGGGTTGGCGCCGACATCCTGCTGGATCAGTGCGGCCAGCGCCGGCTCGGCCAAATTGCGGTCACGATAGATCCCGGCATTGATCAACAGGTCGATCTCCCGCGCAGTACGTCCGGCATGACGCAGACAATCCTCGGCCGACTCAACCGCAAGATGAAGGGCGCTGTGACGTGTGCGCCAGCGTCCATGGGTGCAGCCGACGGCGTCAATCACAGTGCCCATAGCGATCCACCATTTTCTCGTCCAGCGTCAAGAGGACAATTCCGATCTCCAGACCGGACGCGAGTGCGATCAATGCGACCGTTTCACCGGGCCGGATGTTTCCCGCCTGCAGTTCTTCGACTAGGGCGACCGTGTGGGTGGTCGATGCGGTATTGCCATACCGGTCGACAGTGATCACCGCATCGTGTCGAGGGCTGTCGCCGAATTCCGCAGAAACCCGCGCCATACCCTTGCGGATAGCGCGTGCGGACGTCTGGTGGGTGATTACGTGATCGATGTCGTGTATCGAGATGCCCACCGCATCAAGCACTTCGTGTAATAGGACTGGAGTGTTGGACATCGCGGCCTGGTGGATTCCGCGTGCGTCTGTGAACATTCGCGCAGCAGGTTCACTGCCCTTGGGGTATGCCAGGCAGAGTCGGCTGTATTGGGCCACGGTGGTGAAGCCCGCAAGCTCGATACCCGCGGATCCAGGGGCGGCCCTCTCGAGTAGCAGCGCGGCGCCCGCGTCACCGAGTGTCAGGGAGGCCAGCTCTTTGCTCATGATGGTGCGAATATGTCGCGCCGCATTCTGCCCCAGCTGCGAGATGTACTCTCCGCTGACCACCAACGCGCGTTGGATCGAGCCCTGTCGAATCCAGTTGTTGGCTACCGTGACTCCGGTCAGCATTCCAGCGCATGCGTTCGACAGATCGAAAGTCATCGCATCGGGTGCCCCGATCGCGTGTGCGACGCCCGCGCTCATTGTCGGCTCGAGCCACTGCGTCAGGCCATCCTGGAACTTCGTGATGCTGCAGCTGATCACCACGTCGATTGATGAGGCGTCGACCTGCGCCTTGTCGAGGCAGTCCAACGCCGCCGCGGTAGCGAGGCTGTAGGAATCCTCATCCCCCACCGAAACGCGACGTTCTCTGATTCCGGTCAGCCGTTCCAGGTCGATGTGTGTGCGATGCCGTGTCGTGGCCATCAGCTCATCGGTGCCCAGGTGCGTCGTCGGCAGGTGCCGGCCCGCACCGGCCAACCGTGCCCGGAACGGCGCGTCAGGAGCCCCCGCTGAAGGCTCCATGACCAGCCAGTCCGTGTGTTCCATCAATCGATCATGTGGCGCCAGGTGACGAGAGAGTAGGGCGTTTTGGGCATCGAGGCCGAGGACCTTCGGCCCTAAGTCATAAGCTGGTGTTTCGATTTCATGAGCTGAGCTTTGGAGGCCTGCCGGGCTGCCAGCGAGGAGACGCGTGACGGACTGGGTAATCGCGATAGTCGGGGCGCTACTCGTGGCGGTGGTGGTTCGCGACGTGTTCCACACACTGTTCCATCCGATCGGGCACGGCAGCATTGCCCCGCAAGTGATGAAATTCGTGTGGTGGCTGCTGCGGCTGTTCCCGTCCGATCGTCGGATCGCATCATTGACCGGGCCTCTGGGGATCGCATTGGTCGTCTTGACCTGGGGAGCGATCGCGATCCTCGGATGGGCGATGCTGTACTTCGCCCAAATGCCAGCGAGCTTCGCCTACAGTTCCGAGCTGAATCCCGCTGCCCGCAACGAAGTGTTCGATTCGCTCTATCTTTCGCTGGTGACGATCGGCACCCTCGGATTCGGCGACATTGTGCCCACGTCTCCATTTCTTCGCCTGATCGTCCCACTCGAAGCGCTGTTCGGATTCATGTTGCTCACAGCCGCCGTGTCCTGGGTTCTCCAGATTTATCCTGCTCTTCACCGCAGACGCGTTCTGGCGCTTCAACTCTCGACCCTGCGGGACGCACGCCGAGCAAACCCCGACGTGAGCGTCGACGACATTCCTACCGACGTTCTCGCCGGAATCGCAGGCGCGGTCGTCGAGGCGCGAAACGACTTCACGCAATACGGTGCGACGTATTACTTCCGCGACCTGGAAGCGGACGCTTCGCTGGCGGTCTCACTCGAATACGCCACCCAACTCGCTACCGAGGCTGCCGCCAGCGAACAGCCGCAGACAAGGCTGGTGGGGAGCCTCATCTCCGCCGCGGTTGCCAGCCTTGCCGGGCTTCTCGACGAGGAATTTCTGCAACTCGGCGGGGACACCGACGCCGTCATCAAGGCCTACGCGGAAGACCACCGACACAACAGCTGACCAGCAGAGCGCGCTTTCGGCATCGATGCTCAGGACCTTCGGCCCTTAGCACGCAGTGGCGCAGTTTTTAGCGTTGGGCGCATGGGCAAACAACGACCATGTCTAGCCGTACTGATGGCCGCGGTCGCCGTCATCGCGATGTACCGACGCGAACTGCGGCCCTGGATGTACACCTGGGGTGCCGACGACGGTGAAATCACGACCACACTGCCGGGAGACGAATTCGTGGCCGCCGGAGCGGCGCGGACGACCCGCGCACTGACCATCGCTGCCCCGGTTCGCTGTGTATGGCCATGGCTCGTGCAGATTGGCGAGAACCGCGGCGGCTTCTACAGCTACTCGCTGGTAGAACAGATGGTCGGCGCACACATTCGCAACGCGAGCACCATCCACCCCGAGTGGCAAGACCTGCATGTCGGCGACACCGTTTGGCTCGCCCGCCGGTACGGCGATGCCGCCCGCCAAGTCGTGGCCGCCGTTGAGGCTGAGTCACACCTGGTGCTGGTGTCACCGGCAGACTTCGAACGCGTGCAACGCGGCGAAAAGGCCACGGGCGCGTGGTCGTTCTGTCTTCGGCCACAAAAAGCATGGACCCGTCTGCTGGTTCGAGGCAGTGGGGGAGCCGTCGGACATCCGGCCTTCGATGTCGTGCATTTCCTCATGGAGCAGAAGATGATGCGCGGCCTACGGGAGCGCGCGGAGCGCGAACGCCGAGGCGACGTTGAGGACGATATGACGCAAAAACGATGCGACCGAGGCGGAATCGCGACCGTCAGCTGACCGTCGGCCTGACAGGAACCGTCCGCCTCGTCAATTGAGTCCAGAATCGTCGCTAATTCGGCACGTTCGGTGGGACCATGACCTTGTGACCGACGGGTCGAGATCAAAAGCTGGTCCAGGCGCACCGCAACTGCGTGACACCCTCTCAGGGCTTCGTCTGCGGGAACTGCTCATGGAAGTGCAGGACCGGGTCGAGCAGATTGTCGAGGGCCGCGACCGCCTCGACGGGCTGGTCGAGGCCATGCTGGTGGTCACCTCGGGTCTCGAGCTCGATCAGACCCTGAAGACGATCGTGCACACGGCCATCGAACTGGTCGACGCCGGGTACGGAGCGCTCGGCGTGCGCGGCCACGATCACGAACTGGTCGAGTTCATCTACGAGGGCATCGACGAGGAGATGCGCGAGCGGATCGGGCATCTTCCCGAGGGGCGGGGCGTCCTCGGTGTGCTCATCGACGACCCGAAGCCGATTCGCCTGGACAACATCTCCCACCACGCGTCGTCCGTTGGATTCCCACCGAACCATCCTCCGATGCAAACCTTCCTCGGCGTACCGGTGCGAATACGCGACGAGGTTTTCGGCAATCTGTATCTGACGGAGAAGGCGGGAGGGCAGCCATTCAGCGAGGACGACGAGGTCCTCGTCCAGGCACTGGCGGCGGCCGCAGGTATCGCGATCGACAACGCCCGGCTGTACGAGCAATCCAGGACCCGGCAGTCCTGGATCGAGGCGACCCGCGATATCGGAACCGAACTGCTGGCGGGGACGGATCCCGCCACGGTGTTCCGGCTCGTAGCCGACGAGTCTCGGCATCTCAGCGGTGCCGAGCTGACGCTGGTGGCCGTGCCGGCCGACGCGGACTTACCGATCGGAGAGACCACCGAACTCATGGTCGCGGCGACCGTCGGTGACGGTCCCGCTGCGTCGCTGCAGAGCATCCCGGTCGAGGGAACGCCGATCGGAGAGGCTTTCGTCCAGCGCACACCCGGAAGGTTCGACCATATCGAACTGCAGGGAACGGCAACCGGTCCCGCGCTGGTGCTGCCGCTACGCGCCAGCGACGAAGTCGCCGGCGTTCTGGTCGCGTTGCGATCGGTGGGGGCGTCGCCGTTCAGTTCCGAGCAGTTCGACATGATGACCGCCTTCGCCGACCAGGCTGGGTTGGCGTGGCAGCTGGCAAGTACCCAGCGGCGGATGCGCGAGTTCAGCATTCTCACCGACCGCGACCGTATCGCCCGAGACCTGCACGATCACGTCATCCAGCGGCTGTTCGCCGTCGGCCTCGCCCTTCAGGGAACTATCCCGAGGGCACGGGCACCGGAAGTGCAGCAACGCCTGACGGAGTGCGTCGACGACCTCCAACAGGTGATTCAGGAAATCAGGACGGCGATCTTCGATCTCCATGGATCGTCGTCCGGTGTGACTCGGCTACGCCAACGACTCGACGAGGCCGTCGCTCAGTTCGCCAATGCGAATCTGCGCACCAGCGTGCAATACGTGGGACCGCTTTCGGTCGTCGATGCGACGCTCGCCGATCACGCCGAGGCTGTTGTCCGAGAAGCGGTGAGCAACGCCGTGCGCCACGCGCAAGCGGCCTCGCTTGCGGTCAGCGTCGTGGTCGAGGACGACTTGACCATCGAGGTCGTCGATAACGGGCGCGGAATCGAGGGCGAGATCACCGGCAGCGGGCTGACGAATCTACGTAAGCGCGCCGACGAGGCCGGCGGGTCGTTCACCATCGAGTCGGTGCCGACAGGGGGCACCAAATTGAGATGGTGCGCGCCCTTACCGTGAAAAGCGATTGTCCCGTGCACTAGTCGCAGACGGCTCAGGACCTGTTGCGGCGCTTGAACTCATCCACAGCGGTGGGCAACGTCATGAAGATGCGATCTTCGCCGATTTCGTCCAGAATTCCCGCCGCGTCCAACGACTCGCGTAAGTCCTGCTTGACCCTAGCCATTGCGAAAACGATTCCGCGGCGCGCCAATTCGACGCGTAGCTGCTCCAGGGCGTCGAGCGCCGTCAAGTCGACCTCCACATTGGATTCGGCGTTGAGCACAAACCATTCGACGGGTTCTGGATTGTCGAAAACGGCAGCCAGTGCGCGTATCCGGAAATCCTCCGCGTTGGCGAAGCACAGCGGTGCGTCGTATCGGTACACCACCAGGCCGGGCACGCGGGTAGCGCCTGGGTAATCATCGATATCGTGCATCCCGGCGATGCCCGGGACGAAGCCGAGGACGCTGTCATGTGCGTGTGCCAGTCGTCGCAGCAATTCCAGAATCGACAGAACAACGGCGACGACAACGCCGTAGAGCACGCCGAAGGCCAACACGGCGGCCGTAGTGGCCAATGCGAGGACCAGTTCGCTGCGGCGAAATCGCGCCAGGCGACGAAACTCCGCGATGTCGATCAAGTGCAGTGCGGCAAATACCACCAACGCCCCAAGCGCCGCGGTCGGAAACATCGCCAGCACCCCGCCTGCGAAGACGAGCACGACGATGACACATCCGAGCGTGGTCAGTGAATAGAGCTGCGTGCGGCTGCCGACGATGTTGCCGATGGCGGTGCGGCTGCCGCTCGAGCTGACCGGAAAACCGTGTGTCACCCCGGCGGCGAGGTTGCACATCCCGACGGCGCGCAGTTCCGCGTTCGCGTCGATCACTTCGCTTCTACGGGTGGCGAACGCGCGCGCGGACAACACGTTGTCGGAGAAAGCGACGATCGCGATGCCGACTGCCGGAACGACCAGTGTTGCCAAGTCGCTCAACGAGACTGGTGGTAGCCCCGGCGTCGGTAGGCCAGATGGAACATCGCCCACGACGGCGATCCCGCGCGTATCCAAGGACATGGCGCCGACAGATGCCGTGGCCACGAGGACAGCGATCACCGGTCCTGGCGCGCGTGGCAGCCAGTGCGCCAGAGACAGCAGGAGCAGCAGCACCAAAGCGGCCAGCACCAGCGTCGGCCAGTGCACCTGTCCGATTCCGGCCGCGAAAGACGCCATCTGATCCGTGAACTCGTCTCCCTGCACTGCGACGCCCGTGATCTTGCCCAGTTGGCTGGCAATCATGACGATGGCGATACCCGTCATGTATCCGATGAGTACGGGGCGTGACAGCAGGTTGGCGAGAAAGCCCAGCCGTGCGATGCCGCCCAAGAGACAGATCGCGCCGACCAGCAACGCCAGGACTGCGGCGAGAGCCGCGTAGCGCGCTGGATCGCCGATGACGATGGGAGCGAGAACGACGGCAGTCATCAATGCGGTCGTGGATTCAGGTCCGACCGAGAGTTGCCGCGACGAGCCCAGAAGCGCATAGAGGGCAAGAGGCGCGAGCGCCGCCCACAGCCCGGCCACCGGTGGAAGACCGGCGACAGTCGCGTAGGCCATCACCTGAGGGACCAAATAGGCCGCCACAGTCAGGCCCGCCAGGACGTCCCCGCGCAGCCAGCCCCGCTGATATCCCCGAAATTGCGCGACGCCGGGTAACCATTTGACCAATGTCATCGTGGCAAGAATTCTGCATGGCGCGACCTCCGTGGCGGCCGGAACGCGTCATACCGAGGCGGTCCGAATGCCTGGCGTTGGACAGTGCGCCAATAGTCGACAGAGTCCGACCGATCTATGGTGGGGCCATGACCCGGAGTGCTGCTCACGTTGCAGAGTCCTCGCCGTGGTCGCCTCGGGAGGCCGAACTCCTTGCCGTGACGTTGCAGCTCCTGCAAGAAGAGGGTTATGACGGGTTGACCGTGGACGCCGTCGCCGCCACTGCGCGCGCCAGCAAGGCGACCGTTTACCGGAGGTGGCCCACCAAGGCGGAGTTGGTGCTGGCTGCGTTCATCGAGGGCGTACGGCAGGTCGCCGTCGCACCCGAGACCGGCAGCTTGCGCGGCGACCTGGTGCAGTTGGGCGAGGTGATCTGCGATCAGGCCCGGACGCATGCCAGCACGATGCGCGCGGTGCTGGTCGAGGTATCGCGTAATCCCGCGCTCAACGACGTCCTGCAGCACCAGTTCCTCGACCAACGGAAGGCCCTGTTCAAGAAGATATTGGGGCAGGCCGCCGATCGCGGCGAAATCGATCGGGCCGCCATCACCGAGGACCTCTGGGACGTGTTGCCCGGCTACCTCATCTTCCGATCCATATTTTCGTTGCGGCCGCCGAGTCGCCGTACGGTGCAATCCCTCGTCGATGAGGTGATGATTCCGAGTCTCACGCGCCTGAACCGGTAAGACCCGCCGCGAACCACGGAGTCGGGGCAGCTGTACGGCTTGAGATGTCCGGTACCGTACCGTACTGTCAACGAGGTTGATATGTCGCTGGACTGGGATAGGGTCAGTCGACGCCTCGTGTCGCGGGATCGAAAGGCTGGCGGGTGCAGGGGTTTTCGATGAGTCGCCTTCTTGGTCGCGGCTGGATGTTCATCGTCGCCATCGTGGTGGTGGCTGTGGCCGGCTACGCCGTATTCCGTCTTCATGGCATCTTCGGCTCAGGCCACGACACCGGGACGGCCGAAGCCCTTTCAGATGAAATCATCCCGTTCAATCCCAAGCACGTGGTCCTCGAGGTTTTCGGGCCGCCGGGCACCGTGGCGACGATCAATTATCTGGACGTCAACGCGCAACCCCAGCGCGCCGAAGATGTGACCTTGCCGTGGAGGTACGACATCACGACGACACAGACAGCAGTGCTTGTCAACGTCATGGCGCAGGGCAACAGCGACTCCCTCGGCTGCCGCATCGTCATCGACGACGTGGTCAAGGACGAGAGACAGGTCGACACCATGAATGCCTACACCTTCTGCCTGGATAAGTCGGGATGACCACCCATCAAGAATCGCGCACGCCGCTGACGGACCGCATCGCGAAGTCGATTCGCGTGCTTTCGGTTCCGATCGTGCTGTTCTGGCTGGTTGTCGCCGGGCTCACCAATGCCCTCATCCCTCAGCTGGAGGTCGTCGGCGAAGCGCACAACGTGGCAATGAGCTCACCCGATTCACCATCGCAACAGGCGTTCAAGAAGATTGGCGCCGTTTTTCAAGAATTCGATTCCGACGGTGCGGCCATGGTTGTGCTGGAGGGCGATGAGCCGCTCGGGGCTGACGCACATCGGTACTACGACACCCTGATCGACCGTTTCGAGCAGGATCACAAGCACGTCCAGCACGTCCAGGACTTCTGGGGAGACCCGTTGACGGCGGCGGGATCTCAGAGCTCCGACGGCAAGGCTGCTTATGTTCAGGTGTTCCTCACCGGCAACCTGGGCGAACCTGAGTCCATCGAGTCCGTTGACGCGATCCGCGACATCGTGAACAACACGCCCGCGCCGCCCGGCATCAAGGCCTATGTCGCGGGCCCGGCGCCTCAAGTCACCGATCAGTTCGAAGTGGGCAACGAAGGCACCACGAAGGTCACCGTGCTGACGGTGGTGGTGATCGCGGTGATGCTGCTGTTGGTCTATCGCTCGATCGTCACCATGCTGTTGGTGCTGATCACCGTCCTTATCGAAATGTCTGCAGCCCGTGGCATCGTGGCCTTCCTCGGCAACTCCGGAATCATCGGACTGTCGACGTACTCGACCAATCTCCTCACCCTGCTGGTCATCGCGGCTGGCACGGATTACGCGATCTTCCTGTTGGGCCGCTACCACGAAGATCGCAGCAACGGAATTGACCGGGAAACTTCGTACTACAACATGTATCGGGGCACGGCCCATGTGATTTTGGGGTCGGGTCTGACCGTCGCAGGCGCAGTCCTATGCCTGAGCTTCACCCGACTGCCGTATTTCGAGAGTCTCGGCGTACCCGCCGCGATCGGCGTCTTCGTGGCCTTGGCGGCGGCGCTCACGCTGGCGCCCGCGGTAATGGTCATCGGCGCCCGCTTCGGACTGCTGGACCCGAAACGGAAAGCGCGTACCAGAGGATGGCGTCGGATCGGCACAGCGATCGTTCGATGGCCCGGACCGATCTTGGTCGCGACGATGGCGGTGGCCGCCGTGGGCCTGCTGGCGCTGCCCGGTTACAAGACCAGCTACGACACCGGCGTCTACTTGCCCGACCGCGCACCCTCCAATGTCGGGTATGCCGCTGCTGAGCGTCATTTCTCGAAGGCCAGGCTCAACCCCGAACTCTTGATGATCGAGGCCGATCATGACCTGCGCAATCCCACCGACATGATTCTTTTGGAGCGCGTGGCCAAGGCCGTGTTCCACACGACGGGTATCGCTCAGGTGCAATCGATTACGCGCCCGCTGGGCACTCCGCTGGACCACACGTCGATTCCATTCCAGATCAGCGCGCAGAGCGCCGGTCAGATACAGAACCTCGGCTATCAGCAGGCCCGGGCCAACGACCTGCTCAAACAGGTGGACGAAATCGACAAGACCATCGGCATCCTGCGACAGCAGGCCACGCTTCAGCAGCAGGCCAACGATGCGACGCACGAACAGGTCGCGGCGTTCCACGAAACCGTCGAGGTGGCGAAGGACCTGCGGGACAAGATCGCCAACTTCGATGACCAGTTCCGGCCCCTGCGCAACTACTTCTATTGGGAGCCACACTGTTTCGACATCCCGATGTGCGCTGCGTTGCGATCGCTCTTCGATGCGCTCGACGGCATCAACGCGCTCACCGACCAGCTGGCCAATGTCACCGCGAGCCTGGACAAGCTGGATTCGATTCAGCCAAAGTTGCTTGAGCTGATACCGCCCCAGCTGGCCAGTCAACAGATCAATCGTGATCTGGTCATGACCAACTACGCCACGCTGTCGGGAATCTACGACCAGAATGCGGCGGCCCTCGAGAACTCGACGGCTATGGGAGCAGCGTTCGACGCATCGAAAACCGACGACTCGTTTTACGTTCCGCCGGAGGTATTCCAGAATGCCGAGTTCCAGCGCGGTCTGAAACTTTTCCTCTCGCCCGACGGCAAAGCCGCACGGATGATCATCACCCACGACACCGATCCAGCGACACCGCAGGGCATTTCGCATATCGATGCGATCAGGCACTCGGCAGAGGAGGCCGTCAAGGGCACGCCGTTGGCGGGCTCCCACATCTATATCGGCGGCACGGCAGCGACATACAAGGACATCCAGGAAGGCGCCAAGTACGACCTGATGATCGTCATCATTTCCTCGCTGTGCCTCATTCTGCTCATCATGATGTTCATCACCCGAAGCCTGGTGGCCGCGATCGTCATCGTCGGCACCGTGGCGCTATCACTCGGAGCCTCACTGGGCCTGTCGATATTGGTGTGGCAGCACATCCTTGGCCTGCAGTTGTATTGGGTCATCATTCCGCTCGCGGTCATCCTGTTGCTGGCCGTGGGTTCGGACTACAACTTGCTGTTGATATCTCGCTTCAAGGAAGAGATCGGCGCCGGATTGAACACCGGCATCATCCGGGCCATGGCGGGTACCGGTGGTGTGGTCACCGCGGCCGGGCTGGTGTTCGCCTTCACGATGGCGTCCTTTGTGTACAGCGATTTACTTGTGCTGGGGCAGCTGGGCACAACCATCGCCCTCGGTCTGTTGTTCGACACCTTGATCGTGCGGTCGTTCATGACGCCGTCCATCGCCGTGCTTCTCGGACGGTGGTTCTGGTGGCCGCTGCGAGTGCGTCCGCGACCGGCCAGCACCATGCTGCAACCGTACGGATCTCGCCCGGCGGTTCGTCAGCTGCTGCTGTGGGAGGACGACGACCCTGTCGCGTCAGCGAAACGCAGCTGATGGCGCGGGCGTGGCCGTCTAGTGTGCGGTCAGATCGCGAAATAGCCTGACATCGGCTCGATTTGCGATTTGTGTGCACACTAGCTGCCGTCCTATCCTGATTGGGGGCCTACCAGCAACGAGAAGAACTGATAGGAGGGGTCCGCCTCGTCGAGGGCGCCCTTGAGCGTGTCCTTGGTGATCGGGTGGCTCATGTCCATCGCGGACGGATCGCTCACGCGCGCCCAGTCCGTGACGATCGTCCGCTCGAGTAGTTTCCAAGTGCCATCACGCTTCTCGTACTTGTCCAGATAGCGCCCGCCGATCACCAGATCGACGTCTCGTTCCTTGCCGGCGAGCGTGTGGACCGCGATGTTGTAGATCTCGCCTTCGGCTGAGTTTCCCTCGACTGCGAAGTTGACCGTCGTGATGTGGTGCTGCATCGCCCGTAGATAGGGACGCGAGGCGGTTAGCTGCTCGAAAAACCCCTCGACCGAACCCGTCGAGAACCCACCGTGAGCGTCGACGGCGTCGTGATGATAGAGGTCCCGAAGCGCATCGATATCACCTCGGTCCACGGCGCGGCAATAGGCGTGCACGAGCTTGGTTAGCGCATGCTCATCGAGCATTTCCTGTAGTGCTGGTTCCATCGCGCTCACCCTAGAGGCTCGTTGGGGACACCGAAGAAATCTTGGTACCGAGACGTCCGCTCGCGCAGTTCCCCCTCGTCCAAACCTGTTTGAGCGAACGTGTAGTGGTGTCCGCCGTGTTCGTGCGCGGGTTGGCTGTCGAGGAACCTACGCATCCTGGATTCGGCTTCGGCTGTAAAGGCAAGGCCGAGTTGATCATAGGCCGCGGCGACGGTGGCGATCGGGTCAGCCGCGAACGCCTGGTACTGCACATCGACCACCTGCGACGCCGGGACGATTCCGGACTCCCGCGCGTCGATCGAGCGGTCGATGCCGTCGATGACGTATTCGGCCCACTCGCGGGCGACCTCCTCGATGGGAGTCTGCTCGGCGGCGAACGTCCGCAGTGTGCATGCCAACGAGGACACCGATGCGATGGTCCGCAGGGGATCGCGGTGCGTCTGGATCACCCGCGCGTCCGGGTAGTGCTTCATCATCGCGTCCAGGGCCCAGATGTGCCCGGGCGACTTGAGTACCCAGCGGTTCACCGGGATCGTCGACTGCAGGTGCTGCAGGAACCCGCGATGCCATTGGTAGGCCGACGCCATATCCGTTTCGAGCAGCCACCGGGCATAGGTCGGGACGTGGTAGATCGTCGGGAAGATGAAGCTTCGCAGATCCATCGCGGTGATGCGGACGCACTCCTGCGCCAGCAGGGGGCCGATCGGATGCATGGCCTTGAGGTCCGGGATGATCGACGTCATCATCTCCTGGATCTGACGGCTGTCCTCGATGCGCGGATCGTCGTCGTGTGTCGCCGCTTCCGGTGGCGGGCAAGGGGCGTCGACTTCCCACGTCAATGGAGCCCTGGCGTCGGGGTCCTGCGCGAGCAGCTCGAAGAGGATCGTCGTTCCCGTGCGCACCTGACCGACGATGAAAATGGGCCGCTCGATTCGCCCCTCGGCGACCTCGGGGTGGGTCCGCCGGTAGTCGACGATCTGCAGCCTCCGGGCGAGGGATCCGACGAGATCGGCGTGCGCGACCACCTCTCCGAACTCCGTGAGTCCGGCCTCGGTGTTCAGCGAGTCAGTGAGCACCTCGAGCGCCTCGCGCCACTCGTCGCCCCCGAAGTCGCGCAGATCAGTGGTCTCCTCTGCGGTCGCGATGACCGTGGAGGCCGACAGGTCACCCACGGAGCGGCGCCAACAACGCGTTGAGTCCGTACTCGAACACTGCGTCGTAATCGGTGGGGGATTGCAGCGCTTCGACGAGTGCCCGGTCGGGCCACGCGTCCGCCCACAGCGACGGATCCTCTTCGTCGTGCTTGGCCCCGCGCACCGCCGAAAACTGCATGATCGCAGAGGAAATCACGTGCACTTCGACAACGCGCACCAACAGCGCCGCTTCGGTTCCGGTGATGCCCAGTTCGGAAAGCTCCGCCGCCAGCCGCTGCTGAATCGGCAGGAACAGCTGTGGTGTCCGGTCGCGTTCATGGGCGATGGCCAACAGATGTTGCTTCTCGATGAGCAGCTTGCGTTGCGATCGCGCGATCGACGCAATCCGGTCGACGGGGTTGTCGCCGTCGCTCGGCAGATGCGTCATCTGTGTGAGCAGCCCCTCGACCAAGCTGTCGAAGAGCTTGTCCCTGCCGCCGATGTGCCAGTAGATGGACGTGACCGCGACACCGAGCTGCTCGGCCAGCCGGCGCATGCTGAACGCCTCCACTCCGTCGACATCGATCAGCCGGGCGGCGGTTTGGAGGATCTGATCGGCCGTGACGGAGGCGCCGCCCTTGCTACGTGGCGACGTCATCCGTCTCACCTCCGGTGATGCGATCTGCTTCGGGCAGGTTCAAATAGCGCTCGAGGTTGCGGTGCATGTTGATCACGCGACGTTCCTCGTTGGACAGCACCACGTGGGTGAGCCCTGGTTGGTGAAGGCCGCGTTGCAGGCCCGCCAACACCTCGATGTCCTGTGTGAGCACCAAACCGGGGTGGGCGTCGGCTGCCGTCATACGCACATCGGTCGGCTTGATACGCGGCGCGTCCGGAGGCATCCGCATCCACACGATCATCACCAGTTCACCGCGATCGGGATGCGGTCCGGGGCGTGCGACCAGCACCGTCAGGTGATCGGCGTTGGTCAGCAGCGACATGTTCGGGAACACGTTGTACTGGTGCAGCCGCATCACTTGATCGGTGCTCGCCCAACTGAGGTCGACACCGCGACTGTCGGCGAAAGTCTTTGTCCGCGCCGCGATTACGTCGGCCGCCGACTGACCTTGATCAGGGGGGAACGGCGTGCCGTCCTCGACACCCATGAGCGCGCCCTGCGTGGTGACGTAGGCGTCCCACACCTCGGCGTCGGTCACCGACTCCTTGATGGCCGGGCTCGGCACACCGTAGAGCTGTTCGGACTTGCCGGTGTGACCCCAGATGACTTGGGGCGCATACACGTCGTCCATGCACCTGTGCAGTTCCGGATGCAATGTCTGGATGTGGTAGGTCTCGCTGAATCCGTCGGCGATCGTTTTCCAGTTCGCATCGACCTCGATGGTCATGGTGGCGTAGCACCGGAAGTCGCCGAGCCGGTTCCACGCGATGTCGTCGGGCATCGCCTCGAGGTAGTCACGCAACGGGATCGCATCGGCGTCGAGGCTGACGAAGACGAGCCGTTCCCACGTGTCGACGCGGACTCCCAGCAGCGGAAAGTCGGACAGACGGAGTGCGCCGAAGCCCTTGCGGTTGGGTACGCGCCGCAGGGCACCGGTCAGATCCCAGGTCCACCCGTGATAGCCGCACCGTAATTCACGGAGGTCAGACCCGGATCCGGCGCACAACGAATTGCCTCGATGCCGGCACACGTTCTGAAAGGCACGCAGTTCGCCGTCGTCGCCATGCACGATCAGGACGGAGTTGGGGCCGCAGCGGTACTCGAAATAGTCGCCCGGTTCGGCGACGTGGTCGACGGTGCAGGCGAGCTGCCACACCTTGGGCCACATCCGCTCCACCTCGAGGCGCGCGAACTCGGCCGAGTAATAGCGCTCGGCAGGGACGAGGGTGGGGCGCTGCGGGGGCGTGCCGATGGCATCCTCGTGCAGTGTTTGGGTCGGGTTGCCGACGGTGCGGCCGGCCGGCGCGGTTCGCGTCACGATTCCCCTCCGATTCTGACTGCCGCCGTCTGTAACGGTGTTACATTGGCCACCATAACGGCAGCCCGGACGTTGAGGGAGTAAATCGTGTTCGACCTGAAGATCACTGGCGGAACCGTGGTAGACGGCACGGGCGGAGACCGATTCCAGGCCGATGTCGGCATCAAGGACGGTCGGATCATCGAGATTCACCGCCGTGGTCCCGGTGATGCGCCACTGGACGGCAACGCGACCGAGACGATCGACGCGACGGGCAAAGTCGTCGCTCCGGGATTCGTCGACATCCACACGCATTACGACGGCCAGGTGAGTTGGGATAGCTCGCTCGAGCCCTCGAGCGGGCACGGCGTGACGACCGTCGTCATGGGGAACTGCGGGGTCGGGTTCGCCCCCGTCCGGCCAGGCTCCGAAGACTGGCTGATCGAGCTGATGGAGGGCGTCGAGGACATTCCGGGTACCGCGCTCACCGAGGGGCTGACCTGGGGCTGGGAGAGCTACCCCGAATACCTCGACACGATCGGCAGACACGAACTCGCGATCGACGTCGGAAGTCAGGTCGCCCATGGCGCGATACGCGCCTACGCGATGGGCGAGCGCGGCGCCAAGAACGAGCCCGCTACCCCCGAGGACATCGACGCGATGGCCCGGCTGGTGCAAGAAGCGATCGAGGCCGGCGCACTTGGCCTTTCGACGTCGAGGACGCTGGGTCACCGCGCGATGGACGGTGAGCCGGTCCCGGGGACCTTCGCCGCGGAAGACGAACTGTTCGGTCTCGGCCGTGCGATGGCCGCGGGCGGCCAGGCAGTCTTCGAGCTCGCGCCCCAAGGTGCCGCGGGCGAGGACATCGTCGCGCCCAAGAAAGAACTCGAATGGATGAAACGGCTCAGCGCCGAGATCGACCGGCCGGTGTCGTTCGCCATGATCCAGGTCGACGCCGCTCCTGACCTATGGCGTGAGCTGATGGACATCTCCGCGGAGGCTTACGAATCGGGCAGTCGACTGTTTCCGCAGGTCGCCGCTCGGCCATTCGGCATGCTGTTCGGCTTCCCCGGGCATCACGCATTTACCCATCGTCCGACGTTCCGTCAGCTCAAAGCCGAATGCAGCCGCGCGGAGATGGCTCAACGGCTCGCTGATCCCGCGGTGAAGGCCGCCATCCTGGCCGAAGACGACTTGGCCCCTGACCCGACGAAGCTGTTCGACGGCATGTTCGCCCTCGTGCAACACTCGCTCGGTCGCATCTATCACATCGGCGACCCGCCCGACTACGAGCCGACCGACGATCGCACAGTGGAGAAGATCGCGGCCGGAAGGGGCGAGGATCCGCTCGCCACGCTGTACGACCTGATGCTCGAGTCCGACGCGACGTCGATGCTGATGCTGCCGATGTTCAACTACTCCCACGGCAACTGCGATGCGATTCGCGAAATGATGACCCACCCTGCGGGGGTGATGGGCCTGTCCGATGGTGGCGCGCATTGCGGCATGATCTGCGACGCGTCGTATCCCACGTTCCTGCTGACGCATTGGGCGCGAGACCGGCATCGGGGCGACAAACTGTCACTGGAGTACGTGGTGCGCAAGCAATCTCACGACACCGCCCAGCTGTTCGGACTGACCGATCGCGGCGTCATCCAGAAGGGCAAGAAGGCCGACATCAACGTCATCGACATGAACGCGCTGACGTTGCATCCGGCGAAAATGGTGTACGACCTGCCTGCCGGTGGCCAGCGACTGGTTCAGGGCGCCAGCGGATACAGCGCCACCGTGGTCAATGGCGTCGTCACCCGCCGCGACAGCGTGGACACCGGCGCACGCCCGGGTCGGCTGGTGCGCGGGGCGCGCTGAGCCTCAGAACTTCGCGGTCGCTCCCGCGTCGATCGGGAGCGCCGCGCCGGTGATGTACTTGGCCTCATCCGAGGCCAGGAACAGCACCGCGTTGCTGACCGCACGTGCCTCGAAGTACGGCACCGGCAGCATGTGGAAAGTTCCGATGATCTCGCCCGCGTCGGCCATGGTCGGCTCGGCGAGGTCAGGCCGCAGTGTGCGATGGAACTGCTCGTTGTCGATCATCGGTGTCCGGACGTTTCCAGGATGGATTGAGTTCACCCGAATCCATTGCGGGGCAAGTTCGTTGGCGAGCGAATTCATCAAGCCGACGACTGCGTGCTTGGCCGACGCGTAGTGAGCCATGTAGCCGCCACCGCGAAGTCCCAACATCGAACTCACCAGGATGATCGATCCGCCCCGGCCGTCGGACATGTGCGGGACCGCCACCTTGACCGTGTGCCAGACCCCGGTGATGTTGATGTCGAGCATCGTCTGCCAGGCGGCTTCCTCGATCATCGCGGCGGGCGCGGGGCTGCCGCTGATCCCCGCGTTGGCGATGACGATGTCCGGCCGGCCAAGCTCGTCGATCCCTTGCTGCAGCGCGACTCCCAGCGCCTCGACGTTCCTGACGTCGGCCTTCGCGGTGACGATGCGGCGGTCCAACTTCTCGACCAGCGCGGCTGTTTCGTCCAGGTCAGCTTCGGTGGCCAAGGGGTAAGGGGCGCCGTCGATGTCGGTACAGGCGTCGACGGCAATGATGTCGGCGCCTTCCTCGGCCAGTCGGATCGCGTGCTCGCGGCCCTGACCGCGCGCCGCGCCCGTGATGAACGCGACCTTGCCGGCCACCCGGCCCACTGCTTTAGTCATCATCACCTTTCGTTAATTGGCCTCTACACATTCCGCTGCGATACGACCGAAGTCAACGACGGCTTCACCCGTGGGGTCGGACGAGCACTTCCTGCGCCGTGCTGGCGACCATACGTCCGGACGCATCGCGGATGCTTCCGCGGACCATCGCCCGATGCCCGCTCAGCGACACCGTTTCCTGCGTGTGGAGGTGCCATTCGTCGAAACGCACGGGACGGTGAAACCAGATGGCATGGTCCAGGCTCAGGGCCGCAAGAGATCCGTAGCCCAGGCGCTGCGGATGGTTACGAAATGCCATGTCGACGAGGAGGTAATCGCTCGCGTAGGCCAGCATCGCGTGGTGAACGGCGGGGCGGTCGCCGATGTCGCGCGGGAGCCGCATCCAATGCGATCGCGGGCCGGCTGTCTGGGCACCACCCAGAAAGGTCGGTGGCTCCGCGATCCGCATCTCCAGTGGCGGTGGCACATCGATCCACGTCGATGCGTTCTCGCGCATCTCCGTCGGCGTGTATTGAACCCAGTGTTGCAGTAGGGGTAGAGCTTCGGGCGGCGGTGAGTCGAGAGGCAGCTGGGGGAGTTCGGGTTCGACAGTATTGGTGTGGAACGAGGCGATCGCGGTGAGGACGTTGCGCCCGCCCTGCAGCACGTCGACCCGCCGGGTCGCCATGGACCGTCCGTCGCGCACCCGGTCGACCGCAACGTCCAGTGGGGCATCCGACACGCCGGATCGGACGAAGTACGCGTGCAGCGACTGCGGTACGTGGTCGGTGACGGTCTCGGCGGCGCCCAGCACGGCCTGTGCCAGGAGCTGGCCGCCGAAGACCCGACCGAACCGACCGGGCTCGTTGCCGACGCGAAACCGGTTGCCGCCCTGAGGTTCCAGGTGCAGCGCGTGTTCGAGATTGTCGAGAGCGCCGAGGACTGATTTCTCCATCGGGGTGCCCGTGCCGCGCAGCGGTCCTGTCAAGTCAGTGTCGACCATCGTCACCGGACCTCAGGCTTGTCGGGTACGCGGTAGCCGTCACGCGTCATGATCCGGACCGGGTCGACGCCGTTCCAGCGCAGTGCTGCTGGATCAGTTCGATTTGTACGGGTCCGGCTTGTGCGACGGCGACTTGGATTTGGAGCGAGCGCATTTCGTCTCCGTAGGTGGCTTGCTGCTCCAGCACCGGCAGGACGTGGAAGGGGCCGATGCCGAACGCGCTTGCCCATCTGGACGCTCCAGCGAGTACGTCGTCGACAACATGTCCGAGTTGAAAGAACCGGAAGTCGCCGTCGGGCCGAGGCTGTTCGAACAATTGGTGAGCCGGTGACGTCCCTGCATCGGCGGTCATGCTGCGGCGGCGCTCCTAGGCGTTGGGTTACGCCGTTCTGTATATCAGTCGTCATCCGGTCGGGAGGCGCAGCCTCCACCGTGCGACGCCGGCGCACAGGGCTGTCAACACACCCAGCATGACCATGTCGAAAAGCCACGTCGTTGCCGAGTGCTGCCAATGCGAGTCCTGTGCGATTCCGGCGACGAGATTGGTCAGATCCGCCGTCGACGCCGTGGCAGCAAATCCCCACCGTCCGGGCATGATTGACGCGATGGTCTCCAGTGCCGGCCGCCCCGTCACCGGGATGAAGCCGCCCGCGAACACCAGTTGCGTCACGAGCGCCGCCGCCAGCAGCATGATGACCTGATCGTTGGTTCGCGCCAGGGCCGATAGCGCCAGCCCTAGTACCGCCGCAACCACGCACGTCGCCGCGACTCCGACGAACAGCTCCAGCATGGGGATGCCCAGTGCGGCCGCATCCGACGGTCCGGGCTTGCCGATTCCGGGTGCCGTGACGACGAGAACCAAGATGGCTGACTGAATGACGGCGACCGCACCGAACACGGCGATCTTGGCGAGCAGGTACGCCGAGGCCGACAACCCGGCCGACTGCTCGCGGCGGAAGATGGCGCGCTCGCCGACCAGGTCGCGAACGGTGAGGGTCGCTCCCATCAATATTGCGGCGAAGCTGATCAATGCGATGACGTGTTTGGGCTCGAACGGCGCGGAGCCATCTGACGGCGGATGTCCGAAGCCCGCATGGCCGGTGACGGTCAGCGGCAGCAGGCCGACGATGAACGGCAACACCACGAGGAACGCCAGGTAGCCGCGGTCGGCGATCAGGAGCCGCAGTTGGCGGCGGGCGATCGTGGCGAATTGGCGCCACCTGCTGGTAGGTGCCGGTTGCGGTGCCTGCACCGCGGCGCCTGCCTCCAGTTGTGAAGCGGTGTCGTTCGTACCCGGCGGTGCCTCCTCCGGATGTTCGACCGTCGGCTCGGAGCGTTCGATGAACCGTCGCTGAGCGTCGTCGGGATCCGCGCTCACCATCGTGAAGATGTCAGCCCAATCGGTGGTTCCCATCGCCGATGCGAGCTCGGCGGGGGGACCGCAGAAGGCGGTCTTACCGCCGGGCGCCAACAGCAGCACCTGGTCACAATCCTCGAGGAACGTCAACGAATGCGTGACCACTACGACCACGCGTCCCGCATCGGCGAGGCGGCGCAGCATCGTCATCACGGCCCGGTCCAGTGCCGGATCCAGGCCCGTGGTGGGCTCGTCGAGCACCAGGAGCGACGGGCCGGTGAGCAGCTCCAAGGCGACCGACACCCGCTTGCGTTGCCCGCCGGACAGTTTGTCGATGCGGGAAGCGGCGTGGGCGCTCAACTCGAGTTCCTCGAGAATCTGGGCGATCACGCGCCGCCGATCGGCCTCGGTCGTGTCAGCGGGCATCCGCAGTTCCGCGGCGAATCCCAGCGCCTGCGCGACGGTGAGCCGCCCGTGCACGACGTCGTCCTGGGGCACCATGCCGATCCGACTGCGCAGTGACGCGTATCCGTCGTGCAGGTCGCGACTGTCGAATGACACCGAGCCGCCGCTCGGGCGGGCGGCACCGACGATCACCCGGGAGAGCGTGGACTTTCCCGAGCCCGAGGGACCGATCACCGCTGTCAACGTGCCGGGGCGGGCATCCAGCGAAATCCGTTCCAGCAGAAGGGCATCGCGTCCGACCGCGAAGCTCACATCGCGGACCTCGAGTCCGCCTGTTGTCGTGGCCGGCTGGGTGCGACGCACCAGGGAACCACCCGTGTAGACGAAGTCGACGTTGCCGATCGTCACGACGTCGTCCTCATCCAGTGTGGCGTCGGCGACCTTCTCGCCGTTGACGAATGTGCCTCTGCCATCGGTGTTCTGCAACTGCACGGCAACGCCCGTGGTGACCAACTGGGCGTGGTGAAGTGACGCCAGCACATCCGGCACGACGATGTCGTTGTCGACGGAGCGGCCGATTGTGATGGAATCCCTTGACTGAGTGGGGCTGTCGTCCGCTGGTGGCGCGGTGCCGAGCTCGAACGTCAGGGGCGGCCCGTCGGGCGCCCCGAGATGGATGGTCCGCTGATCGTCGATCTCGACGGACTGCACGCGTTGGTCCGCGACGAACATTCCGTTGAAGCTGTTGTCGTCGACCGCGACCCAGCCACCGTCGAGGTAGCGCAGGATCACATGCGAGCGGGAGATTGCCGGGTGCGGGATGCGAACGTCGGCATGGATATCCCGCCCGACGACGACGTCGTGACCCGCGGCGAACGTGCGTTGCCAGCCGCCGGAGCGGATGGTGATCGCGGGCGCTGGAGGACACATCATGAGAACGCTCATCCTAGGAAGTACGCCAACGGGAGGACGAGCAACAGCGAATCGATCCGATCGAGCAGACCGCCGAAGCCCGGCAGCCAGTCGCCGGCATCCTTGACCTTCGCCTGCCGCTTCAACATGGACTCGAGGAGGTCGCCGAAGACACCGCCGATAGAGACAGCGATCAGCAAGCCGATCGAGATGGTCCCCAGCAGCGTGAGGATGATGAACGCCCCGATGATGGCGCCGACCAAACCGCCGATCGTCTTGTTGGGGCTCAACGGGGACAGTGGGCGGCGTGCCCAGGCCATACGGCGCAAGCCCTTTCCGCCGCACCACGCGGCGACATCCGTGGCCGCGACGGCGAAGCACACGAGGAACGAATCCGGCCAGACCATCACCAGGTGAGACAGCGACCAGCAGATCCAAACCGAACCGAACGCGGTGAAAGCACTGCGCTTGGCGCCGTTCTCGACGTCGCCACCGAGCACCGACGGCAGCGCGCACAGCAGCAGAACGACAGGCGCAAGGTGCAGCAGCGACGGGCGCAGCCAGGCCGCCAACGGATAAATCACGGCCAGTGCCACCAGGACGCAGGTGTCTGCTTTCGCCAGTTGCGTCAGTCGCGAATATTCGATTACGGCGACGACGGCCAGTACGGCGGCCAGCGCGGCGGTGGTGCCCTCGCCGATCCACATGGGAAAGCCGACGATGGGGGCGATCAGTACCCAGGTGCGCCATTTTTGGACCAGCTCGGGCTTACGCGAGATGAGCACCGCGATCCCGGCCAGCGCCAGGAGCGCGGCCGTCACCCACATGAAAAACACGGCGCGGGAATAGAGATGGATGTGCAGCGGGCCGAGGTCGAGATTGAGCGGCATCCGCCGATCGAGGTGAACGAACCACAAGTACCGGTCGATGAGCGACTCAACGATCGCCATGTCAGGCCGCCTCGGCGCGCGTCAAGCGAGCGAACGGTACTACGTCGGCCATCGGCTCGACTTGCTGCGCTTTCAGTTCGCGGTGCGCGGCCCGCAGGCGCAGCACCGCCGTGATGAGCGAACCAGTCACCAGCTGCCCGAGCAAGAAAGGCATGAGGCCTGGGAAGGCGGTCGCCAACACCACGACGAGGCAGCGTTCGGTCTTTCCGAGCGGGCCACCGTTGCGTCGGGTTGCGCCCGCCCCGGCCGCGGCCAGCGATGCGAACGTGGGGAGTGTCGCGGCGATCGCGGCCAGCAGGACCAGGAGAACCGGCCAGGACTGCCAGTTCATATCTGGACCACTCTGCTGTGCGGCCCATACCGCGAGGCCGGCGAACGCCACAGATCCGCGGTGCGGTCACCGATCTCGTTGACGACGAAGCCCCAGGGCCGGCTGACGCCGCGGGCGCGGGCGACCGCACCGTCGAGGTTGGCGCCGGCAAGCCGCAGCACCATGAACACCGCCGCGAGCGGCCAGCAGCCGAACGCGACCGCGACTCCAGCCGCACCGGCCGCGACGACGCCGGCGGCGGTGAACACGTCCGGAGACATCTGTCGAGCGACGGCGGCGTTGACGGCGAATGTCAAGCGCCCGGTGAACCATGGCTTCAGCGCGTAGAGGCCAGTCGCGCGTGCTCCCCGCGGCGTCGCCTGGGCGACGGTGTGAATAGTGATGTGTGTGTTCACGGCTGGCTCCTTTCGTTTTCGTGCCGCTCTACCTACGAGTCATGGCGCCACGTCCGTGGCGCCCCTACATCACTGAGTAAAGACGGCCCGAAGGGCTACCGATCCCAAGAAACGAACCCGTCTTGAGGCCCTGTGACCAGCCGCATGAGGGCACTCTGTCAGAGTGCGGAGGGAAATTCGCCGTCCACCGGAAGCGGACACCTGTTCGATTCCGTCGACAGGCGAATGTGTGGTCCGTTGCGATACAGCAAAGGCGTTGAGCCTGGCCTGCCAACGCTGTTGATTTAGGTGGCGGGACGCGCCGCCCGTTCGGCCGCGTGGTCCTCGATCGCCTTGCCGATCGCATGCGACGCGCGGTCGACGAACTCGGTGCCGCTTGCGGCTACCCAGTCGGCCGAAGCGGAGGGTCCCTTCAGTTGGCCCGTGAAATGTGGGATCACGTATTGCGCGAAGAGGTCATAGCTCTTGAGCTTGGCAGCGGGAGGCGCCCAGTCGTGATCGAACAACAGAAATGCGCCGAATCCGCCGTCGCTCGCCTCGACGAGTTCCTCGATCTTGGCGACCGCGTCCTCGGGTGTCCCGATGACTGCGAAGCCGGACTCACGATTGTTGGCGATGATCTCCGCCGGAGTGTCGCCCTGTACAGGTCCGGCCGGGAGGATGTGGCTGAAATAGCGCGAGAATTCGGCGATTCCGTATTCGACGTCGCGTTCGGCCTGCTCGCGAGTCTCGGCGAGGTGCATCGGGCCGACGAGTCGCCATTTGGAGCGGTCGGCGACATGGCCATGGTCTGCGGCGACCTCCTCCCACGTCGACCAATGGTGGGCGAGCATGTTCATGCCTTGTCTCGCGGTCGCCGCTATCGACAGCATGCCTATCCCGTGCTTGCCCGCTCCGCGTGGGCCGGTGGGGGAGAAGGACGCTGCGACAGCGACATCGAAGCAGGGGTCGCTGTAGGGTTTCAGCTGCAGCCGGGCGTCCTGGAGCGTGAATCCGTCGGTGTCCATGGTGACGGTCTCGCCGCGCAGTAATCGCATGATCGCGTCGAGGCACTGCTCCATACGGGGTCGCTGCTCATCGGCAGGAATGCCGAGCATATGCGCGTCGGAGGTGAGCTGGCCTGGCCCGCAGCCGAGCATGACCCGGCCTCGGGTGAGATGGTCGAGCAGCACCATGCGATCCGCGAGCATCAGGGGGTTGTGGTACGGCAGCGAGCTGACGCCGGTCCCGAGCTTGATGTGCTTGGTTCGCTCGGCGGCGACGGCGATGAACACCTCCGGTGAAGCGATGATCTCGAACCCGGCGGAATGGTGCTCGCCGATCCACGCCTCGTGGAATCCAAGCTCGTCCATCGCTTGGATCAGTCTGAGGTCACGCTCGAGAGCGAGCGTCGGATTCTGTCCAGTGGGATGGAACGGCGCCATGAAGTTTCCGAATCGCATTCGGACATTCTGGACCTGGCCCCGCACCGGGTTGCAGGCGGTCTCACAAGGCGGCGAATGGTCCTGCCTGGCCCTGAGCTGGGCGATAAGGTCGGGCATGACAACACCCGAGACGGCCGAGGATCCGGCGTCGACAGAGACCACCGTCGTCGTGGAGGGGATGAACCCGAAAGCCCTCACCCAGCGGATCAGCGTGGGGGAGCACCAACTGGTTGCCGACGAGCCGCGGCCGATCGGCGAGGATGCGGGTCCGACACCCTACGATCTGCTACTCGGCGCGCTCGGCGCCTGTACTTCCATGACAGTGCGGATGTATGCCAATCGCAAGGACTGGCCGCTGGACCAAGTGCGAGTCTCGTTGCGGCACTCGCGTATTCACGCGCAAGACTGTGCAGACTGCGAAACTCGCATCGGAATGCTCGACCATATCGATCTCGGCATTGAGTTGTTCGGCGATCTCGATGACGCCCAGCGGCAACGATTGCTCCTGATCGCCGGACGCTGCCCGATTCATCAGACCCTG
The DNA here is from genome assembly GCF_032883055.1 of Mycobacterium sp. 29Ha. NCBI lineage: Bacteria > Bacillati > Actinomycetota > Actinomycetes > Mycobacteriales > Mycobacteriaceae > Mycobacterium > Mycobacterium sp. 29Ha. Next base: position 170,895 of record NZ_JAMQTI010000012.1, read on the forward strand.
ACCTCGGAGATCCACATCGTCACGACATTGCGCTGAGGCCAGGGCAGGGCTCCACCGCGCGAAAAATTGACGTTTCCGTCGGCGAAGGCCGGGTATCCGCCCCACAGGAGGTGGAACGATGCCCGTCTGGAGCTGGTTCTTCATCGCAGCAGGTGTTCTCATCGCGCTGACCTTGCTACTCGCCGTGGTCTTGGCCGCGACCGGTCGGAGGAGAACGAGGCGATTAAAGCAACATTTCGGTCCGGAGTATGAGCATGCCGTAGAGGATGCCGGAGATCGACGCGCCGCCGAGAACGAGCTAGTTGCGCGTGAACGAAAACGGAAGAATCTCGACATCGTCGCGTTGACTCCCGAGGCCCACCGTCGGTATTCGGAGCAGTGGGTAGAGGTTCAACGCTCGTTCGTTGACGACCCCTCGAGCGCAGTTGGCTACGCAGACCGCCTGGTGACCGAGGTCATGCGCGAACGCGGTTATCCAATAAGCGATTTCGACCAGCGCGCCTCGGATATCTCGGTCGATCACCCCGGCACGGTCGAACATTATCGCGCCGCGCACACCCTGCATCTGGCGCAGGAGAAGGCCGACATCGGCACGGAAGCGCAGCGCCAGGCCTTCGTTCACTATCGCGCGCTCTTCGAAGAGTTGCTCGGAGCAGAACGCGCAATCGAGAATGACACGCCAAAGGAGGCGACGGCATGACCACTCACGACCAGCAGAACGAAAGTGCCCCCATGCGGTCCGCTCAGCCTGAATTCTCGGAGCCTGGTAGGGAACCTGTTCCAGCACAACATGTTTCACCAGAAGCGTGGGATGACACTGGCGCATCCAACGCGCCGACCGAAGCATCGCCCCCACCCGACGAGCCATTGGTCGCTCATGAAGAGGCGTCAAGCACACCCGCCGAGTCACCTCAACCGGAGACGGTGTCACCGAGCGCTGAAGTTCAGCCGCCCTCTGACGAGTTGCTTTTTGACGCAGACACTTCCGGATTGCGGTCGCGCTGGGACGACATTCAGGCGGTGTTCGTCGACGACCCTGCGGAGTGCGTGCAAAAGGCCGACACCCTTGTGGCCGAGGTTGTCGAGCAGGTGACGGCGGGATTCTCCGAGGCCCGCTCACGACTCGAGGCGCAGTGGGCGAAAGGGGAGCAGGCGTCCACCGAAGATCTACGTCTGGCCCTGCAGCGGTATCGCGAGTTCTTCCAGCGATTGCTTGCGGCGTAATCGTCGTGCGAATGGCCCGCCGTCCATCAGGGACGGCGGGCCAGCCACGGTTTGAAGTCGGCTAGTTCTTGAACGCGTCTTTGATCTTCTCGCCGGCGTCCTTGAGGTTCGACTTGGCCTGATCGATCTTGCCCTCGTTCTCGGTGCTGCTGTCGCCGGTCACCTTCCCCAGGGCCTCCTTGGCCTTGCCGCCCGCGTTATCGATCTTGTTGCTTGCTTTGTCGCCTGCACCCATGACGTCTTCCTTCGCTTATTTACAACGGCCCGGATGAGCCTTGGCGGTGGGATACCGCTGGGAGGGGCATCTGAAACGTTTCGTCGTGATCGGGCGACGCGAGGAGTCAGGTCCGGGTGCTCAGCGCCTTGGCGGGACGCCGAGCGCCAACACGGCTGTGTCGTCCTCGACGCCTGCACCGAGACCCTCGAGTAGGCCGGACACGGATTCGACGATGTGGGATGCGGATGTCGGCGAGTGTGCTTTAGCGAAACGCAGGAGTGCACCTTCGTCGTCGTATCGTTCGCGGCCGACGCCGGTGAGGGCTTCCGTAAGCCCATCGGTGTAGAGCATGAGCGTGTCGCCGGGTACGAGGACGAATCGGCTGGCGACGAAGTGCGGCTCGGATGTGATGCCGACGGCGTGGCCGCCGATGGTGTCGACGTAGTAGGCGCCGCCGTCGGCGCCGAACAGTAGGGGTGGCGGGTGCCCGCCGCTGCCCAGGTGGACGTCGAAGCCCTCGCCGCTCATGGTCAGTTTCCCGAAGATCAGGGTGCAGAACCGGCTGAGTTCGCCACCGAGTTCCTGGCTCAGGACGGTGTTGAGGTTGTGCAGGACTTCCATCGGGTCGTCGTCGTAAACGGCCGCGGCGCGCAATGTATACCGGGTGAGACTGGTCACCACGGCGGCTTCGACGCCCTTACCCGAAACATCGCCGAGGAAGAATCCCCACGTCGTGCGCGACAGCGGGAAGAGGTCATAGAAATCGCCACCCACCTCGTCGACCGAAGCGGTGAAGTAGTACGCGGCGGCTTCCAGGCCGGCAGGTGGTGACAACACCGGCGGAAGCAATGAGCGTCGCAACGTTTCGGCGAACTTCCTGACTCGCCCCTGCTCTCTTTCGGCCTGCTGGCGGGCCTGTAGGAGATCTGCTTCGTAGGCACGGCGATCGGATGCGTCCACGATGCTGATTCGAAGAAATTGCGGCTTCCGGTAGGCATCACTCTTCACGTTCGCGGTGAGAAACATCGGGAGCCGTGCCCCGTCAACAGACACCATGTCGACCGTCACACCGTTGAGTTCGCCGCCCATGTTCAGCAGTGGCCCGAAATGAGTGTCGTACAAGATGCGTCCACTGACGGTCAGGAGATCGGTGAATAGCTTGCCGCGCAACGTATCAGGCTCGTATCCGAGCCACTTCATCAACGTGGCATTCACTTGGATCATGCGTCCGTCGGTGTCGGCGATGATCTGTCCGCTCGGAGCGTGTTGCCAAGAATCCTCGATGGAGTGATCGGTCATGTCGACCGGGCGAAAGCAGCAATCGCATCGGCGGTGGCAAGCGGGGCGCTGACATGCGGGCAGTGCCCGGTTGCGTTCAAGGTGACGATGTGACTGCCGGGGACGTGGGCATGCACGTACGCTCCCACCTCGCGCGGTGCGATGGTGTCCTGCGCGCATTCGATCACCAGTGTGGGTAGCGATATCAGCGGCAGATCGGCGCGATTGTCCGAGAGGAACGTGGCGCGGGCGAACACGCGGGCACACTCCGGGTCGGTGCGGCAGAAGGTTGCCGCAAGGTCATCCTGCAGGTCGGGGCGGTCCGGGGTGCCCATGATGACCGGCGCCATGGCCTGAGACCACCCAAGATAGTTCTGCTCCAGGGACTCCAGGAGTTCGTCGATGTCCGCAGCCGAGAAACCGCCGCGGTAATCGTCATCATCGAGGTAGCGCGGCGAGGGCGTCAGCAGGACGAGTTTGGCGAATCGGCCGGGGTCTCTGATCGTGGCCAAGACGCCGATCATCGCCGACACGGAATGGCCGACGAATACCACCTCGCGCAGATCCAGCTCGTCGAGGATCTCCAGAATGTCGGCGGCGTATCCGGCCAGAGAGGAGTACTTGTTCGCGTCCCAGGCGCTCCGATCCGAGCATCCCGAGCCGACGAGATCGATGAGTACCAAACGGAAGTCCGACCTCAGTTCGTCGACTACGTGGCGCCATAGCGTTTGATCACATCCGAAGCCGTGCGCGAACAAGATGGTCGGACCGTCATGGGCGCCGACGATATTGATGTTGTGCCGGGCGTGAACATCCACAATTCAGCTTAGAGCCTCCGGCGCACGCGGCGATCGGCGCCGGTCTATTCATCGGTCGGGCTAGCGCCGAAGGGGCGGCAACGCCAACGGCAGTCGATGGACGCGCTGTGGCTGCCGGCCCAGTCGACGCGGCGTCGAGCTGATTGTGCGACCGACTAGGTGGGCGATGTCGCGCCAGTTTCGACGGACGATCACGCCCGCGGTGAATCCGCACAAGAAGCCGACGGTGAAGTGCCGACGCGTTCTCTGCTTCTTGCGCCGCGCGATCGCCGATGCGGTATGGCCGCATACAGCAGCAGTGGCGGCGACCGCCACCAACAGAAAGATCAACTGCGGCACCATTGTGACCTCCGGGCCGTTCGTCAATGCAGGCCGCTCAGGCGATCCAATCACCGCCGGCCCGATTAGAGGATCCTCGGGCTCCATTCGTGACCAAAGCGAGGACGAACTGTTAGATCGCCAGCCCCGCGATGATCAGCCGTGTGGTGGCCTCGGCCCGCTTTCGCCCGTACCCGCGCCCCTCGGACAGAATCGGATAGACAACCGCCCCCACGATCGCGTCTGCCGCCGATGCGGCGGTCGCCTCGTCCACGGCACCTGCAAGCAGTCGCATGCGAACACTGTCCAGTAGCGGTGCGCTGAATCCCGCGCGCAGCCTGATCGCCGTGTCCTCGTGCTCCATGCAGGCCACCGTGAGGATGCGCAACATCGCCGATCCGCGCTCGGTGGTCAACGTCGCGGCCAGCCTGCCCGCCCACCGCACCAGGTCGTCGACGAGGTCATCGGTGTGCTTCACCGCGGCGATGATCTTGTCCGCATCGGCGAGCAGAACGTCGGCTACCAGGGCAGGACGGGTGGGCCACCAACGGTAGATGGTCTGCTTACCGACGCCGGCGCGGGCGGCCACGGCCTCGATGCTCGTCCCGTCGAAGCCGCGCTCGAGCAGCAACTCACGCGTTGCGGTGACGATCGCGACGCGCGACTTCTCGCTGCGGCGGCGCGGAGCTGTGACTTGGCGGACCATGTGGCGCATCCTCGGTTGCCGGTGCGTCGGACAACCCGTAGTGTGCCACAAGACGAGACGGTCCGTCTTGTTAAGAACGAAAGGCGGCGTGACGTGCCGATCGGGCTCACCCCGGAGCAGGGGCAACTGGAAGAGGCGGTCGGCCGCTTCGCGGCACGGCATGCCGCTGTGGACCAGACCCGCGGCTCGTTCGACGAGATTGCTGAAGGAACGCTGCCCAAGTGGTGGGATGATTTTGTAGCACAAGGCTTTCACGCGGTACACCTCCCCGAATCCATTGGCGGACAGGGCGGTTCGCTGGTGGATGCGGCGTGCGTCATCGAGGCCGCGGCCACCGCGCTGCTACCCGGGCCGCTGCTGCCGACAGTTGTCGCCGGCGCCATCACTCTTTCGGCCGACAGTGCGCCCGCAGCGAACACGTTGTTGAGCGATCTCGCCGCTGGGGTTGCCGCCACCGTCGTGCTACCTGAGTTCGGCGACTTGCGCGCGAACGTTGTCGACGGCGCATGGCGCGTGAGGGGATCGTCGGGCGACGTTCTCGGGCTGTGCTCGGCCGGGGCGATACTGGTGGCCGCCCGGCGTGCGGACGGCGAGACGCTGTGGTGCGTCGTCGATCCGGCTGCCGCTGAGGTGTCGGTACAGGCGCGTGGCGGCACTGACCTCACCGTCGACGTCGGCATTCTGCACCTTGATGATCTCGACGTGCCGGATACGCTGGTGCTGAACGGCATCGACGACGACGCGGCATGGGATATCGCCGTCGCACTATCGGCCTGCGCCTCAGCCGGAACGTTGCAGTGGGCGGTCGATGCGGTGACCGAGCACCTGCGGACCCGGGAACAGTTCGGCAAGCCCATCGGAACCTTTCAGGCGCTCCAGCACGAAGCGGCGATGTTGCTCGTCAACAGCGAACTGGCCTCGGCGGCAGCGTGGGACGCGGTGCGCGCCGCGGACGAAGCGCCGGAGCAACGGCAACTGGCGGCTGCCGGCGCCGCCATCATGGCGGTCGCGCCTGCTCCCGAGCTGTTGCTCGACGCGTTGACGATGTTCGGCGCGATCGGGTTCACCTGGGAGCACGACGTGCACCTGCACTGGCGACGCGTGACCAGTTTGGCTGCTTCGATGGGGCCGATCACCGGATGGTCGCGTCGCCTCGGCGAACTGAGCCGGATGCATGTTCGCGACATGTCGGTGAAGCTCGGCGACAGCGAAGCGGAATTCCGCGCGAGGATTGCCGACGTGCTGGACCGGGCGCTCGAACTGCGTAACGACAAGCCGAGTCCGCTTGGGGATTACGACCACCTGGCGACCGGGCCCCAGCGCACGCTCATCGCGGACTCCGGTTTGATGGCGCCGCATTGGCAACCCCCGTGGGGCGTGGGCGCGACGCCCCTGCAGCAGCTGATCATCGACGATGAATTCGCCAAGCGGCCCGATCTGGTACGCCCGTCGCTCAACATCGCCGAGTGGATCCTGCCGTCGCTCATCAGCTCGGGATCGGAAGAACTTCAGCAGCAACTGATTCCGCCGACACAGCGCGGTGAGTTGCTCTGGTGCCAGCTGTTCAGTGAACCCGGTGCCGGATCGGACCTCGCGGCACTGAGCACACGTGCGGTGAAGGTCGACGGCGGATGGCGCATCAACGGCCACAAGATCTGGACGTCGTCGGCGCAATACGCCGACTACGGTGCACTGCTGGCGAGAACTGACCCAGATGCCCCGAAGCACAAGGGCATCGGCTACTTCATCATCGACATGCGTGCCGAGGGTGTGGAAATCCAACCGATCAAGACGGCGGACCGTGACCCGCATTTCAACGAGGTGTTTCTCGCCGATGTCTTCGTGCCCGACCAGATGTTGCTCGGGGGACCGACGGACGGATGGAGTCTCGCGATCGCCACGATGGCCCAAGAACGTGTGGCGATCGGCGCGTACGTGCACATCGACCGCGCCGGTGCCCTGCGGCATCTCGCCGGCGAGGCCGGGCCCGATCAGGGCACGGTGCTCAGCGCGCTGGGCGAACTGGATGCCTACAGCAACGCGATCAAGGCGCTCGGCGTGCGCGAGACGATTCGGCTGCTCGACGGACAAAGCGCCGGACCCGCGTCGAGCATCGCCAAGGTGGCCACCAGCATCATGCTGCGCCGCACCTTCAAGGCCACGCTCGAGTTGGCCGGCCCCGTTGCGGTGGTCGAACAGTCGGAACCCGCGATCGTCGCACCGTACCTGCGGCTCCCCGCCGAACTGATCGGCGGCGGCACCCGCCAGATCCAGCTCAACATCATCGCCCAGATGATCATGGGTCTGCCCCGCAAGTAGGGCAGCCGAGAACAGCGAGAATCGAGACACAGCATGGGATTACGCGGAGAAGCGGCGATCGTCGGCTATGTCGAGCTGCCGCCGGAACGGATGAGCACCGCCGCGCCGGGGCCGTTCACACTCGAGCAGTGGGCCGAGCTGTCCGCCGCCGCGCTGGAGGATGCGGGAATTCCCGCGGAGTGGGTGAACGGGATCGTCACGTCACACCTGGGGGAATCGGAGATCTTCGTGCCGTCGACCGTGGCCGAGTACCTCGGCATCGACGCGAATCTCGCCGAACTCGTCGACCTCGGCGGCGCCAGTGCTGCCGGCATGGTGTGGCGCGCCGCGGCGGCCGTCGAGCTGGGGCTCTGCGACGTCGTGCTCTGCACGATCCCGTCCCGCTACATCACCCACATGTCGGAGAAGAAGCCCAAACCGCTCGTCGACGCTGTGTTCTTCGGCTCCTCGAGCAACCAATACGGTTCGCCCCAAGCCGAATTCGAGATCCCCTACGGCAACCTCGGTCAGAACGGACCGTACGGCCAGGTCGCCCAGCGCTACGCCGCGGTGTACGGATATGACGAGCGCGCGATGGCCAAGATCGTCGTAGATCAGCGGTTCAACGCCAACCACACTGAAGGTGCCATCTGGAAGGACAAACCGCTCACCGTCGAGGACGTGCTGGCCAGCCCGGTGATCGCCGATCCGTTGCACATGCTGGAGATCGTCATGCCCTGTGTCGGCGGGGCGGCTGTCGTGGTGGCCAACGCCGATGTCGCCAAGCGGTCACGCAATCGGCCCGTGTGGATCAAGGGATTCGGCGAACACGTCCCGTTCAAAACCCCCACCTATGCACAGGATCTTCTGCAGACGCCGATCGCCAAGGCCGCCGACACCGCGTTCGGCATGACGAATCTGGGGCGCGAAGACATGGACATGGTGTCGATCTACGACTGCTACACGATCACGGTGCTGCTCAGCCTCGAGGATGCCGGCTTCTGCGACAAGGGCAAGGGGATGGAGTTCGTCGCCGAGCACGACCTCACGTTCCGCGGCGACTTCCCGCTCAACACGGCGGGCGGCCAACTCGGCTTCGGTCAGGCCGGGCTGGCCGGCGGTATGCACCACGTGTGCGATGCAACGCGGCAGATCATGGGCCGAGCGGGCGAGTCTCAGGTACCGGACTGCAACCGCGCGTTCGTCTCGGGCAACGGCGGAATCCTTTCCGAGCAGACCACGCTCATCCTCGAAGGAGATTGACCAGATGGCAACCTTCGAACGACCGATGCCGGTGAAAACGCCCACCACCGCACCATTCTGGGACGCGCTGTCGCAGCACCGCATCCGCATCCAGTACTCGCCTTCCAGCGACGCATGGGTGTTCTATCCACGGGTACGTGCTCCGCGTACGTTGGCGGCTGACCTCGAGTGGCGGGAGATCTCGGGGATGGGCACGCTGTACTCCTTCACCGTCGCGCGCCGACCCGTCGGACCCCATTTCGCCGATGCCGTACCGCAGCTGCTGGCGATCGTCGAATGGGACGAGGGGCCACGGTTTTCCACCGAGATGGTGAACGTGGACCCTGCCGATCTGCGAGTCGGCATGCGCGTCAAGCCGGTCTTCTTCGACTATCCCGAACACGACGTCACCATGCTGCGCTACGAACCGGCGGAGGCATAGCGCGGGCGCTGACGTCCCAGCTGGATGCATTCGCCCGTGCACCGTGGACCAGCGGCGCCGACACACCCCAGCGCACCAAGACGAAGCGCAGCGCTTGCTCGACACGATCTGCGACAAGACGCGCCATCGCGGGCCAGAGGCAATAGGGTTCTTCAAAACAGGGGATCTGATGGAGCTATTGGCAGCGCAGCGGGAATTCACGGCGTACGGGCCGTCGCATCTGATCGTGCTCGCGGTGTTCGCGATAGGCGCGGCACTGCTCGTTTGGGGTGGACGTAAGCAGACCGAAGCCCAGGCTCGTCTCTTCAGCCGGGGTTTCGCGCTCGTCATCCTCGCGATGTTTTTGGTGGCGTTGACGTACAAGCTGATGAGCCCGGTCCTTGACACGTCGATACCGCTGCAGCTCTGCGATGTCGCGGAACTCGTCGCGGTCTACGCCCTCTGGACACAACGGCATTGGGCGTTTGTGCTCACCTACTACTGGTGCCTCGTGCTCAGCTCGCAAGCGTTGATCACACCCGACGTCGGTACCGCAGAAGAGGGGTCGCCGGATTTTCCCCATCACCTCTTCATCACCTTCTTCGCGCTGCACGTGCTGGTCGTGTGGGCGGCCATTTACCTGACGTGGGGGCGGAGGATGCGGCCGAGCTGGCGTGACTACCGGTTCGCGATCATCGCCACCCTGGTGTGGGGGGCGTTCACGTTCACGTTCAACGCGATCGTCGGAACCAACTACGGCTACTTGAACGGCAAGCCACCGACCGCGTCGGTACTGGACTTCCTTGGTCCGTGGCCGGTGTATCTGCTCATTGAGGTGGCGATCGTGCTCATCGTGTGGGCGCTGATCACCTGGCCGTGGGAGCGCACGCGACGCCGAACCGAGCAGAGCCAGACCGCAGTCTGAGCTCCGCCCGCGGGGTCAAACGGCCGATTCTCCGGTCGCGGAGAAGATGACGCGGCGACCGATCTCGACCGCATGGTCGGCGAACCGCTCGTAGTAGCGGCCCAGGAGCGTGACGTCGACGGCGGGAGCCACGCCGTGTTTCCACTCCCTGTCCATCAACACCGAGAACAGGTGACGGTGGAGGTTGTCCATATCGTCGTCGTCGTCCGCAAGCTGTTCTGCGCGGTGCGTATCCATGGAAAGGACGACCTGCTTGACGTTGCTTCCCATATCGACCGCGATGCGGCCCATTTCGGTGAAGTAGCCGTTGACTTCCTCCGGGAGCACTTTTTGCGGATGCCGTCGGCGGGTGATTTTGGCGACGTGCAGTGCCAGCGCGGCCATCCGTTCGACATCGGCGATGTTTTTCAAGGCGCTGACCACCGCGCGCAGGTCACCGGCGACAGGAGCCTGCAACGCGAGAACGGTCAAGGCCTGCTCCTCGGTCTTCCTGGCGTGTTGCAGGATGGCCTCGTGGTCGGTGATCACCTGCTCGGCGAGCAGCAAGTCGGCCTGCAGAAGGGCCTGAGTCGCGGATTCCATCGCCTTACCCGCCGAACCGCACATCTCGGCGATTCCGACGATCAGGTCGTCGAGCTGCTGATGGAATGCATTCCGCACGCTTCGAGTTTAGGGGCAAAGGTCCCGGTGGAGGGTCGTCGCCTCGCCCTGACACCAACGTCATATGTCTGCCGGGACGCGCTCACTAATGCGATGATCTGACGATGTACGACCCCCGCGTGTCGGCCCGCGGTGAGCGATCGGCGTTGGTGTCGCCGGACTTGCACGTCGGCAGCTTCCGCTTCTGGTTCGTCGGGCAGTCGTGGGAATGGTCCGACGAGGTCGCTCGAATGCATGGCTATCAACCCGGCGAGGTCGTGCCCACGACCGAGTTGTTGCTTTCCCACAAGCATCCCGACGACCGTCAGCACGTCCAGGACGCGCTGGACCATGCTCTGCTCTCGCGAGGGGCGCTCTCGAGCCGTCACCGCTTCATCGACACCGGTGGCCGGGTCCACACCGTCATCGTTCTCGCCGACCGGATGCTCGATGACGTCGGCACGGTCGTGGGAACCGAGGGCTATTACGTCGACTTGACCGACACGTTCGACCAGACGCGCCGCCAAGCCCTGGACGCCTCACTTCCCGAACTGTTGGAGTCCCGCGCGGCGATCGAGCAGGCCAAAGGCGCCCTCATGTTGGTCTACCGCATCGATGCCGACGCAGCGTTCGAGCTGTTGCTCTGGCGTTCGCAACACACCAACACCAAACTGCGCGCGCTGGCAACACAGATCGTCGCCGAGCTCGCTAGCGTCGACTTCGAACCCGGCGATCTGCGGCGGTCGTTTGATCACCTGCTGCTCACCGCGCATGAACGCATCGACCGCAACGGCAAGGCATGAGCGTGTGCGCCAGCAGCAAATTGGGTACCGAACATCCAATTATCGGCTAGCAACAGGTGCGGAGACGTGGCTCTACTGGAAGTGAATCAGGACGTTCGCGACGCTGCTGTCGTGGTATCGGCGGCCGGCGAGGTCGATTCGGCGAGTTTCACCAACCTGGAGTTCCATCTCGATACCGCCCTGAAGAGGGCTCTCGATCATCCGGCCTTGCTGCTGGTCATCGATCTTTCGGGGGTCACGCATTTCGGCAGCGCAGGGCTCAACGCGGTCCTCGAATGCCACGAGCAGGGACAGTCCCTGGGGGTCGCCGTCCGCGTAACCGCTGCCCACCCAGAGGTGCTGCGTCCGATCCAGATCACCAAGCTCGACGCGATCCTGCGGGTCTATCCGAGTATCCCCGCCGCACTCGATGGACATTGACATGAGCGGTACAGCCGGCGAGCACGATGGCGTGGCCACCGTTTTCAGCGCGGACGCGGAAGTCGGTTTCGACCTTGCCCAGGTGGACTGGGAGGGCACCCCACTCGGTTCGCCGCATCAGTGGCCGCAGAGCCTACAGACGGCGGTCGGCATCCTGCTGTCCACGCGTTTCTCGATGTGGATGGCGTGGGGACCGGATTTGACGTTCTTCTGCAATGCCGCGTACCGACGCGACACGCTGGGCCGGAAGTACCCGTGGGCGTTGGGCCGACCGGCCCGGGAGGTGTGGGCGGAGATCTGGGACGACATCGGACCGCGAATCGACGGGGTCTTGTCCACCGGAGAAGCCACCTGGGACTCGGAGCTGTTGCTCTTCTTGGAGCGTTCCGGATACCAGGAGGAGACCTATCACACGTTCTCCTACAGTCCGCTGCGCGACGACGACAATCAGATCGTCGGCATGCTGTGCGTGGTCAGCGAGGACACGCAGCAGGTGATCGGCGAGCGGCGGATGGCGACGCTGCGCGATCTTGGCTCCGATCCGAGCGTTGTGCGCAGCGAGGAAGAGTCACTCGCTTTCGCCGATCGCCAGCTCGGCCAAAATTTGCGCGACCTCCCGTTCACGCTGACCTACCTGCTCGATGACAGCGGTGACGCCCGGCTCACCGGTTCGAGCGGTATCGCCCCCGGGCATCCTGCGGCTCCTTTGCTGATCCCCGCGGGCGAGAACCGGCCGTGGCCGGTAGCCGAGGCTGCTGACGGCGACACGCTCTCGGTAGTTCTGGACGGGTTGCCGGATCTGCCCACGGGGGATTGGCGCGACCCGCCCACCGAGGCACTTTTGGTGCCGTTGCTGCTGCAGCAGGGCGGCACTCCTCGCGGATTCCTGGTGGCTGCGCTGAACCGTTACCGCCCCTTGGACGATGCCTACCGCGACTTCGTGACGCTCGTCGCGGGGCACATCGCCTCCGGTATCGGCAGCGCGAGAAGCTTCCGCGACCAGCAACGCCGGGCGGAAGAGCTGGCCGAACTGGATCGTGCCAAGACGACGTTCTTCTCCAATATCAGCCACGAATTCCGCACGCCCCTGACGTTGATCCTCGACCCCGTCGACCAGCTGCGGGGTCGTGCCGAACTCGACGAGCCGACCCGCCAGGAACTGGATACCGTGTGGCGCAACGGGTTACGGCTGACCAAGCTGGTCAATTCGTTGCTGGATTTCTCGCGTTTCGAGGCCGGCCGCACCCACGCGCACTTCGTGCCGGTCGACATTGCGACCGTCACCGCAGAGCTTGCGAGCGTGTTTCGGTCCGCTGTCGAACGGGCGGGTCTTGGTTTTGTCGTCGACTGCCCGCCTCTTGATGATGTCGTCTACATCGATCGCGACATGTGGGAGAAGGTGATTCTCAACCTGCTCTCGAACGCGTTGAAGTTCACCTTTGAAGGCAGCATCGCCGTAGGTGTCCGCGGCGAGAACGGCGAAGCGGTGGTGACCGTGGCGGATACGGGCATCGGCGTAGCGGCCGCGGAGATACCCCGGCTGTTCGAACGCTTCCACCGCATCGAAAATGTTCGCTCCCGATCCAACGAGGGCAGTGGTATCGGATTAGCCCTTGTCAAGGAGTTGGTCGAGGCCCACCGCGGCAGCATCGAGGCCGACAGCGCCGAAGGTGTGGGGACCACCTTCACCATTCGTATACCGTGCGGCACCGCGAATCTGCCCACCGCCGAGGTCGAGACGGCGGATGCCAGCCGGGAATCGTCGGCAATTGCCGAACCCTATGTGCAGGAGGCATTGCGCTGGATCCCCGCCGAGGCTCGTCTAACGGCCCAGGAGTCCGGGGTACAAGGTGAGGACGCGTCGGGTGCGGACACTCGGAAGCCGATCCGCGCGCTGATCGCGGACGACAACGCCGATATGCGCGACTATCTGGTGCGCCTGCTGAGTAACGACGGCTACGAGGTCGACGCGGTCACCGACGGACTGCAGGCCCTGGACGCAGCTCGTACCAGCCTGCCGGACATCGTCGTGAGTGACGTGATGATGCCGCAGCTCGACGGGCTGGGGCTGGTGGCGGCTCTGCGTTCGGATCCGCGGACGGTGGCGATACCGGTGTTGCTGCTATCCGCACGTGCCGGGCAGGAGGCGTCGATCGGTGGTCTGCAGGCCGGCGCCGACGACTACCTCACCAAGCCGTTCGCGGCCGCGGAACTGCTTGCGCGTGTGCGTGCCAACGTCGGGCTGGCGCGGATGCGCAGTCATCACGCCCGCTGGCGCACCGCGCTCGTCGACTCGCTGCAAGAAGCGTTCTTCGTCTGCGACGAACACGGGACCGTCATCGAGATCAACGCATCGTTCACCGACATCCTCGGGTTCGGCGTCGAGGGTCTGCCATACCAACCCATTTACCCGTGGTGGCCATCGGCCGACACGGATCCCGATGCGCACAATGCCGCGGCAGAGGCATTCGCGACCCTGTTGAACGAACCGCACGGCACGATAACGCTGCCGGTCACCCATCGTGACGGACATCGGCTATGGGTGACCGCGACGTTCAACCACATCGATGATCCCGATGACGGTCGCCACCTCATGGTCGGAACGTTCCGCGACGTCACCGCCGAGCACTACACGGTGCAACGCGATACCGCACTCGCTGCACTCAATCAGCAACTCGCACAGGCAGACTCGCTCGGCGATGCCGTGCGTGCAGCTGCCGATGAGCTTTGTATCGTCTGGTCGGCGCGCAGCGTGGTGGCGCTCACCTTCCCGGTTGACGAGGCCGATAGCGACCCGTCGGATGTGGTGTGCAGCGGTGCTCCCGTGTCGTGGGAGCAGTTGACGCCCCGCGCTCGCGACATCATCAGGGCGCGGCAGAGTGGTGACTTACTGGCCTCGGCCACAACGGAACCCGGAATGGCGGCAATCGCGCTGCAGCACCCGGACGGTGTGCTCGTGTTGTTCGTCGAACTCGAAGAGCGGCGGCCTTTTACGTCGGAGGACCACACACTGCTCACCGTGTTCGCCGGGCGTCTGGGCCAGGGGCTGCAGCGTTTGCGCAACCTGGACCAGCAGCGCGAAACCGCATTGGCTTTGCAACATGCGATCCTCGGTCCCGATGTTTCGGGCGGGTTCGCGGTGCGATACCAGCCGGCCACCCGGCCGCTGCACGTCGGCGGCGACTGGTACGACGTGGTCAATCTGGACGACGGCCGTGTCGCCCTGATCGTCGGCGACTGCGTCGGCCACGGGCTGGCGGCGGCGACGGTGATGGGTCAGCTCCGAAGCGCATGTCGCGCACTGCTACTCGAACAATCCAGCCCGTCCGCGGCGCTGATGGCTCTCGACCGGTTCGCCGCCCGCCTGGAAGGTGCGCGGTGTACGACGGCGTTCTGCGCGGTGCTGAATCCGGACACCGGAGAAATCGTGTATTCCAGTGCCGGCCACCCTCCGCCGATTCTCGTCAACGCCGATCGCAGCACACGGTTGCTCGACGGCGCGGCGGCGACTCCGCTCGGGTTGCGGTACGACCGCTCACGACCCGAGGCCCGCGAGACCATGCCCGCCCGCTCGACGCTGTTGCTGTACACCGACGGTTTGATCGAGCGTCGTCGTGAATCGCTGGACCTGGGGATTCGCCGTGCCACCGATCTCGTCAAAGACAATCGGGACACCGCGCTCGAGGGCCTCGCCGATGAGATCATGTCGCGCCTGGCGCCCGGCGACGGCTACCAGGACGATGTCGCCGTTCTGCTGTACCGGCAGCCCGCGTCACTCGAAATCGACATCGCCGCGGACGTGGGCGAGCTTGCGTCGACTCGCGCTACGCTGCGCAGCTGGCTGATTCGTGCCGGCCTGGATGCCGAACAGACGTTGGATGTGCTCATCGCCGTGGGCGAAGCGGTTGCCAATTCGATCGAGCACGGACACCGTGAGCACCGCGATGGCACGGTCCGTCTGCGTGCGACGGCTTTGGCGGACCGATTGCACCTGACCGTGGTCGATACTGGGTCGTGGCGACCACCGAAGGCCGACCCCACTTCATTTCGGGGTCGAGGCATCATGCTGATGCGCGCATTGATGCAGGATGTGACCATAGAGCCGGGTGATTCCGGCACGACAGTTCGCATGCACACGGGGATCGCCTGATGGCCACTCCACTTTCGGTCCGTACCAGTCTTGACGACGGCACCGCGGTGCTGAGTGTGGTCGGCGAAATCGATATGAGCAATGTCGGCGTGTTCACGACCGCGATCGCCGACGCGATGGTCCCGGCTTCGCATGACGGCGGTGTTTTGACGATCGACCTGACCCGCGTCGAGTACTTGGACAGCGCCGCCATTGGCGCATTGTTCGATCAGGCCGAGCGCATCCGCCTGCTCGTCAACCCGATGCTGATGCCGGTCCTCAGGGTCAGTGGTCTCACCAACGTGACTTCTGTGGTAGCTCGATAGCAGCACTGCGTCGGTGACCAACGACCGAAGAGGGGCCGCAGAGGTCTGCGGCCCCTCCCGGTCACCAACCACCTATTCCGGGTTCTTGGCGTATCGCAGCAGGAAGGCTGCCGACACGAATGCGGCGCCGAGGGCGAAGACACTCCACAGCACCAACGGGAAGACCAGCGAGATGGGGGACCAACCGACGCTGGAGAACGTCGCGGCGGTGTAAACCAACCAGAACACCCGATAGATGGACCACAGCGCGGCGATGCCTGCGCTGATCCCGATGACGAGGCTGTACGTGCGGTCGACCTGGCTGATCTGTTCCTGGACGCGGGTAGGCACGATGTTCATTGCGGTTTCCTTCAGGTCATGCGGCGCCCGTTTGGCGTCGTCAGTGCGGCAAGTACATCGAGCAGGGACGGCTACCGATCCCAAGAATTGCGGTCCACAACCCGGCTTCGTCTGTGGTGTTGCTGTGAAAAGCCTGTCAGACCTGCGGCTCAGCAATTGACAGGCGACAGTTTGACTGGCTACATATATGCGCAGTCATGTTTCAAGCGAAACGGAACGTGTAACGCGCGCGGCTTCTTGTAGGCCCGGGTGGAGGGGCCGGTAGTCCGACTGATGAGTTCTGTGTCGACGGAGCGATCGAAGATCGCGCACACCATTCGCGTGCTCGCCGTGCCGATTGTGCTGGGCTGGATGGTCCTGACTGTCGTCACCAACGCCTTCGTGCCTTCGCTGGAGAAGGTGGGCGAGGCCCAAGCCGTTTCGATGAACGCACACGACGCGCCGGCCTTCATCGCGATGCAGCGCATCGGTGCAAACTTCGAAGAGTTCGACTCAGACAGCAATGCGATGGTCATCCTCGAAGGTGACAAGCCGCTGGGCGACGAGGCCCATCGGTATTACGACGAGTTGATCAAGGCTTTCCGGGCCGACTCAGAACATGTAGAGCACGTCGCGGACTTCTGGAGCGATCCGCTGACGGCCGCGGGCGCACAGAGCAGCGACGGCAAGTCGGCCTACGTTCAGCTCTATCTGCGCGGAAACATGGGCGAGACGCGGGCCAACGAGTCCATCGCCGCCGTGCGCGAGATCATCGAGCAGACGCCCACTCCGCCAGGTGTGAAGTCCTACGTCACCGGTGGGGCGGCGATGAATGCCGACCAGCGCGTCGCCGGGGACAAGGGTGCCGCCAAGGCCACGCTCGTGACCCTCGTCGTCATCTTCGTCATGCTGCTGGTCGTCTACCGCTCGATCGCCACCACGATCCTGATCCTGCTCATGGTCTTCATCGAGCTCGGCGCCTCCCGCGGAATCGTCGCGTTTCTCGGCAACGCGGGCGTCATGGGGTTGTCGACCTTCGCGACCAGCCTGCTGACGCTCATCGCGATTGCCGCAGGCACCGACTACGCGATCTTCCTCATTGGCCGTTACCAAGAGGCGCGCGGAGATGGCGAAGATCGGGAAGCCGCGTACTACACGATGTTTCACGGGACCGCGCACGTGGTGCTCGGCTCGGGGCTCACCATCGCCGGCGCGCTCCTGTGTCTCAAATTCACCCGTCTGCCCTGGTTCCAGACGATGGCGGTGCCCTGTGCGGTCGGCATCCTCGTCGCCGTTCTCGCGGCGCTGACCCTGGGCCCCGCGGTGATCGCGATCGGAGGCCGGTTCGGGCTTTTCGAGCCCAAACGCGCAATCAACTCGCGCGGGTGGCGCCGAATCGGTGTGGTCGTCGTCCGGTGGCCCGGCCCGATTCTGGTGGCGACGTGTGCGCTTGCGCTGATCGGTCTGCTCGCCCTGCCGGGCTACAAGACCGACTACGACGGCCGCCACTTCATGCCCGAGGACACGCCGGCCAACATCGGATATGCGGTCGCTGACCGGCATTTCGACAGCGCCCGGATGAACCCCGAGCTGATGATGGTGGAAAGCGATCACGACCTACGGAACTCGGCGGACTTCCTGGTGATCGACAAGATCGCCAAGGCGCTGTTTCGGGTGCCGGGAATCGCGCGGGTGCAGACCATCACCCGTCCTGACGGGAAACCGATCGAGCACACCACGATTCCGTTCCTGCTCGGCATGCAGGGCACGACAAACCAGCTGAACCAGAAGTACAACCAGGACCGTATGGCCGACATGCTGGTTCAGGCCGATGAGATGCAGACGACCATCGACACGCTCACAAAGATGTCGGCACTCACCGAGCAAATGGCCGCCGTCACCCACAGCATGGTCGCCAAGACCAGGGACATGACCGTCGACATCGCCGAATTACGAGACAACATCGCCAATTTCGACGATTTCTTCCGGCCGATGCGAAACTACCTCTACTGGGAACCGCACTGCTACAACATCCCGGTCTGCTGGTCGATCCGGTCCGTGTTCGACACCCTCGACGGCGTCGACATCATGACGGCCGACATCCAGCAGTTGTTGCCCGATCTGGAACATCTCGACACGCTGATGCCGCAGCTGGTCGCGCTGATGCCCGCGCAGATCCAGACCATGAAGACGATGAAGTCGATGATGCTGACCATGTATGCCACCCAGAAGGGCATGCAGGATCAGATGGCTGCGCAGCAAGAGAATTCGTCAGCGATGGGTGACGCATTCGACGACTCGATGAACGACGATTCGTTCTACCTCCCGCCGGAGGTGTTCGAGAACGAGGACTTCAAACGCGGCATCAAGAACTTCATCTCACCCGACGGCAAGTCGGTGCGCTTCATCATCGAGCACGACGGCGATCCGGCCACCCCCGAGGGCATTGAGCGCATCGACGCGCTCAAGCAGGCGGCCAAGGAAGCCATCAAGGGCACGCCGCTGGAAGGCTCGACGATCTTCCTCGGCGGCACTGCGGCGACCTACAAGGACATGCGCGACGGGTCCAACTACGACCTGCTGATCGCCGGGCTGTCCGCTGCAGCACTGATTTTCATCATCATGCTGCTCATCACGCGTAGCGTGGTGGCGTCCGCGGTGATCGTGGGCACCGTATTGCTTTCGCTGGGGACGTCCTTCGGGCTTTCAGTGCTGGTATGGCAGTACCTCCTCGGCATCCGATTGCACTGGATCGTTCTGGTCATGTCGGTGATCCTCTTGCTCGCAGTCGGTTCCGACTACAACCTGTTGCTCGTCTCCCGGTTCAAGGAAGAACTGCACCACGGACTGAAGACGGCGATCATCCGGGCCATGGCGGGATCGGGTTCGGTGGTGACGTCGGCCGGGCTGGTGTTCGCCGCGACCATGGCGTCGTTCGTATTCGGCGACCTACTGTCCATCGCGCAGGTCGGCAGCACCATTGCGCTGGGTCTACTTTTCGACACCTTGATCGTGCGGTCGTTCATGACGCCGTCGATAGCCGCGCTGATGGGGCGGTGGTTCTGGTGGCCCCAGGTACCGCAGACGCCCGCGTCGAAGCGTCGGATGCAGAAGATCTTCGGCGACCGCGACGCCGCCGTGCGGTCCTGACGCCGCAAATTCCTACCGCGCGGCGTGGCGGCTGAGAAAGTCCACGACAGCATCGGCGAAAAGGTCGTTGCGATCGCCCGCGACCATATGGCCGGCGCCGCCGACGTCGACGAAATCGACCTCGGGAAACCTGGCGATGAACGCATCGGCCCGTTCCTGGGTGACGAGGTCGCTCATCTGACCTCGCACCAGCAGCATGGGCACACCCGCGTTGACGATCGTTTGAACGGCGGCGTGCATCCGATCGACCTCGGTCACCTCGGTGGGTGGCAGCGCCGAGGTGCCGTCGATGAATTTCGGATCCCAGTGCCAGTACCAACGGCCGTCGCGGTGGCGCAGGTTCGCCCGCAGCCCGTCCAGGTCTGTCGGCCGCGGACGGTGCGGGTTGTACTCCTGGATCATGTCGGCGACTTCGTCCAGTGAATCGAATCCAGACTGCATGCGATCGAACATGAAGTTGTGGATCCGCGATGCGCCCGACTGGTCCATATCGGGCACGATGTCGACGAGCACGACCGCGCGTGCCGTCCCCGGTGCGAGTTCACCCTCGAGAAGCATCGAGGTGAAGCCCCCGAGCGACGCGCCCACCAACACCGGCTTCGGCGGCAGATCGCGCAGCACTTCGAGCACGTCGCGCGCGAAGGAGGCGACGCGATAGTCCCCGTCGCTGGACCAGTCGGACTCGCCATGGCCGCGGAAGTCGAGAGTGATCGCCTGCCATCCACGCCCGGCTACCGCGGCTGCGGCGCGGCCCCAGGACCGGCGGGTCTGCCCGCCACCGTGCAGGAACACCACCGCTGGGGCCAGCGGATCGCCGATGCGATCGCCGACGATGCGAACGCCGCCGTCGCCGGCCGTGGTGAACGCCTCGGGTGCGGTGGTCATCTTGTTTTCATAACGCGGATGCGTCCGGTCCGCGACGACATCGAGGAATTCAGTGCCGTTATGCGGCGCGAATCACTCGAGGTAGCCATTGGTGCCGAACTTGTGGTCGCCGATCCGGCAGGTGACAGCACCCTGATAGGTCGCTCCGCATTCGGCAGGGCCGTTCTCGAGCCGTTCACCGGCAGGCAGGGCATCGACGTCGCGGGTGAACGTCGTTGTGTCCGAGTGGACGTAGCGGGCGCCGGTTGAGTCGACGATGGTCTGGTTGGTTCCTTCCGGCGCATTGTCCGGAACGAAATCGCAACCCGCCAGGGTGCCGCCAGGCGCGATGCCGCAGGAGTAGGAGTAGACACCCTCCTTTTCCGTCGGGGTCCGGAAGTAGAGCCAACCCGGATCGGTAGGCGTCGTGAACCTCCCCCGGGCCAGCGGCCACTGGTCGAGTCCGTCGACCGGTGGGGGGATGTCAGCCAACGGTGCGCCGGTCGCAAT
Organism: Mycobacterium sp. 29Ha; assembly: GCF_032883055.1. Classification (NCBI taxonomy): domain Bacteria; kingdom Bacillati; phylum Actinomycetota; class Actinomycetes; order Mycobacteriales; family Mycobacteriaceae; genus Mycobacterium; species Mycobacterium sp. 29Ha. The sequence continues at coordinate 191,501 of NZ_JAMQTI010000012.1, forward strand.
GGCGAGCACGTGGGTGAAGGCCTGCCGCGCGGCCAGCGCTCCGTAGTTGCTCGACGGCGGCCCCGGAGGCGCTTTGACGTAACCGATGACAACGGTCGGGCCAGCGCCGTAGGCGTAGCCCGGGGGCCCGCTGGGCAGGTTGATGTACCGCACCACCTTTTCGTCGAGGGTGACGGTACCGCCGTCGGCCTCGGGCCCCAGCCGTGAGAACAAGTCGTCGACATACGCTTCGCCACCGCCGTTTTCTTCGGTGGCGACGAGAACGTCGAGCACGAGCAGGTCCGGCGCCATGCTGGTATCGGTGACCTGGCCGGCGGTGAGCGTGGAGAACTGGGCGGTGGGTTTCGGGTCGGAGAAGCCGGGACCGACCTCGGCGGGGCAGATGGGGACGACGCTCAAGTCGTTCGGCAGGCCGTCAAATGCGGCGGAGAATGCGGCGGTTCGGTCGCCACAGTCCTGGCCTGCCGCGGGGGAGGCCGACCACAGCGAAACCAGGGTGGTGGCAGCCATGACGGCGGCAACGGCCCTGCGTCGACGCACCCGAGACCCGGTCATCGTCGCAGCGTCGCACACCTGCGATCAGCGGGCGATGGAGTTTCTGAAGGTCTGACGGCCCTGTTAAGAAACCTCCAAGGCGATCGCCACAGAGTCCTCCCAACAAAGTGAGGAGGAAGACGATGACTGCAATCCGGGAAATGGCCCCGACCGACACCACGGGCCTGCGCATGCTGACCTTGCATGGAAACCGCGTGGCCTACCTGGATGAAGGCGCGGGCGACGTGCTGTTGCTCATCCACGGCATCGGCGGCAGTTCGGACTGCTGGCGCAACGTCGTGCACAAGCTCGCCGAGCGGCATCGCGTCATCGCCGTCGATCTCCTCGGTCACGGTCAGTCCGACAAGCCGCGGGGGGACTACTCGCTGGGCGCCTTCGCGGTGTGGCTGCGTGACTTCCTCGATGCTCTGCACATCCGTGAGGTCACCGTCGTGGGCCATTCGTTCGGCGGTGGCGTGGCCCTGCAGTTCGCTCATCAGCACAAGGAGTATTGCCGCCAACTGGTGTTGATCAGCAGTGGCGGTCTGGGCCCCGACCTGGGCCGGCTGTTGCGCATGTTGTCTCTGCCCGGCGCCGAGATCGCGTTGCAGCTGCTCGCGTCGCGGCCGGCGGTCGAGGTCGGCAAGGCGCTCCGCAAGCGCGCGCTGGCGTCAGGCCGCGATGTCACCAGGTACAGCGAGACGTTGAAGGGTCAGGCCGCGCTGTCGGACCGACATAGCCGCGCGGCGTTTCTCCGCACGCTGCGCTCGGTCGTCGATCATCGCGGCCAGGCGGTCTGCGCATTGGATCGGCTTCGGGCAGACCTGCCGACTCTGATCATCTTCGGTGACGAGGATCGTTGCATCCCTGTCGCGCATGCACATTCAGTACATGAGGCGATTCCGGGCAGCGAGCTGCACGTCATTCCCGGTGTAGGCCATCAGCCTCAGGTGCAGTGCCCCGACGTCGTCGCGCGCCTTGTCGGGGACTTCGCCAACCGGACGAGGTCGGCGCCGGCCTCCGTGCGCGCAGTGCGACGCACCCTGCACGCAGTCCCGGCCTGACACAAAGCCTTTAAGAACTCTCCAAGCCCCCACCGGCACATTGCTATCTAACAGCCCGCAGCCCAACGATCCGAAGGAGTGGAAATGGCCGTCGAGTCAGTGCACGTAAACGCGGTTTACCCCCATTCCGACACCCGCTACGAGTGGGTGGAGGCGACCGTCGACTTCGCCGTCGACCCTGAGTTGTTGGCGAACGAGCGCATCGTCGACCTCGACCTCGCTCCTCGCGACGCCGATGGGCTGGTGCGCTTCGACGCCGACCTGAAGCTTCTGCGCCCAGTCGAAGGTGGCAATGGCAAGCTTCTTTTCGTCGTACCCAACCGCGGCGTACCCACGCTTGCGCCGTGGCTGAAGAACGGCTTCCTGCTGGATCGCGGCTACACCATCGCGTCGTGCGGCTGGCAGTGGGACACCCAGCGCGGGTCCGGCATCCTCGGAATATCCGCTCCGCAGGCTGACGTGCCGCCCGGATTCATGCGCCTGGAATGGCGATCCGACAGTGCGAGCGGGGATCATCCGCTCAGCTTCACCGTGCCCGAGATCGACGCGCTGCCCGCTGGCGCCGAGGCAATGTTCACGTTCACCGACTATCCGACGGCCGATGTCGACGACCCCGACGCCGTTCTGAGTGTTCGCACCTCACCGGATGCCGAGCCGACCATCATCCCTAGGGAGAGTTGGCGATTCACCGATGAGACGCACCTGACTCTCGATGGTGGTTTCAAGTCGTTCCACTGGTACGAGTTGGTCTACCGGACGTCGCGGGCGCCGGTAGCCGGCGCTGGCCTGCTGGCCATCCGCGACATCGTGTCGCACCTGCGGGGCGACGACTTGACGGCCGGCATCCAGCACGCGTTCGCATACGGTGTATCGCAGGCCGGCCGGCTCCTTCGTCAGTTCATTTCGGACGGTCTGAACGTCGACGAGGCGGGCATGATCGTCTTCGACGGCGTATTCAGCGAGTCCGCGAGTGCGGCAACGGGAGAGTTCAACCACCGGTACGCGCAGCCGTCTGTGGCTCAGGTCAACGGCTTCGGGAACATGGCACCGTTCGGGGCTACCGATTTGCTGGCGCGTCAGCGCGAATTGGGCGGAGTGCCGAAGACGATCTTCACCAACAGTGCAACCGAGTACTGGACCAGCGGGGGCGCCTTGTTGCACGTCGACCCGGTCACCGGCGTGGATCTGCCCGAGGATCCCGATGTCCGCACGTACCTGCTGGCCAGCACCGACCATTTCGGCAGCAGCAAGCTCAAAGAGGCGCTGCCGGTAGCCAATCCGGTGCATCGCCTGGATGTCACGCCGGTCAACCGGGCGCTGCTCGTCGCGCTTGAGGACTGGGTCTGCGAGGGTGTCGAGCCTCCGCGCAGCAAGGTGCCGCGGACCAGCGACGGCACTGCGGTCGCGCGCAAGGAGGTCCTGTCGGTCTTCAGCCACACCACCGGCCCGGACCCGTCGGCGCTACCGCACGCGCGGTACATCGACCTCGGTCCTGATGCCGATCGCGGGATCGGTCGCTGGCCGGTCAAGCTGGGCGAACCGTACGTCGACCTGGTGTCGGCGGTCGACGCGGACGGCAACGAGGTCGCGGGTATCCGCCTGCCGGCCGTCGCCGCACCGCTCGCCTCATACACGGGCTGGAATCCCCGTCGTCACATCGACGAGTTGCCCGATGTGCTCTACGAGCGGGTGGGCAGCAAGTTGGCGTTCCCTCCGGGCCGGCCGTCGGTCACCGAACGGTATCCGTCACGCGAGGACTACATCGTCGCGGCCCGCACTGCTGCGGAATCGCTTGTCGCCGAGCGGTTCCTGCTCGCCGACGAGGTCGAGGCCATCGTCCAGAAGGCCGCAGCCGACTACTGACGGGCTTCATAAACGCTTCACTCTGCACAGCGGCCGGGCGGCTCAGCCCCCGGCCGCTGTGCGCTTTGGTGTGCGTGGACAGTCGAGGACTCGGCACCCTCGTGGCGAGGTACGGCGGCGTCGAGTGTGGGGTTGTGGCACGCCTGGGGCGGTTTTGGCGTGTGTTGAGTCCACAGTCGGCGGGTGGGTGGGTCGTTGTGATGGCGCGCGACTGGATGCTTGTGGTGGGGTGTTCGAGTGTGGGGTTGTGGCACGCCTGGGGCGGTTTTGGCGTGCGTTGAGTCCACACTCGGCGGGTGGGAGTGCAGAGTCCGCGCCGAGCGCGGTATTGCGTGCATCAACCCCGCACTCGAGGGGGCCGAGTGCGGGGTTGGGGCAGGCGTCGCGTTCTAGACCGACATCGCCGGCACGCGATCCTGCTCGCGCCGCTCTTGCTGCCTGGCCTGCGGCTGCTGGACCCGAAATGTCCGACCGCCGACGCGCACCGAGGCGCCGTCCCGGAAGGCCATGGGCCGCCATGGGTCGAGCCGCATCCAGCCGTCCTGTCCCGGTTCACGGATGAATACGCCGTTCGTCGAGTTCCGGTCCACGACAAACAGCTCGCCGTCGACGATCCGAAACTCCAGGTGCGCCCGGGACATCAGGCCCGACCGGTCGTAGACAGACACCGGGCGAAGACCCTGCCGTGCCGCATCTGAGTCGTGCGGATATCGACCGACGACGCAGTCACGGTCGACCTCGATCCGGGAATCGTCGTCGAGGACCACGCATCGCGCGGGTCGTGTCGTCGCCGCGGCCTCCTTCGACCACACCACCGCGCCGCGCCCCGGAACAACGCCGTCGGACATCGAGTAGACAGCGTTTTGGTCTGGCGTGGGAAGGGCAGGCCGCTTACCCAGTTCGTCGACCGTGACGATCGCGGCGACGCCGGGTGTCCGCACCGTTTGGTGCAGGCAGCGGTTGCGGCCCTCGATCAGGGTGACCCCTGTGCCGTCGTCGAGCGCCACCGTGACGCCGCCACACAAGAAGATCTCCATTCCCGTTTCGGTGGGCACGACGATGCCGACCTCCGCGAGATCGCGGCTCCACGTGCCGCTCTGGGCGAGCTGAGAGAATGCATACGACAACATCGCGGGTTCGCTCCGCCGGACGATCTCGACAAGATGCGACATCTGCTGGGCGGCCATCGCCTGTTGCGCCAGCGACTTGCGGTTGGCCACCACGATCACGATGCCGTTCACGTTCGCAACGAGGTGCTGACCGGAGATGACCTGGACCCGGCGGGCGAGTTCGGCCGGCGTGCGGACCGGAGGCGCCGCATGCATCGAGTTCAGCGACAGAACAGCGGGCCTGGGCACCTCCAGCGTCGCCTCTTCCACGGCGAAGGACAGCGCCTCGCTGATACCGATACGGGAGTGCAGCCACCGCAACGGTTTCGGCGCCCACCAGTTGAGTTCGCCTGCCAGACGCAGGAACGCCGGTACGACGACGCCACGAATGATCGTCGCGTCGATCACGACAGCCAGCGCCGTGCCGATACCGAACATCTTCATGAACGACATTCCGTTGGCGAACGAGACCAGAGTTATGGTCAGCAAAAGTGCTGCGCTGGTGACGATCCGGCCAACCCGGCCAAGTCCGACGACGATTGCCTCGTCGTTCGACATGCCCGAGTCCCGGGCCTCCTTGATGCGGCTCAGCAGGAAGATCTCGTAGTCGACCGAGAGGCTGAACGCGATGGCGCAGAGCAGAACCACCATCGACAAATTCAGTGGAGCAGGCGTGAATCCGAGCAGCGACGACAGATGCCCGTCCTGGAAGATCCACGTCATGACGCCGAGGACTCCGGACAGCACCAACAGGTTCAGTAGCAGCGCCTTCACCGGGACGACGACGCTGCCGGTGAACAGGAACAGCAGGATGAAGGTGAATACCGCGATCAATCCGATCGCCCACGGCAGCCGCTGTGCGATCGCGGACCGGCTGTCGATCAGCGTGGCCGTCGGTCCGCCCACCTCGACCTGCTTGTCCGTGATCTTCGCGCGGATGTCGTGCACAAGCTGTTCTGCTGCCTGTGAATCCGAGTCCACCGCAAGATATGCCAACACGTAGGCCGCGCCATCACTCTCGCTGGGCGGGGCCTCGCCGGCGCGCGCGCCGCGCTCGAACTTGCCGACGGATCCGTTGACGAGTACCACGTCGGGCATCTGGGAGACATCGGCGGCAAGCGTCTCCAGGGCGTCGGCGTTGTTCTGCGTCACCAAGGTGATCGCCTGGGAGGGATCCAGCGGATAGTCCCGCTGTAACGACTCGGCCACCAGCCGTGCGTTCGAGTCGGTGGGTAGCGCGCGCTCATCGGGATTGGTGAACTGCACTTTCAGGAAAGGAACCCCGAGACCGATCAGCACCACGACGACGGGCAAGGCGTAGATGAGCGGGCGGCGGATCACCGCCGCGGCGAACCGCCGCCAGAACGCGGAGTCCGCGGACGGGGGCGTCTTCCGCCGGATGATGGCCAGCGAGTCGATGCGCTTTCCCAGCAGCGACAGCATCGCGGGCAGCACGATGATTGCGCTCAACGCCGACAGCATGACGGTAGCGCTCGCGGCGATGCCGACCGAGCGCAGGAAATACGTGGGGAACACCAGCAGCGACAGCATCGCCAGGGTGACCGTCGCCGCGCTGAAGATGATGGTGCGGCCCGCGGTGGCCACCGTCGCGACGATCGCCGCCTGGTGTTCCTTACCGCTGTCGCGTTCTTCGCGGAATCTCGACACCATCAACAGGCCGAAGTCGATGGACAACCCGAGACCGAATGCCGTCGCGACGGTGAGCGCATGCGTCGACACTTCGGTGACCCGCGTCATGAGCACGAGCACGAGCAGCGTCGTGACGATCGACGTGATGCCGACGACGATGGGCAGGAACGCGGCGATGAGCCCGCCGAACACGATGACGAGCACGGCCATCGAGACCGGCAGCGCGATACTTTCGCTGACCAAGAGGTCCTTCTTGACTTTGGCTCGGATCTCCTGCTGGACGCCAAGAGTGCCGCCGGCGCGTACCGCGACGTCCGGGTTGGAGGGCAGGTCGGCGACCAGTTGCTTGGCGATGTCGGCTGCCTCATCCGCGGTTCCGCTGACATGCACCAGCATGAGGCCGGAGCGATTGTCGTGGCTGCGCAGATCGGTGGCCGCGGGGTCGGTGAACGATCGGAGGACTTTCGCTTCGGGCTCGGCTTTGATGAGGTCGTAGACCTGGTCGGCCACATCCGCGACCTCGGGGCTGTCGACTGTGCCTTCCCGCGGAAGCACCTGGATCACCAGGTTCGCGGTGGTGCCGAAGTTCTGATCCATGACCTCGGCGGCGTGAGTCGACTCCGATGATGGGGCGTTGTAGCCGCCCACGGCGAGCTTGTCGGACACGCCGCCGCCGATCACGATGCTGACACCGAGCAGAAGCGCCAGGACTGCGAGAACCAGCTTGGGGGAGCGCACGGTGAAGGCGGCCAACCGCGTCAACGCGCCGCCGTTCGCCGAACTACTCTGCATCACCTTTGCGACCAGCGGACGAAACCCGACCTCGTTCATGACGACAGGGTCCGGCTTCGGCCTTGGCACTTTCTAAAGGGCGGGCCGCGGGCGGGTATGTGTACTGCTCAGGCGGGTACGGCCGCCCTGCTGGTGATGACCTCGGCCGGTTCGCGAACCTGGTCACGCAACGTGGCGAGGGCCTTGGAGATGAGCCGCGATACGTGCATTTGTGAATAGCCCATGCGTTCGGCGATCTGCGTCTGGGTCATGTTGTCGAAGAACCGAAGGCTCAGCACCCGTTGTTCGCGTTCGGGCAGGGCCGCGATCAAGGGACGTACGGTCGCGAGGGCGAGGACCTTGTCGATGTTGGGATCCACCTCGCCGATCGTGTCCCCGATGGGCCGGAAGTCAGTGTCCGGACCGGCCTGCACGTCAGTCGACAGCGTGGAGTAGTTGCTGCTCGCGATCGTCGCTTCGACCACCGATTCACGGTCGATGTCCAGGTACCTCGCGATCTCCGTGGCGGTCGGCGCCCGATTGAGGTCCTGGGACAGCGCGCCACGAGCCTTGACGATTTGGCTCTGGAGGTCTTTGAGGCGGCGGGGAACCTTGACGGCCCATCCGTAGTCGCGGAAGTGGCGGCGGACCTCGCCCATCATCGTCGGCACGGCGAAGGCCAGGAAGTCCGCGCCGTTTTCGGGATCGAATCGGTTGACGGCGTTCACCAGCCCCACCCGGGCGGCCTGTACGAGGTCGTCGTTCGGCTCGCCACGATTGCGGAAGCGACGTGCGATGTGATTGGCGATCGGCAGTCCACGCGCGATGATCTCGTCGCGCTGACGGCGGTATGCTGCCGAACCTTCATCGAGAGTCGCCAAGCGGCGAAACATGTCGGTGAGATCGGCGTACTCGGAAGAAGTGTGATCAGACACGCGAAGTTGCCCCTATCCGGTGGCCTTGTGATGATGCGGCTCGGATCTGAACCTCTCGTGCGAGTTAGCTGTACCCAATTGCTGGACTGCCGAAACCGCCCGATGCCAATTTCTGCATCGGCCAAGCTATGACGGGACATTCTGATAGACCATCCGCATGGAGCCCGACGTGAGCGAACGACCCGTGCCCGGCGTGACCGGGATCCACCACTTCTCCATCACCGTCACCGACCTCGAGGCGAGCCTGGCCTGGTACCAGCGCCTGCTCGGAGCTGAGCGGGTACCGATGAAGTTCCCACACTATGGATGCGAGGACACCGGCTACGGCGAACTCCTCGTCGAACCGCGCTCGGGCGTCGTGATCGGTCTGCACACCAACACCGGCAATGACGGCCAGGCTTTTGACGAGGCCCGCACCGGGCTGGACCACGTCGCGCTCAACGTTGCATCGCGCGACGAACTCGAATCCTGGACGGCGCGGCTGGACGAACTCGGCATCGAACACTCGGGTATCAGATCCGGGGACCAGCCGTTCCCATTTTCGACGGTGGTGTTCCGCGACCCCGACAACATCCAGCTCGAGCTGTTTGCTGTCGGTTGACCGCGGCTGGCGCGCCTTTGAGCAGGGAGTTTCACCGTCACGTGGATTTCCGTTATTTGCGAAATCGCAATGAGGGTCCCTACTGTCGGGTGTCATGTTGCGACAGGGAGAGCTGAATTGCGGTTGATCGGGCGTACGACGGCACCGCTGGCCGCCGTCCTTCTGGCTCTTGTCATGTTCAGTGGTGCTCACGCCTCCGCGGTTCCGGCCGGGGACTTTCCCGACGGCCTGAACTTCGGCGGGCTGCAGCGCAACTATCTGGTCCATGTGCCGCCGGGTATAGAGCAGCCGACGGGGCTGGTGATCAACCTGCACGGGGCCGGAATGACCGCCGGTGCTCAAGCTGCGATGACGAACTACAACGCCGTCGCCGATCAGCACGGGTTCGTCGTCGTCTATCCCGAGGGCGTGGACCTCAGCTGGGCCGATGGACGGGGCGCGTCGGTTCCCGACCGTCAGGGCGTCGACGACGTGGGCTTTCTCGTCGCGCTCGCCGACCGGCTGACGCAGGATTTCGGTATCGACCCAGGCCACGTGTTCGCCACCGGAATGTCGGCAGGCGCCTTCATGGCCAACCGGCTGGCCTGCTCGCGCGCGGACGTCGTCTCCGCGGTCGCGCCCGTCGCAGGCACACTCGGCTCGGCGTCCCCATGCAATCCATCGCGACCGGTGTCCGTCCTGAGCATTCACGGAACCGCAGACAACGTCGTGCCGTTCAACGGCGGTCCGATGGTGGGGCGCGGCGGAGCGAGCGACATCGTGTCCGCGCCGGCGATGGCGCAGCGTTGGCGTGAACTGGATGGGTGCCCGGCGCCCGTCGAGGACTCCCCGTCGCCCTCGGTGCACCGGTTCACCGCGGCCGGTTGCGCCGACGGCACCGAAGTGTCGTTCATCCAGATCGACGGCGGAGGTCACACCTGGCTGGACGCGTCTTTCGCGAGTGGCCAGTTCTTCGCCACCCACGGCAGATGATCTGATTTAGGTTTCGTCGGCGACCTGATCCTTGGTCTGATGCCTGCCGGGGGCATCAGGGTCGTCGTGCTGGTGGTCGAGTTTGTCCTGGATCTCCCGTTGGTCGTCGGTCGCTTTGGTGGCGTCCTTCGGCGTCGACGAGGGATCGTTGGTCTGCGGCATGCGCAGAGGTTCTCCCGGCATCGCGTTTACTAAACGCGGTTACGCCGGGGACAGGCGAAACACGTTGATGGTGCGGACGCCGTCGGTCTTCACCGCATACGACGCGAAGTTGGCGGCATAGCCCGCCGCGAGGTCGAACAGACGGTCACGGTCTGCACCCTCGGTCAGGCGGGCCACGAAATGACCACCGCGGTCGGTGCGGCCCTCCGGGAACAGCTGGCACTGCGGGTTTTTCAGTAGGTTGTGGTACCAGCTCGGGTGGTGGGCCTGGCCGTAGTTCGAGGCGATGAGGATGACGTCGTCACCGTCGGTGAAGTATCCCAGCGGCACATCGCGCTGGATTCCGGATCTGGCTCCCGTGGATCGCAATACGACGAGCGGAATCGTGCCCTTGCCGAAATGCAGACGGCCGCGGGTCAGGCGCCCGAGCGGCCCGTCGAGCGGCGCCATGATCCGACGATGGACAACGGAACCGAGCTCCGTCGAGAGGACGCGGGCGACGATCCGCAGTGTCCACGGCGGATCGGCCGTGGGGTCGACCCGCGGGATCCCATTCAGCAGATCGGTCATGATCGCCATGGTATGCATTTTTGTGACGCGGTCTTGTCCAGTTCTTGTTCGAGCGAATCAGGGAGAAGTCATGAGCAACGAGTCGGCGGCGGCCATCAGGCAGGAACGCCGCGACTGGATGGCGAGTCACCGCGACGCGTACCTGCGTTCGGGCGGCGCGGAGGGCCACATCATGGACCTCAGCGAGGTCGGCGGACATGCGTTCACGACCAACTGCCTGATCAGGGTGAAAGGCCGCAAGTCGGGTAGGACGCAGATCGTTCCGCTGATCTACGGCGACATCGGAGGCGAGGTCGTGATTGTGGCGTCCAAGGGTGGAGCCGACGAGAACCCGGACTGGTATCACAACCTGCGGGCCGGTGACGAAGTCGACTTGCAGATCGCCACCCAGGCGTTCCGAGCCTCGTGGCGTGAACCCGAAGGTGAAGAGCGGCACAGGATCTGGGACTTCATATCCCATGTGTATCCGCCGTATCTGAGCTATCAAAGGGCGACGACGCGGCACATCCCGGTGATCATGATGACTCCTCTGACGTCCATCGACGTGTTCGAGGAGTCCGATCTCCAGTCCTCGTAGACCAACTCGGGGCGGCCTCATCGCTTTCAACGAAATGCAGAGGTTCACTCGCACTTTCGCTGCACAACGTCGAAAGCGATGAACTCGTCCACGGCGGGGCGCGAGCGCTTGCGAAAGAAGCACGCTCGCTCGACATTCACCCCACCTAACTCCGTGCCTCGTTCTCGACGATGATCTCGCAGGCGGTTTCGTAGAACGCGCTGATGAGGGTCGAGAACGACAGCTCGAATGGATAGATCATGTGCACGTCCATCGCCTCGAGCTGCCACTCCGGCATGACGGGGACGATGCTGCCCTCGCGCAATTCGGCCGTGCAGATGATCTGGGTGGGCATGGGTCCGATGCCGAGTCCTTGCAAGATGTACTGCTTGCACACTTGAAAGTTGTTGGCGCGCGCCCGCACCTTCGGTGACAGCTCGTAACGGCGCTTCTGTTTGGTGACGGTGAATTTTCGCGGTCCGCCGAAGCCGAAGTCGATGAATGGCAGGGCGTCCAGCTGTGTCGGGTCGGTGATCGGCTCGGGCAACTGCGCTACGAAGTCGGGCGTCGCGCAGAGAAAGAGCTCGAGGCTGAATACCTTTCGGGCGATCAACGTCGAATCCTGAAGTGGCCCAGTGCCGAACACGACGTCGAACCCGTCCTTGATCGGGTCGACGAGATTGTCCACCAGCCGGATGTCCAACCGCGACTGGGGATAGTGCTGCAAGAACGCGGCACCGACGCGTGACGCGTAGTCGATACCGAGGAAGATCGGGATCGCAACCTTCAGCTCGCCCTGCGGTTCTTGTCTGCTGCCCTCGACGAGGGCGCGCACGCCGTTGGCCTCGGTCAGGATGTTCACGGCGTGGCTGTAAACCTGCTCGCCGAGGTCCGTGACCGTGAGCTGGTGCGTGTTCTTCCGCAGCAGCTTGATGCCGAGGTCGGCTTCCAGCTTGGTCAGCTTGCGGCTGACGGTGGACTTGGGCATGCCGAGCAGCGCGGCCGCTTTCGACAGGCTGCGGCACTCGACGACCTTGCCGAATACCAGCAGGGCGTCGAGGTCGAACGGCAGGTTCTGTTCCATCGGCTGTTCCAAATATGCAACAGGGTGTTGCGCTTCTGCATCTGTTTTGACCATTTCCGCAGCTGTAGTTTTCGGCGAGGAGGTGGAGCCTCATGAGTCACGACAGCCTGGTGACCAAACCCGAAAGCGGACACTGGACCGACGCGTATCCCGAACTCGGCCGCGGCCCGGTGTCACTCGAAGACTGCGTATCCGAGGATTTCTACGAGAAGGAACGCGAACATGTCTTCAGAAAGACGTGGCTCTATGTGGGCCGGGTGGAGCGGGTGCCGAAGTCGGGCAGTTACTTCACCCGCGAGCTGAGGTTTCTCAACACGTCGGTCATCGTCGTCCGCGGCAAGGACGGCGTGATCCGCGCTATGCACAACATCTGCCCGCACCGCGGCAACAAGATGCTCTGGGAGGACGATCCCTTCCGGGAGGTCCAGGGCCGCGCGCCGCTGCTGTACTGCCGATTCCACGGTTGGCGCTACAAGCTGGATGGTTCGCTGCATTCGGCGACGCGTCAGGATCTGCTGCTCGACTTCGACGCCGCAAGTTGCCGGGTTCCCGCCATTCAGTGCGAGGTGTGGGAAGGGTTCATCTTCATCAATCTCAATCCGCACAACACCGAGTCGTTGCGGTCGTATCTCGGGGAACTGGCACACGGTCTGGAGGGCTATCCCTTCGACGGGCCGCATCAGGTGTATCAGTTCAAGGCCGAATTGCAGTGCAACTGGAAGATTTTCGTCGATGGATTCGCGGAAAGCTACCACGGCCCCTATCTGCACGCTTCGTCCTTCGGCGCGCTCACCGCAGAGGCCAGAGAAGCGTTCGATCAACCCAATCCGTTCACCGATGCGTTGGGCTACCAGCTGAAGGGACCGCACCGGATGTTTTCCTTCGCCGGCGAACCGTCTCAGAAGACGCCCTACTCGAAGCCGATCGAATGCGTGATGGAGGCCAGCGCGGCGGGTCCGTGGAACAAGAAACCCAATCGCGGGCCGATGCCGCCGGGTATCAATCCGACGCGCGCCGAGAAGTACGGATTCGATTCCTTCCAGTTCTTCCCGAATTTCGTGTTGATCTTCGGCGCATCGGGTTTCACGGTCCACACCCACTGGCCGACGGGTCCGCATTCACACATCTTCGAAACCGAGGCGTACTACCAGGCGCCCACCACCCATCGGGAACGGTTGGGCCAGGAACTGACGATGACGTTCCTGAACGACATCATCCTGGAGGACGCCAGCCCGTCCGAAGGCCTGCAGGCGATGCTGAAGAGCGGTGCCCTCACGCATTTCACGATGAACGACGAGGAGATCCTGTTGCGTCACCTGCACAAGGTGGTCGGTGACTACGTGGCGGCGGGCGAGGCGGCGGCCCGATGAGCGCGCTTCTGCCGCCGGAGTTCTCCCCACTCCAACACCTGGTCGATGAGTGGGCCATCGAGGACGGACATCAGCGCTACGTCAAGCGGGTGAATTCCTCGATGGAGGGGCGTGTCATTCCATCTGTGTAAGTCCGGGGTGGTCCATCATCGGACCGCCGT